>CAZQER010000020.1:0-20508 GCA_964592095.1 uncultured archaeon
GGAATTCCTTACCTTCTTTCTTGAATTTTTTTATGTCTATGTAATTTGTTTCACCCTCTCCGGCATTCAAGTTTGTCAAATCCGTTTTCGATAACCAGATTACATTTATTCCTTTCATTCTTCACCACCTTTTTCTTTTTCAAATTTTTTATAGGATAAAAATATACAGGTATATATCAGAAGAACGTCTCTGAGTTCTTGCCAGTTTTCTATATTGTATGTCATCTCAGTAATTTTTGCTAGAGATGATGGTTTCATTTCACCTCTAATTTCCCCTTCCTTTAATCCAACCAACCTCTTAGATGCTTGTTCCAAGGCTCTGACAAATTCGTCTTTACTTCTTGCTTTGTCCATAGCATACAAAACGCTTAGATGGTTCTCCAAAAGTTTTGCCAAACAATTTCCAGCACTTTTTATATCCTCTAAATGCTCCTCAAGCCCCATTTTCTCTAACCTCCACAATTTTATTAATTCGTTTAGGCTATCTAAATTCCCATAATAGACAGTTTTATTTTTCTTTGGTAGAAAAACCCTAGAAAAGCCTCTAAAATCATTTTTTAATACATATTTTCCCATCAATTCTCTCTTCTCGCTAATGATTTTATTTTTTTGCCGGAGGGACAATCCCTGAGCTTCAACACCTATTTTATCTATAACATTAGCATAAATAAAGTTACTTCTTTTTTCCATTTCTACAATCAGATGTAAAATTTCATCATCTAAATCGAGATGTTGATATCGTATATTCTTAACCTGTCCTGAAGGAACTTTGATTATGATCCACGATTTACAGATCTTCCTTCCAACTTCTTCAAATAATTCATCTAACTCTATCTCTTCCTCTCTATATTCATCTAAAATTTTATCAATAAACTTCTCAAAAAATTTTAAAATTGTGGTGAATTCACCTTCATAGCCGATATTTTTCTTTTTTATTTTCAACAAATTAGACACCTGAGAATGTCTATCTGTTAGAATTTCTATATACTCTTTTTTACTTTCATAAAGTTTTTCTAAGTCAAATTCAAAAGGGAGAAAAATAACAGAATAAGTACGTTCACCACCTCCTAAGAAACATCTATAAATAATACCTTCATCAAGCCACTCTAAAGTTCCTACAAGATAACATAATGGACAAATATTATCGTAGTTATCCTTTAAAGTTCTTACACCACTCAAACTCTTGATTTTTGTAACGAATGGGTAAACAGCTTGTTTTAACTTATCAACAGATTTCTTAAAATTCTTTCCACAAATAACACAAGTTTTGTTTCCTTTTTCAAGATTTGAAAAAATTCCATCAAGTCGTTTTTCTGTTTCAGAATATATTTTTTCCTTCAGAACGTTTCTATCTCCTGAAGCTTTTCCATATTGCATCAAAACAAAATCTTTTTTCACATATCTTATCTGTCCCTTATCATCCCGTTTCTTAACAAAAATTATTTCATCCTGTTTTTGCTTTATTCGATTTGCAAAATTTTTTAGGAATTTCTCCTTATCTAAAATCTCTATATTCAGTGAAGTATTATCTATCTCTACAGAACAACCATCTAAACCATCAATTAATATATAAAGATTCTCAATCCCATTCCCCATCCACACATCAGGTTGAGTTTCAATTTTCAGCATCATCTTTATATCTAATTTAATTTAACTTAAATTCCAAAATATATAAATAAAAGCCAAAAATTTAGTAATTAAGGTATAAAATTTACATTTTTCGCTTTTTATTACGGAGTTTGGATACAGAGTTTGTAATTATGAAGAAGATGAAAAAAGATCTGAAAGATGTAATGGAATTGAAAACTTGCTATAATACTGAACTAAGAGATACAATCCTCCTCTCTATAAATTTTTCTATTTCATCATCACCTTTTGCTTTTATTTTGCCATCTTTAATTAACTCAATCTCGGGCAGGTATCTGATAAATATGAATTCATAATATAATATATTTTCTCACGATCTCATCTGCAATTATTTTTGCAACTTTTTAATCCTTTGCTTTAATTATTTATTTATATACTTCTGTAGGAGATCAAGCAGATTTGGTGAATAAGATGAGTAATCTACTAAACAGAAAATTGATCATATAGAAAAGATGCTTATAGAGATCAATACTAAAATAGAGAATTTCTTGGGATTTGAAGAACTCACAGAAGGGGAATTCATAAGATTCGAAGAGATATTTGGTGAAAATAATGTATGAGATAATTTTCTCAAAAAATGCTGCTAAATTCATTAGAAATCTAATTAGAAATATTACGAAAAACCCTCTGGGATCTCCCTATAAGAGAGTTAAAGGCGAATCCAACCTGTATAGGATCAGAACGGGAAAGTATCGTATACCTTATGAAGTGGATAAAGGTGAAAATAAGATAATTGTTGTGAAAATAGACAAGAGGGAAAGAGTATAAATAGGATCCCGATTTGATGAGGATATCAGATCTTCGTCTTCATATTCCTCCTTGGTAATGTTGTTTTATTCCTCTAACTTTCTCGACATGACATATCCATACTAAATGTTTCAATTATCTCATACACTTCTCAATATTTTTCAGATCAAACAGGAGAATGTTTTTCTTTTTTAGTTCTGGTTTAAATCCAGATCTTGAGAATATAGCAAAGTATTCTTTTCGTTCATCATTAAACCAGTTAACTGATTCAGATTTTTCTTTCAACTCTTTATAAGTTTTAATTCCGACTCTCTTATTGGACCATTTGCACTCTGCAAATAGAATTTCTTTAGTTTCTTCATTTATGGCGACTATATCAATTTCCTTATCTTTATGCCACCATTTGCCTATTTTGGTAAAAAATAGAGGTAGATCTCTGTGTTTGTTCATCTCTGTAAGAAATTCCGTGCAAACCCGTTCAAATATTCTTCCGACATATGAATCGAACTCAGCCATAATTTTTGAGAGAACTCTATCTATATCACCACCTTCTACATCACTTCTGTTGGGATATACGAATCTAAACCAGAACCTGAAGAAGTTATCTGATACCTGATAAATTGCCTTCTTTGTCTTTATCTTTCTCTCCGTAACTGGTGTGATTCGATGAACAAGATGGAGTCTTTGGAGAACATGCAAATATTTCGGAATATCTTTTGCGTTCATATAACATCCGTTAGCTATCTCAGTAACCCGGGTCATACCTCCTGTAATAGCCCTGAGAATTGACATATAGACATATGGCTCTCTCAGTTCCTCTTTCAGGAGGAACTCCGTTTCTTCATAAAGAGCACTGCCCTTCTCAAGTATTTTATCCTTTATGTTGGTGTAAACATCAACTGAATCGTCAAATTGTATCAGGTATGCAGGAATGTTTCCAACAACGGAAAATGCCATTATGAATTCTTCAAGAGAATATTTTGGGAGAAATGACCACGAATCTCTAAATTTTAGAGGTGTTATTTTCCATTGACCGGTTCTTCTGCCATAAAGAGGGCTTTTGTAACTTAAAACCCCTTTCTCCATCATACTCATGGATGATCCACAGAGTATCAGATAGATATTCGTTTCTTTTAAATATTCGTCCACTATTCTCTGGAATACTGATGGAATTGAATCATCTTTTTCTACAAGATATGAAAATTCATCAATCGCTATAATAATTTTTTTGTTACCAATCCGCTTTAAGATATACTTGAATACTTCATCGAAATTCCGAACCTCTGGTGTAATATCATTAAAATATCCTGCCGATTTAGCAGCAAATTCTCTTGAATTTATTAGAGTTCCTCTTTTGTCGGCAAGAAAATATATATGTGGTTTATCTTTACAAAATTGGTTTATTATTTCAGTCTTTCCTACCCTCCTCCTGCCATAAAGTATGACAACCTTTAATCCCTCCTCCTTAAATGTCTTTTCAAGAAATTCAAGCTCTTCCCTGCGGTTTATAAATTTTCGGATCATAATGATAATATATTAAATCCGAATATATAAGTATTATTCATTTTTGATTCAGTGTTTATCAAATTTTATATTCATAAATCCAAAGCCGAAGGAATTTCTTTCTCCAAATCCGCAGTCTATTCCAAATTCCAGTAGTTTCCTTTGCTTTTTCCCTATGTAAGAGAAAGTGAATTCCCATAAACTTCCAACAGATACTTGTTCTTTTCCATCAATCATTATATGATTTACTACAGGTTTAAGAAATTTAAACATCTCGAAGATTCTTTCTATTTCAATATCTGTCTTGTAAAATTCATTATATTTTTTGATTAGATTATCCTCAAGCTGTTTAACAAAAGCTTCAAAGCTGTAACAGGGACGCCAATACACATATCTCTTTTTCCTGTATTTTTCAGGGATCTTATATGTATCATACATATACTCGGGAATCCTTATGACTATTGGAGTTGCAGATATTATGCTTGAGTTTTTATTTAGGAAAGGGGTAATGAGTTTGCGGGATTCTATATTAAAAGACATTTCACCAATGTTTATACCCTCTGGCAGGTTTTCTATCAGAGTTTTTATGAAGAATTTGTCTGGTGAAGAGATGAGGAGACTACGAATGTCATTTTCCTTAAAATCGCCGATGGGGAAGATGTTGGAAAAGCAGAAGAATTTATACCCGGATTTGTTATGAAGTTCCGGATAGTGGGGTTTTATGGTATTGTATATCAAACCATGAAGTTTACTATAGTAGAGTGTATCATAGGAAAAATTGCCAAGAGCCTTGAGTTTTAGTAGTAATCTCATTTGATTTATATTTTTGTTTCTATTGTTTAAAAAATTTACAGTTATATCATTTTATTTACAGGGATGTAGAGCAAATATATAGTAGTAATGTAAAGAATAGTTTATGGCAGAATTGACACTGATAACGACAATTTATAGGATTGAACCAGTTATGGCTGCCTTTACAAAGTTTAGTCCAAGTAAGATTGTTCTTGTAAGGGAGGATGATGCCCCAGAGGAGAAGTTGAAGGCTGAGCAGATGATAAGGGAGACTATAGGGAGGGTTGTTGAAGTAGATACAAAGATTACAAGTCTTTATGCTGTTGTTGATATTGCGAGAGATGTGGTTGATGTCATTGAGGAGGAGAAGGCACATGGCAGGAATATAATTGTTAATATAACAGGAGCAAGGAAGACACAGAGTTTGGGAGCGTTATATGGAGCGTATGCTAGAAGGGAATTGGTAGAGAAGGTTGTATATATCACCAAGGAGGATAATGAGGTTATAGAACTGCCATTACTTTCTTTCGATTTGAGTAAGACAAAAAAGAGGATATTGGAGGAGATAAATAAAGGTGAAGTGTCTGTAAGAAATCTTGCGAAGAGGGTGGGGATTTCAAGGGCGATGATATACCATCATATAAGAGAACTGAAGGAGAGGGGATTTATTGATGATGAAGAGGGATTGAGGATTACAACGGCGGGGGAGCTGGCAATTTTGTAGCCATTCTTGAATTTGGTTGTGTTTAATAGTTATACGCCAAATTTTATTATTATTGTAAAATGCACTGGTCCATAAAAATTGCTGAGAAATTGATGGAAAGGGGAACAGAGCATGTTATAGAGACCGGAACATCTATATCGGGGATACCCCACATAGGTAATGCCTCCGATGTAATCAGAGGGGATGCCATAAGGAAGGTTCTACTTGGGAGGGGTATAAAGGTAGATTTTATGTGGATTGCGGATGATTCTGACCCCTTCAGAAAGATTCCGAAGGGTATGGAAAATCTTGAAGGGTATTTGGGCTACCCAGTAATAGATATCCCGGATTTTGAAGGGTGTCATTCAAATTTTGTGGAACATTTTGTAGAGCCATTCCTCTCCGATTTGGCAAAGTTTGGTGTAAAGCCAAGGGTATATTCAGCCACTGAGTTATACAGAAAAAATGAATTTGAAAGGGAGATAAAAACCATACTGAACAGGTCAAGGGAGATAGTTGAGATATTAAATAGATTTAGGAGGGAGCCTCTATCAGATGATACGATCTTCTGGAATCCCATCTGTGAGAATTGTGGAAGGATATCCACCACCAAGGCTATAAAGATGAATGATACAGAGGTACATTATGTATGCAGGGATGTTGTTTTATCTGGTGTGAGGGTAAGGGGGTGTGATTATAGGGGCGTGTCTGATGTAAAAAAAGGAATGGGAAAACTTCCATGGAGGATAGAATGGGCGGTTCGCTGGAAACATTTTAGGGTAACATGTGAACCCCTTGGGAAGGAGCATGCAAGTTCAGGAGGTTCATTCTGGACATCAAATATTATCTGTAAGGAGATACTCAATTATGAACCTCCATTACCTGTTATTTATGAATTCTTTACTCTTAATGGGGAGAAGATTTCATCCTCAAAGGGAAATGTAATAACACTTTCAGACTGGCTTAAAATCTGTGAACCAGAGGTGCTTAAATTTTTTATGTATAAGAGGCTTACAAAACAGAGGGATATAAAACTATCTGCAATCCCGAATTTGGTTGACGAATATGATAATGCTGAGAGAGTATATTTCAATCTGGAAGAGGGTGATGATGAATTAAAAAGGATATATGAACTCTCACAGATAGATAAACCAGAATTGCTTCAGATACCCTTTACCTTGTGTGTTGTATTGTCTCAAATAGTGCCCGATTTGGATATTGATAAAATAGTTAAGAGACTCAGGAATATAGGATATAGGAACTTTAGTAAGGTAAGATTAGAAAGGAGATTGAGATTTGCAAGGGAATGGAACAGTAGGTATGGACCAGAGTATCTGCAATTCAGGGTTATTGATGAGGATAGAGCGAAATCCATAAAGGAGAAATTGAATGAAAATGAATTGAATGCATTGAAAAAAATTGCAGATGAATTGGATAAGAAATGGAAACCAAAGGAATTACATAAGAGGATATATGAAATAGCAAGAGGGTTAAAAATAAAACCAGAGAATCTATTCAAGATTATCTATCTCGTATTGATAGGAAAGGAAAAAGGACCAAAGGCAGCGATGTTCCTTTTATCCCTTGATAGAAATCTTGTAAAAAGGAGGTTTAAATGAAAAGGATAGGTGTTCTTTCATTTCAGGGTGATGTTTATGAACATATTTTTGCTATAAAGAAGGCAATAAAAAATCTGGGATTGAATATGGTGGTTAATGAGATAAAGACCGGTGATGATATGAATAACATTGATGCGCTGGTAATTCCCGGAGGGGAGAGCACAACAATAGGGAAGTTTATTTCTATCCACGATATGGATAATAAGATCAAGGAATTTGCAGTTGAGGGTAAACCGATACTGGGAACATGTGCTGGAATGATTCTATTGGCAAAGAAGGGAGACAGTAAAAATCTCCTTGGAATTATGAACATGGAGATAAAGAGAAATGCCTTTGGCAGACAGAGGGAAAGTTTTGAGACGGATATCGATATAGAGAATATAGGTAAATATCATGCGGTATTTATAAGGGCCCCCGTTATAGAGAGGGTATGGGGTAATTGCAGGTTGATGGCTAAATTGGATAATAAGGATAATAAAGGGGTTATGGCAAGACAGGACAATATAATTGCATTGGCATTTCATCCAGAATTAACGGATGATACGAGGATTCAGGAATATTTCCTGAAAATGGTTGTATGTGAAGAATGAAGAATGAAAATACTAAAAAACATAGGAATGAGAAAAAACTGGATTTATGAGGTAATCGTTACGACATTATATAATAAAAACCCGTACGCTGCACCAATCGGGGTATGGACAGAAGACTTTGATACAATAAAGATGTGCATATATAGGAATTCAACAACATTGGGTAATATAATAAGGGAAAGGGAATTTGCAGTAAACTTTGTTGATGATATTGGAATTTTTTATAAATCTCTTTTTAATAAAAATGAAATAATGTATGAGAATTCAATAGTGATTGATGCGTCCGTTATCAAAAATTCCACAGCGAGCATTGAACTCAGAGTGAAGGAGATGGTAGAAAAGAGAGAAGGGGATGGATTTTTTATTGAAGGGGAGATACTCAGTGTTCAAATCAGGGATAAGATTAAATTGATAAACAGGGCAGAATGTCTTGCTCTGGAGAGTCTTATATATGCCACAAAGATAAATCATCTTCCAGAAAATATAAAAAATATAAGAGAGATCTTGAAGGAGAATTACAGGATTATAAGGAAGATTGCACCCAATTCAGAATACGAGAATATTATGGAAAGACTTCAGGGGTCATTGAATTTATTGGATTAGATTTTTATCTCTGATATCTATCTCTGCACCCTTATTGTTACAATGGGATATGAATACATTACCCAATTTATCATTCTCGATAAGAAATTCATTCATAGATTTTAAAAGTCCAGATGAATTTTTTTTGTGTGTTAATGCATACACTGCAGGACCCCAAGAACTCTGCCCGGCACCATACGCTCCAGATTGTAGCACATATTTAATCAACTCCCCTCCGATACTCTCCCTGTAGATGCCACCCTGTGCATTCTTGAAATATATGCCAGTCCTTTTGTCTATCTCAGTTAGAGCATCACCGAATTCCTCTATATCTCTCTCTATCAGGGATGGTAATAATTTTATCTGTACCAATCTGCATATCTCCTCTGAAATTCTCTTTGACGGATTTATGCCCTTAAGTGCTTTCCTTTCTCTTTCTCCCGAAAACCCTTTTTCGGTTTTCGGTATTACAATTATAAAACACCAATCCTCGGGGAAATCGTATCTAAAAATTACATCAGGCGGTAATCTATAATCGTCCCTATATTTATGACCAGAATCAATTATAAACCCTCCACTTTCAAAACATGCAGTTCCTATTCCAGATATAGTTCCCCTCCCCATAATCCTGGATAACTCCCTTGTATTGACATTTATGTTATAAATTCTCGCTAATGATACAGAAATTGCCAATGCCAGTTGTGTTCCCGAACCAAGACCTACATGCTCAGGTATCTCTCTTCTTATCCTAATCCTTACATTCACCTCTGTTTTATAATATTCTGAAAACCTCTTTACAAAATCAAGGATTCTCTTCCCGTTTCCATTCTCAATAAAGAGATTATCATATTCCTCAACCTCCATAATTGTACTGGGATTTTCTAATGCAACTCCGATGCTTCCATAAAGTCTACCCAGATCACCACTCAAATCCAAAAAGCCAAGATGTAATCTTGAAGGGGTTTTAACTGTCATTTGCATTCTAATCATTATATTAATCATTATATCATTATCTTCCGACTATAATTTTGATTATATCGCCGTTCTTTAATAGATATTCCCTTCCAATCTTCTTCTTGGTTTTACAATCTATTGCCCCTATAAACCTATCACCTATCTCAGTATGTATCTTGTATGCCAAATCAAGTGCTGTACTAGCATTTGGAAGTATGTAGGCGTCTGGTAAAACATTCCCATTCTTATCGGTAAGTTTGTTTTCATTTTCTACAGGATAAACAACAATTCTCTTGAGAATACTAAACACAGCCACATTTAAACATTCCTGAGCACCTGTAGAATTATAAACATTTAATATCCTTTCCCGTATGAAATTTAACGCATTCCTCTGCTTTTCATTGATATTCTTGAGAATTTTGAATCCTGAATCGCCCGGTATATAGGAGATAATATTGGAAATAGTTGCCTGTCTTAATGCCAGTTCAGCCTCAGAACAGACGGGTATTATATCATATCTATTCTTCAACCTTTCATAATTTCCTTTATCATCAAGGTCTATTTTGTTTGCAGCTATAAGTATCGGTTTTGATACCTTTCTGAGACTTACAGAAAATTTTTTGATATCTTCATCGTTGCATTTTTCATCAAGTTGCGTATCCTTTATTGCAGTCTTTATATGGGTTTCATTTATCGAAAGTCCTGCCAATTGATTTGTAAGTTCTTTAATTAAATCCTTTCCTCCATGTCTTATTTTTGCTGAAATCTTTGACCAATTTCTCTTTATTACATCAAAAAACCAGTAATCTATCTCATCCTCAAGGAATTTTATATCCCTTTCAGGATTATAATTCTCTGTTGCCTCCCCGATCTCATTGGTTTTTCCAGATATATCCACAACATGTATCAGAACATCTGCCCTTCGGAGGTCATCCAGAAACTGATTTCCCAAGCCTTTGCCCTCATGAGCCCCAGGTACTAAACCTGCAACATCAATCATCTTTACTGGAATGAATCTATTACCATCAATACAGAATGAGTTCTTTGGTTTACATTTTACTCCAAATTCTGTATCAACACATCTCACCCTCACATAACCGACACCGATATTTGGCTTTATTGTAGTGAAAGGAAAGTTGGCAATCTCTGCATCCTTCAATGTAAGTGCCTTAAAGAAGGTAGATTTTCCAACATTTGGCTTACCTACTATTCCAATCTCCATTCTTGTTCATATTTATTCTGGATTTATTCCCAATTCCCTTTCCTTCTCGGCAATTTTAAGCCTTGTTTTTATTACAGTATCTGGATTTAAACTCATGCTGTCTATCCCGCACTCTACCAAGAAGGTTGCAAATTCCTCATAATCCGATGGTGCCTGACCACATATTCCAATTTTCTTGCCCTTTTCCTTTGCTATCTTTATTACCTGTGCTACAAGCCTCTTTACAGCCTCATTTCTTTCGTCATAGATTTCAGCAACAAGTTCAGAGTCCCTGTCCAATCCCAAGGTAAGTTGGGTTAGATCATTACTACCGATGCTGAACCCATCAAAGATATCTGCGAATTTATCAGCAAGTATAACATTGCTGGGTATCTCACACATAACATAAACCTCCAAACCATCATCTCCCTGCACAAGACCGAATTCCTTCATTGTTTCAATTACCCTTTTCCCCTCCTCAACGGTCCTGCAGAAAGGAATCATTACCTTGATGTTTTTTAAACCCATCTCATTTCGAGCCTTTAATATTGCCTTGCATTCTAAACCAAACGCCTCCTTAAAGTTTTTATCATAATACCTTGATGCACCTCTCCACCCTATCATGGGGTTATTCTCTTTTGGCTCGTAGAGATAACCTCCCAAAAGGTTTGCGTATTCATTACTCTTAAAATCAGAAAGTCTAACAATAACATCATTTGGATAAAATCCTGCAGCAATTCTTCCTATGCCTCTTGCCAACTCATCAATAAAGAAATCAACCTTGTTTTTATAGCCTGCTGTCTTTTCATCGATTTTATCGATAACCTCTTTCAATTTTTTATCGCTCTCTGATTTCTTTTTAAGTTCTTCATAGTTTATTAAAGCAAGAGGGTGTATTCCAATATAGGAATTGATTATAAATTCCTCTCTTGCAAGCCCAACACCATCATTTGGAATCTGACCTTCAACAAATGCCTTATCTGGGATTCCAACATTCATCATAATTTTTGTCCTTGTCTTTGGGAGATTCTTCAGGTCTATCTCCTCTATATCATATTTCAGTAAACCTTCATATACCTTACCTATCTCTCCCTCTGAACAGGAAACCGTAACATTCTGTCCTGTTTTTAGCACCTTTGTGGCATTTTCTGTGCCTATAACACATGGTATGCCCAATTCTCTGGATACGATAGCTGCATGACATGTTCTCCCACCCCTGTTTGTAACAATGGCGGATGCAATCTTCATAATTGGTTCCCAATCCGGGTCCGTCATATCTGTAACAAGAACCTGACCCTTCTTGAATTCATGAATATCATTTGCGGAGAGTATGACATTCACCCTGCCTTGTCCTATCATCTCACCAACTGCCTGACCCTCTATCAGAATCCTTCCCCTTTCTCTCAGGACATAGTTTCTTGCTATTGATATGTCCTTCTGTGAGTGTACCGTCTCTGGTCTTGCCTGCACTATGAATAATTTACCGGTTCCAACATTTACTCCATCACCATCCTTTGCCCATTCAATATCCATTGGTTTAAAGTAACCTGCCTTTTTACTATAGTGATCCTCTATGATGCATGCCCACTCTGCAAGTTTCAGAATCTCATCATCATTAATACAGAATCTATTTCTTTCCTCCTCGGTGGTTTCTATATTCTTTACCGCCTCGTCAGCATTTTCAGAATAAACCATCTTTATCTTCTTTGAACCGAGTTTTTTACCTATTATTGGCTTATATCCCTTCTTTAAGGCGGGTTTGAAAACATAGAATTCGTCAGGATTGACAGCGCCCTGAACAACATTTTCACCGAGACCATAAGAACCAGTTATAAAAACAGCATCCTTGAAGCCAGATTCAGTATCGATGGAGAACATTACCCCCGATGAGGCGGAGTCGGAGCGCACCATCTTTTGCACAGCGATTGATAGATACACATCAAAGTGATTAAAGTCCTTATCCTCTCTGTATGAAATTGCTCTATCGGTGAACAGAGAGGCAAAACACTTCTTACATGCTTCTAATAATTTCTTTTCACCCCTGATGTTTAGATAGGTTTCCTGCTGTCCTGCAAATGATGCATCGGGTAAATCCTCCGCGGTTGCGCTTGATCTAACAGCCACATCAGGATTCTCACCATAACCAAATCTTGAACCCATTTCTCTATAAGCATTGATAATCTCATCCTCAAGTTCCTTTGGAAATTTGATACTGCAAATTAAATCTCTTATTCTTTTTCCCCTTTTCCTAAGGTCATTTATATTATGTATGTCTAAATCTGAGAGGATTTCCCTTATTTTTTCCTCTACACCACCATATTTCAGAAGATATTTGTACGCATCTGCAGTAATTGCAAAACCATTAGGAACATTAACGCCCTTATCATTCAATTCCCTTATCATTTCGCCAAGGGATGCCGTCTTTCCACCAACCAATGCAATATCTTTCATATCTATCTCATCAAACCATAATATAAATTTTTTATCCTTATCCACCATTTAAACCACCCTGTATTTGAATGATGTAGATTAATTTTAATACAAGAAATTTCCAGGCGTAAAATTATGGTATTTCAGTATTAAAAGATATTTTCAACCCTCCAGAATCTCTTACCAAAATCAACCACTTTACCGTTTTTGATTTTAATTCCCTCATTTTTGAGGAGTTCTATCTTCTTTTTAACGCCCATATTATATCCACCAACCTCACCGTTTGATTTAATTACTCTGTGGCATGGGATTTCTATGGGTTTTGGATTGGATTTTAATATTAAGCCAACAGCTCTTGGAGATATCCCCAGAGCTCTGGAAATTTCCCCATATGTTGTAATTCTACCACGGGGTATCTTTTTTGTTATGAGATAAACCATCTCCGTTGATTTCATTCAAACACCCAAAAACTATACCTTGTTGCTACAAAGAGAAAAATATTTAAAGGAGGTATGTAGATATATTAATTAATCGTTTGTTATAAAATAGAGATACATAAAAATAGGAATAAGTGGTGTTAATATGAACCTTATAAGTACTGGCGTTAAAGAACTGGATGATTTACTTACTGGGGGGATACCAGAAGGCAATTCTGTTTTGTTGGCAGGGAGCTGTGGTACTGGAAAGACCATACTTTCGGAGGAGTTTCTATTCAAAGGTGCCAAGGATGATAATGAAGTAGGAATCTACATCTCTCTATCTGAATCCATGAGCAAGATTATTCAGAATCTTGAAGGTTTTTCATTCTATGATTCAGAACTTATTGAAAAGGGTCTAATAAAGATTTTAGATATCACAGAGGATGCAAGACTTGTTAATTTAGAACCACTCACAGTTAATGGAATCATAAATATGATTGCGTCCATAATCAGAGATGCAGATGCAAAGAGAGTTGTTATTGATTCTATAACTGGAATATGTAATACATTGGGTAGTGAGAGGAAGATCAGGGAGTTTATATTTGAACTAGGTCTACAATTGGGTTATTTAGACTGCACTACAATATTCATCTCTGAAGTACCGCCAATGTCGCATCAGTATTCTGTATATGGTGTGGAAGAATTTATTGCAGATGGTGTTATTATTCTAGGCTATTATGAAGATAAGGGTGAGTTAATAAGGACATTACAGATAGTGAAGATGAGGGGGGTAAATCATTCAAGAAAGAAACAGATTATGGAAATCACATCTGATGGAATAGTTCTCAAACCGATGTTTGAGGAACTCTAAATTTAAAATTTTAAATTGCTTATCCCTCTGATACTACTTTAAAGCCTCTTTTTTCCAATATTAGTTGGGCACTCTTTCTGGGACAGGGGGTTGGTAGATTTAGAGGTCTTATCTTTAGATTATCATCAAGTTCTATAGTGCCATCTACCATATACCTTAGAGTCATCTCTATCTGAGGGTCATGCATTCCAGAACCAAGTAGCAAAAATCCTACACCCCCAGATATTCGAAGTTTGGGTATGATGGCTCTCATAAACCTATAAATGGTATTTGGATTGTTGTATATAAAAAGGGTAGATAATGAATCAATAACAAATCGATAATGGTCTGCCTTTGTATGAAACGCCTGCTGTGCTTGGCTTATTCCGATGGTTAGGTCTGAGAGTGCAATGGAACCCCCTATTCTCTTTATGATATCGGTACTCTTAACATCCTTGTTTGCATTATAAGAATAACCATCAACCCATCTGAGAATCCTCCTTTGTTCTCCCTGAACCAAAATCCAACCATATTTTAATGCCTTTATTTTGAGGTCCTCTGGAGAATAGTTCATAGTTACAATCAGACCGGGTTCATTATTTATTATTCCCCTATAAATGAATTCAAGACAGAATAGATGGGTTTCAATTACAGGGGGTGCAATTAACAAGATGCACGAACCTACTGGGAATCCTCCACCGATTATCTCATCCAGACCATTTATTCCTGTCGATATTATTGGTTTTTCTTCTCCTTCATTCATGAAAATCACTCTATAATTATAGATCATTAATCTTTATTAATTTTATAAATTTTTACACTTTCATTATTTTTATTAGTTAATTAGATGTTTCAGTTTAAATACAATGAGAAATAAAGTGAATATTTTTCCATTTAAAACGATAAGATCTGGACAGAAGAGACTCATGTATGATGTTGTGGATATATTAGAAAATGAGAAGCATCTCTTAGCACACGCACCCACAGGCATTGGTAAGACCGTTGCAGTATTGGCTCCTGCACTTGAATATGGATTGAAAAAAAATAAGACGATCTTTTTTCTAACACCAAAACATACCCAACATGTGATAGTTATTGATACATTAAAGAGAATCAGGAAAAAACACAATGTAGATTTTGTTGTTGTTGATATAGTTGGTAAACAGTGGATATGCCCTCATAAGGTTAGAGATCTTAACTCACAGGAATTTAATGATTTTTGCAGGAAATTGAAAAAGGACGAGAGATGCAAATTTTATAATAATGTAAGAAGGGGTGGAGTATCAAAAAACGCTGAAAGGGTTATGGAGAGGATAAAAAAAGAACCAATGCATAGTGAGATGATATCAGAACTCTGCTCAAAACATAACCTTTGCCCGTATGAGGTATGCGTAGAGGTAGGCAAAGATGCAAATATTATTGTCTGTGATTACTTCCATATATTCTCCCCAAAGATAAGGAAGGCGTTTTTATTAAAACTGAATAAAGAACTTGATAATTCGATTATTGTTGTTGATGAGGCGCACAATCTTCCAGAAAGGGTTAGGAGATTATTGAGTAATAATCTAAGTGAAAGGCAACTATCAAGAGCAATAAAGGAGGCAGATTTTCTTAATTACAGTAGTATTGCAGATGACCTTAGGGATTTATGGAGGATACTGAAGGAACTTGGTAGTGGGATGAAGAAGGGTGATGAAAGAATTGTTAAAAAGGAGGAATTCATCAAGAGGGTTGAGGAGGTAATTGGTACAGATTATGATTACATAGCAGACGATATAAGGGATTTGGGTGAAAGGGTATTGGAGATTCCTAACAGGCATAGATCATACTCTATTTCAATAGCAAGATTTATGAAGAGATGGTCCGGTGAGGGTATGGGATATGTGAGAATATTGAGTAGGGATAGATACATAACCCTCAGTTATAAATGTTTGGATCCCTCTATTTCCACTACTGAGACATTTTCATCAACATGCTCCTCTATTCTAATGAGTGGAACACTCCTGCCTCAAGATATGTATGCCGATATCCTTGGTTTTGATATGAAAAGAACTATCCTTAGGGAATACGAATCCCCATTTCCAAAGGAAAACAAACTTTCCATAATAGTTCCCAATGTTACCACGAAGTATTCCAAGAGGTCGGATTTCATGTATAGGAAATATGCCAGAATGATATCAAGCATTGCTTCCATAATACCAAAAAATGTTGCGGTTTTCTTTCCTGCATATCATATAATGAATAGAGTTAATTCATTTCTGGACAGAAAAATAATTGGAAAAGAGATATTGGTTGAACAACAGGATATGAAAAAGGAGGAAAGAATTGAACTTCATAAACAACTGAGCAATCTCATGAAGAGGAATGGAGGGCTATTGTTGGGTGTTCAGGCAGGGTCTTTATCTGAAGGTATGGATTATGCAAATAATCTCCTTGATTGTGTGATAATAGTTGGATTACCGCTTGAGATTCCAAACCTTGAGGTAAAATCACTGATAGAATACTATGATTTTAAATTTGATAGGGGTTGGGATTATGGGTATATATTTCCTGCAATGAACAGGGTTCTTCAGGCTGCTGGTAGATGTATAAGGACAGAAACGGATAAGGGGGTTATAATTTTAATGGATGAGAGATTTAAATGGAGGAATTATGCAAAATGCTTTCCAAAGGATTTTGATTTAATAGTAAGTGAGACTCCTGAAAAATATATTAGAAGATTCTTCTCTTCATCTTTTTCTTCATCCTCCTCATCTCCTACTATCAAACCATAGCTTTGTGCCTCCAGAGGTCTGCAACTTCCGTGAGGATATCAATCTTTTAAGGTCGTTCCTTATTGCTTCTAAACCATCATAATTCTTGGATTTTAACAACTCTATTATATTACAGCATATCCTCTTTAAATCCTCATCCTCTGTGTATCTTTCACAGTATTTTTCACTTATCTCTTTCAGTTTCATATATTTCTCATTCTTTATCATCTCTTCCAAATCCATAAACACATAATGGCTGGCTGTACCCATCCTATATACCTCTTTAATTTTTCTGATATATTCATCATGATAAATCATAATTTATAATGATTCATAATGAAAATTTATCATTATTTATCATTATTTATCATTATTAATTATTATTAATTTTTTTTATATATAAAAATAAAAGTACTAATCCTTTAAATATTGTTTATGTTTATTTTGTTTATATTGTTTAGAACCATGCACTCAAATCCTTCTGCGATAGTTCATTCATGGCAGATATTAGATTGTGAGATGCCTTTTCCACCCTTTCCTGTGAGAAATCCCTCTCATTGCAAAGAAAATCAATTATTTTATCAATATCCGGCATTCTCCATTCTATATTGTAGTTATCAGTAACCTTGGGATGTAAAAATATATCTCTTATTGCATCAATATCAAAATCCACATCTATCTCACTAATTCTGTTCTCCTTTACTATTTTTAATGCCTTTTTTGGTCCAATTCCCTTTACACCCTCATTAAAATCGGTTCCTACGAGAATTGCAATATCTATCAATTGCTCTCTAGTAATTTTCAGTGTATTGAGCACCCTTTCTAATTCCACGGAGGTGAGTTCAAATTTCCCACTGAGTGTTAATCCCCTTATTAATCTCCTTGCGCCCAATAACAGGGAATCATAATCCTGACTACCAACAGCCCATGCATCCTCTCTGTTGCATATCAGAACGCACTGTGCCTCTCCTTCACCAGGAGCCTGTATGTAGGGGATACCCATATAGCTCAAAATTCTTTTGGACTCTGTAATCATCTCCTCAGTGAATGTTGATGTTCTCTTAGCAAATTTTTTTGCATCATCTATTCTCCTTTCTTTTAATGCCCTCTTCCATTCAATCCGTGCCTCTTCTTTAGCCTCTTTTCTTCTCTGTATCTCTCTCATCTTCAATTCTGGAGGTTCTCCATCAAAAACATAAATTGGTTTAATTCCCATATCGATCAATTTTATTGTTCTGTAAAAAAGACCTGATAGGTGTGATGTAATCCTCCCGTGAGAATCCATCAGAGGTGTTCCATCTGGTTGTCTTATCGAAGAAAGAAATTGATACAAGGAGTTCATTGCATCAATAGCAATTGTCTTTCTTTTGAGACTCTCAAAACCTATTGGCTCATGGGGAACAATATCCTTGAGATTTACACCCATTTTAAAGTTTTACATTCCCATAATCATTTGCTATCTTTCTTCTCTCCTTATAAGAACAATTTGGACATATCAATGTATTTCTATATCTATTTCTTTTATCTATTTTCCTAAGTGTGTGTCTACATCTCTTACAAAATGCCAGAACAACACCAAGATTCCCTTTGGTACTCAGGTATATTGAGCCTGTATTAACACTTATTACCCTCGCCTTGACTATATCACCTATACCAAATGCATCCTCAGGTTTCTCTACATAGGTATTTGCAATATTTGATACATATAGAGATGCCCTTTCATCCAATTGTATATTATAGCCAGAAATCTTTTTGACTATGATTGTTATATTATTCTTTTTTATATTGATAACCTCTCCAAATACTATCTGTCCGATCTCAAGTTCGGGAACAATTTTTCCCTTTACAGTTGCTATATGATTTACTCTGTCAATTATCACATTACCTGTAATTGATGCATATATCTTTCCATTCTCTGCAAATGTTCCCTTTCCTGGAACGAACTCTTCTATTGTTCCAAGATAATCCCCAATTAAAACTATTTCCCTTTTCATTACAAACACGCAAGGAATAAATCTTGCGCTTTCACCTCTTTGTTTTTAAAATTGGCATTTGTATGGTTATATTATATATTATATAATCTACACTTTATAATCTACATAATCTACACTTCGGTGCGGAGTTGTTTGATTTCATTATGTACCTTCCTTCCAATCCTCAAGATATTTCTTTTGCCTCTCTGTTAACTTATCAATTTCTATACCCATTGTTTTCAATTTTAGTTTTGCAATTCTTTCATCAATCTCTCTTGGGATTTTATATATTGCTGGTTTTAGGTCATTCTCCATTATATATCTCACTGCAAATGCCTGATTTGCAAAACTCATATCCATTACCTCTGATGGATGTCCCTCCGCTGCTGCAAGATTTACAAGCCTTCCTTCAGATAAAAGATATATGGATTTTCCATTCTTTAATTCATGTTTTTCTACATTCTCCCTTATCTTTTTTTTCCTGAGAGATAGTTCCTCTATTTCCCGTATATTTATTTCAACATTAAAATGTCCAGAATTTGCTATAATTGCACCATCCTTCATTTTATTGATATGCCTTCCTCTTATTATATCAACATCGCCAGTAACAGTTACGAATATGTCTCCTATCTCAGACGCTCTATCCATGGGCATCACCCTGAATCCATCCATCACTGCCTCTAATGCCTTAACTGGATCAACCTCCGTAATTATAACATTTGCACCCATACCTTTCGCTCTTTTTGCAACTCCTTTTCCACAAAAACCATAACCGGAAATAACAAAATTCTTACCTGCTATTAAAACATTTGTAGCCCTTAAAATTCCATCTATTGTTGATTGCCCAGTGCCATATCTATTATCAAAAAAATGTTTTGTTCTGGCATCATTAACATCCATTACAGGATATTCAAGTTTGTTTTCCCTTTCCATTGCTCTTAACCTTATTATTCCAGTGGTTGTTTCCTCACACCCTCCCTTTATATATTTTATCAGATTTCTTCTTTCTTTATGGATAGTAAATATCAAATCTGCACCATCATCTATAGTTACATTGGGTTTGTAATCCAAAACCCTGTTTATATTCCTATAATATTCGTCCCTTGTTTCCCCTCTCCATGCAAATACTTTAACGCCATTATCTGCTAACGCTGCTGCAACATCGTCCTGTGTGGAGAGTGGATTACAACTCGCAATTGCAACATTTCCTCCACCTGCAATTAGTGTCTCTACAAGAACTGCAGTCTCTTTTGTAACATGTAACGCAAAGCCTATGTTTACACCCTCGAATGGCTTTTCACTCTCAAAAATTTTTCTTATCTTCATAAGAACTGGCATATGTGCCTCTGCCCACTCAATTTTTAATCTACCTTTATCTGCCAGTGATATATCCCTCACAGAGTAGTTCATTTTTCAATTTTAATAATACTATTGATTGGATGTAAATAAGCAAAAATGCACATTTATAAGAAGTAGGGGTAGAATATCCAACAGAGATGGAAAGGGTTGAAATAGTTGCTAAAGGGTAGCAGGAAGGTTAGGGATTAGGTGGTTATGTAGAGAATCTAAAGCAGTATGATATTTTGTTGAGGACTTAGATGTAAAATTCAAGAAACCTACCATGGAATTTAAATATTTTGAGATCAGAACAGGGATTATCTCTAAGACGATGGAGAAGATTCTCGAGAGCATGAATGATACCTCAAAATTGGCAGAGAAATAGAAAAGTATAAATACAAAAGAGA
>CAZQER010000021.1:0-19263 GCA_964592095.1 uncultured archaeon
TATATGGCGAAGTTGAGTATAATGGAATTCTGGGTTAAGAGCAAGATATAACTGCCTTGTTACATTGTTGCGTGTTTTAATTCTCTACAAAATTCTTCAATTCTTTTCTTGATGATATTTATATTTGATTTATTTTCATCAATTATCTTAACAAATGCACTGCCTACTATCACACCCTCTGCACCCATATTCAAAATTTTTCTTACATGCTCGGGTTTTGATATACCAAATCCGACTGCAATTGGTATGTTATTATTTGATACCTTCCCAATTTTTTTGACCTTATCTATCGTTGGTTTTATGGTTTTTGATAGTTCTCTTCTTGCACCAGTTACACCCAGCAGAGAAACTACATACAAAAAACCTCTCGCTTTTTCCATAATCATCCTTAATCTCTTCTCTGTTGTAGTTGGTGCAATCAGAAAAATAAGATCCACACCATAATCCGTACATGATTTTAGTAATGACTCAGATTCCTCAATTGGTAGGTCCGGAACTATTAAACCAGAGATTCCAGAATCTCTACAATCCCTAACGAATCTTTTTAAACCCCTCTGCAAAATGAGATTATAGTAGGTTAAACATATCATAGGAATCTCAGCATCAATCTCCTTTACAATTTTAAAATAAATATCTGGATTCATCCCACTCTTAAGTGCCATCTCGGATGCCTTCTGTATGGTCTGACCATCAGCAATTGGGTCTGAAAACGGCAATCCCAATTCTATAATATCAACACCGCCCCCAATCAAAGAATCAATAATATCTATTGTATCATCTGTTGTGGGATACCCTGCAGTTACAAAACCTATTAATGCACCCTCATTCTTATTTTTTAATTCCAAAAATTTTTCTTGGATTTTCATAGTTTATCATAGTTTGACACCAAATGATTCAGCAACAACAAATACATCCTTGTCTCCCCTTCCCGATAGATTTACCACAATTGTCTGATTCTTTTTCATATTCTTAGCTATCTTTATTGCATGATATATGGCATGTGCAGACTCTAATGCAGGAACAATTCCTTCCGTTTCACATAATAATTTGAATGCCTCTAATGTTTCTTTATCTGTTACTGCCGTAACCTTAACTCTGCCCTTCTTTACAAGATAACTCAATTCCGGACCAACTCCCGGGTAATCTAAACCAGCAGCAATTGAGTAAGAGGTTTTTATTTGCCCATATTTATCCTGTAACAGTTTGGAGAACATTCCATGCAGGACACCATCCCTTCCCGCACATAATGATGCTCCATGCATTTCTGTTTCTATACCCTTTCCAGCTGCTTCCACACCAACCAATTCTACATTATCATTCAAAAATTCATAGAATATTCCAATAGCATTACTTCCACCTCCAACACATGCCACTATTGAATCTGGAAGTTTATTTTCCCTTTCTAATATCTCTTTTTTTGTCTCCTTTCCTATAACCCTCTGAAATTCTCTTACCATCACCGGATATGGATGAGGTCCAACGATGGAACCAATTAGATAATACGTATCCTCAACATTTGTGAGCCAGTCTCTTAAAGCCTCATTTATTGCATCTTTTAATGTTTTAGAACCAGATTTAACTGGAATAACATTCGCTCCAAGCAATTCCATTTTAAAGACATTCAATCTCTGTCTTTCAATATCCTCTGTGCCCATGTATATCTCGCAATCTAAATCAAAGGCAGAGGCGGCAATTGCTGTTGCAACACCATGTTGTCCAGCACCAGTCTCGGCTATTATCCTCCTTTTCTTCATTTTTTTGGCTAATAGTGCCTGTCCCAATGTATTATTTAATTTATGAGCACCTCCATGAACAAGGTCTTCTCTCTTCAAATAAATCTTTGCACCAGCAATTTTCTTCGTTAGATTTTCTGCATAGTATAGAGGAGTTGGTCTACCAGCAAATTCTTTCAGATAATAGTTTAATTCTCTCTGAAATTCCCCATCCCCGATAAATTTATCAAATGCGTTCTCTAATTCCTCCAGCGCTGGCATCAAAACCTCTGGAGCAAATCTTCCTCCATATACATCAAATTTTCCAATGTTATTTGATAGTTTCATCTATGAAAAACACCTCATTATTTATTATGATTGTTTTTTAAAACCCCATTGTCTTTTTACCTACGATTTCTATATAATTATCCAGCCAAAATGGTTGAGATGAGGGAGAAAATAGAAAGATTTTTTAACAGAAAGAAGAACAAGAATGAAATTAACAGGATAGGTGAACTCTATCCAGAAAGAAAGAGTTTGTTTATAGACTATGATGATTTGGAGAGGTATGATAGTGAACTTGCAGATGCACTAATTCAGAATCCAGATGAGATATTGAAGATATTTAATGAAATATTGAAGGAGATGGTAACAATAAATCCCGAACTAATTGAGGACCCACACTTTCATGATGATGAACCAAGGCTCTATGTTAGATTCTACAATCTACCAAGACAGGAAAAATACAACCTGAGGGTAAGGGATATTACTTCTGATTATGTTGGAAAATTGATTGCAGTAGACGGTGTTGTAAACAAGCAGAGTGATGTTCTGCCAAAGGTTAGAATAGGAAGATTCTATTGTAATAAGTGCAACACTCCTCATAATGAAGTACAGGATACGAGATTTCTAAAACCGCCGTTGTTCTGTGAAAATTGTAAGAGAAGGGACTTCAGGTTCGTTCCGGACGAATCCAAATGGACAGATATACAGAAACTTGAGATTCAGGAACCATTGGAAATGCTCAAGGGTGGTGAAGAGGCAAGGAGGATTGAAATATGGGTTGAGGATGATTTAACAGACACGGCAAAACCGGGGGATAAGGTAGTAATTACTGGAATTGTGAGGTTATTGCCCCCAAAACAGAGCAGTTCTATCTATTATAAATATATAGAAGCAAACAATATAGAAAGGGTAGAAAAGGAGTTTGAGGAGGTTGACATTGATGATGAAGAAATAAAAAAAATCAAGAAACTTGCAAAGGACCCTAGGATATATGATAGGATTATTCAATCAATTGCTCCAGGGATCTATGGTTATAAGGAGGTCAAGGAGGCTATTGCACTACAACTTTTTGGTGGGAGACCAAACAAGAGACTCCCAGACGGCACCTTACTAAGGTCGGACATACACTTACTGCTCATAGGCGACCCAGGAGTTGCTAAATCAAGAATTTTACAATATGTAAATCAGATTGCACCCAAAAGTATATATGTTACTGGTAAGGGTACTACTGGGGCAGGTCTAACAGCTACAGCAGAGAGGGATGAATTCTCAGAGGGTGGGTGGACATTAAAAGCAGGTGCATTGGTTTTGGCAGGTGGAGGTATTGCGTGTATTGATGAGTTTGATAAAATGAATAAAGAGGATAGAGGATCCATGCATGAGGCTATGGAGCAACAAACCATATCGGTTGCGAAGGCAGGTATTGTTACGAAGTTTTTAGCTAATACTGCAATACTGGCAGCATCTAATCCAAAGTTTAGTAGATTTGATACCTATAAGCCGTTAGCAGAACAGTTTGATATACCGCCAACACTTATCAGCAGATTTGATTTGATATTTCCGATAAGAGATGTTTTGGATAAGGAAAGAGATGCTGAAATAGCAGACCATATCCTAAAAATGCATCAAACAGAGAAGGAACAGGAGGATGTAAAACCAGATATAGAAATGAATCTATTAAGGAAGTATATAGCATTTGCGAGAAAAAATGTAAATCCGGTTCTTACAAAGGATGCCGTTGAAAAGATAAGGAATTTTTATGTGGAGTTGAGGGGAGGTAGTTCAGAAACTGTACAAGCAACTCCAAGGCAGTTAGAGGCATTAATAAGGCTTTCAGAGGCATCTGCAAAGATAAGACTGAGTGAAAAGGTAACAGTAAGTGATGCGGAGAGAGCTATAAATCTAACCAATTTCGTTCTTAGAGAAATAGCATATGATGAATCAACAGGTCTATTTGACATAGATAGAGTTGCGGCTGAACACTCGAAGACGGCAAGGGATAGAATAAGAACGATTGAGGATATAATACGATCTCTTGTAGCAGAAAGCCCAGAAGGTATGGCATCTCATGAGGATATAATATCAGAGGCGATGGAGAGGAATATAGATAAGTTCAATGCAGAACAGATTATAATTGAATTAAAGAATAAGGGTGTAATATATGAACCGAGACATGGAAAATATATGTTTACTGAGACTTGGGAATAATAAATAGAAAATAAATTATTGTAATAATGAAAAAATTTAACCTATTGCATGATTATGAGAACGGAGAAATATTTCTTGATGGGGTTAGTTATGTGATGTATGACAGAAAAATTGGTAGAACAGCACATCAATTATATTATGAGAAGATTATTGGACCAACAACAAAAACAATACTTCATAATGCTGCAAAAAAATTTTCAAGGAAGGTATTTTACAAACAATATGAAAGATATGATGAATTCAGAGATGAGAGAGTGGTACTTAAGATACTTGAGTTATTTTCAAAATTAGGATATGGAGTTCCATATATGATTTGTTATGATGATAAAAATCTTAAATTCAAGATAGCCATAAAAAATTGTTACAATGCCGGTGACTTTAAAAATTTCAATAAACCATTTTGTTATGAGATGTCTGGGATATTGGCTGGACTATTCGAGGTTGTTTTTGGTAAGGAGATGATATGCTCCGAAATAAAGTGTAGAACAATGAATTGGAAATACTGTGAGTTTGGGATTAAATCAACTGGTAGGGATATAGAACCGTGTGAGGAATATGAAAATAAAAATGAGGGAATATCGGAAAGGAAGATTAGAGAGGTTGATATTCTTTTTGATGAAGAGAATGGTGAAATATTCTCTTATGGAATTAGCTCATTTTTGTATCCAAGAGAGGAAGTAGCAACCATCGAAAGAGAATTCAGGGGGATAATTGGACCAGTAATAGGAACCATAGACTATAACATGACAAAAAAGGCAACAATAGAGGGTGTTAAGGATATTATAAAATCAAGTATATTCAACCGGGTTTTGATTATGCTAATGAATAGGAAATTTCATGAGAAATTATTGGAGATTGCAAGTGTTAGGGGATATGGTATTATCAAAATTGTAGAATATGATGAAAAGGAGAGTATCGTTTTGAGGGTTAAAAATTCCTATTGTGCTATGGGATATAAAAATCTGGAGTATTGTGTATGCAATTCCTTGGCGGGGATAATAGCCGGTGCAGCAGAGGTTGCTTTAAATAGGAATATGAAATGTGTTGAAAGAAAGTGTGTGGCAAAGGGGGATAAATACTGCGAATTTGAACTGTTTGAGGACAAGGGCTTGATGGATGACCTGATAATCTATAAATCATAATCATAATTCATTCTTGATTAGTAAATAGAAATATGGATTTACTGTGAAGATATATGTATAGATTACAGATTGGATAATACGGAGCAATATGAATAATAATACAAATCCTGCTGTGATTTCTACACCAATTTTTCTTATGTTTACCATAAAACCCAAGAATATTGCTATAATAATGAGTACTGTGAGTAATAGCGTCAATTTAAATACATCCCCTCTATAGACGGAAGTAAGTTTGAAACTATCAGTGAATGTCCTTATTATACTCCTTCTTTTTATAACTCCGACGGGAACAACAAAGAATACAGCCATCATGAGAATTATTATAAGGATAAGAACTACTGGTACTGAAAGGAACAGGATAATTCCTTCATTGAGTATTAAAGAAAATATGAATAATATCAATAAAACCATGAACATTGCAATAATAAAAAATGCAAAGATAATGCCCAATGAAAGGAGAATTTTCCATGATGCAATGGAATCCCTTAGTGATTTTATCAGACTTATTTCTCTATTGCTGTGATAATCCATCACCATTGATGGATACATTCCATAGGTTATCAGATCAATTGCACCTACAAGTGGATAAAACAAAAGAAGTATGATGATATGTTTGATATCGGTGATGAGTGTTTTACTTAGGATGTATTGTGAGGTATTTAATGTATTTAATGAATCTAAATTTAAAATACCGTGTATTAAATTGATTGTGAGATATATCAGAATCAATTCAAATACTGCATACAATAATGATGTGAAAAGGTTTGGAATAAACATCTTTGGTTTCTCAAGTAGAAGTAAAAATGATTTTTTAAGAATATCCGTGAGTTCCATCTTTATTTATTTTTTTGATTTTAGATTTATCAGAATATGGTCTTTATCATAGGGTTTTAAATCAATGGTCTCTAAGATATGAAACCTCTCCTTTAACCTGTTAATCTCTTTTTTGAATACCTTCTTTGGGCTTTCTATGGTATTTATACTCCTTGCTTTTATGGCTATTATTGCATTTTCTGGATGAAAGAACTCTGAATTCCTCTCAAGAATATCTGCTTGATTTGGTTGTGCAACATCTTGATAGATTATATTTACATTTGTTACCTTATGTATGTAAACCTCTGGATGATTTGCATCTGCCAGTATAGGGATTATATTCTCTTTTTTCTCCGCCACTGGTATTAATTCCCTCATCATCCTCTTTGATATCTCAACACAGTAGATATTTCCATTGAAACAGATATCAGATATATGTGATGCTGTTGTTCCAGAAGACGCACCAAGATATAATACATTAGAATTCTCTTTAAATGGAAATTTTTTCAATCCTTTATGTATTGCTGCCGCTAATTTACTTCTATATGGGCTCCATGTTCTATATTCAACATCTTTTACATTTACCAATCCCTCATCATATACTCTAAATCCCCTGACATTGTTTATCGTAGCGATATTCTTTCCTATCCTGTACACCCCCGTAAAGATTTTTTTCATTAGAACTTTCACCTCCCTTCCTATTTTTAAGGATTTAGTATTAATGATTATAAAGCATTGGTAAAAATGCAACTAAAAGGTCTTTATACGGCCCTGATTACTCCATTTGATGATAAGGGTAATATTGATGAAGAGGGTTTCAGAGATAATATAGAATATCAGATAAAAAACGGTGTTGATGGGATTGTCCCCGTTGGAACAACGGGAGAATCTGCAACATTGAGTGAGGAAGAGCATAAGAGGGTTGTGAATATTGCAGTTGAGCAGGTAAATGGTAGGGTAAGTGTTATTGCAGGAACAGGAAGTAATAACACAATAGAGGCTTTAAAATATACAAAACATGCTGAATCTGTTGGTGCAGATGCTGCATTGATGATTACCCCTTATTACAACAAACCTACTCAGGAGGGGTTGATGAAACATTATTCAAAGATAGCATCTGAGGTTAGCATACCAATTGTTCTTTATACGGTTCCTGGGAGAACAGGGATTAACATAGAACCTGAGACCACAGAAAGACTCTCTAAGATAGAGAATATAGTTGCAATAAAGGATGCATCAGGTAATCTTGATCAGGTTATGAAGGTAATAAGGAATTGCAAAAACTTTACAGTGCTTTCTGGTGAGGATTATTTGACATACTCCATAATAACACTTGGTGGAAAGGGCGTTATATCAGTGGCAAGTAATGTTGCACCGAAGATGATGAGTGAATTCATTAATGCCGCATTGAATGGAAAATGGAAAAAAGCAAAGGAGTTACACTATAGATTATATCCGTTATTCAAGATACTTTTTATAGAAACAAATCCGTCACCAGTAAAGGCAGCAATGCAAATGTTGGGTATGCCATCAGGTGACCCAAGACTTCCCTTAGTGCGTGTTAAGAAGGAGAGTGAAGAAAAGATAAAGTATATACTTAGAGAGATGGGTTTACTTTAATCTTTTTTATAATCTTTTTATTTTCCTTCTCTATATCATATTATGAGGTTTCTAAGTCTGGAAATAGAGAACTGGGCATGCCATGATCATCTTGAGATTATACTTAGGGATGGATTGCAGATTGAGGGGAGAAATGGAACTGGGAAGAGCAGTATTTTAGAGGCTATTAGGTTTATATTTGCAAGAGACGCAAGAAAATACAAGAACAAAATAAAGAATGGAACAAAAGCCTGTAGAGTTAAATTAAGACTGATTAAGGATGACAGAGAGTATGAGATAGAGAAAAGACTGTTTCTGAATAAGGCATCTGAGGCGGTTATACTACTTGATAATGCAATAATAGCAGATAATCCAACCAGTGTATATAACTCACTTCAGAGTATCCTGAGTGAGAATATTCTGGATAAACTACTTTATGTGCCACAAGGAGAACTGACGAGGCTTATAGATGACCTGAATAGGAAGGGTGGTAGAGAGGAATTGGATTCGTTATTTGGGTTAGATAAATTTCAGAGTGTTTATGAGGGTGCACAGAAGGAATATTCTGAAAAAAAAGGGAAATATGAGATACTCTATAAAAAATTTTTAAAATACCCTAAGGACAATGATAAAATTTTGAAAAACAGGATTTCTGAATATAAAAAGAAGATAAGCACTCTTGAAAAAGAAGGCAATAGGGTGGAATTAAAAGTAAATGATATAAAAGACACAATTCGTAGAATTAAAAAGAAGATTGATGAGATGCAGAGAATTAGAAAGGAAAAAGAAGCCTCTGAAAGGAGGATTATTGAACTAAACGGCACTATCGAAAAGGAAAAGAGAGAGAGGGAATTTCTTAAGGATAGTCTTATGGAGATACATAAAAAGAAAAAGTATCTTGAAGAACTCCGTGGTAAGGAAAAGGACATGGTAAAATATTCTAAGATAAAGAGAATTCTTGATGATATAAAGAGCAAGGAGGAAAGACTTCCGGATATGGATGAAATGGAATGCAAGAAAAGAGAGCTAAGATTACTTAAACCGCACAGGAAGGATAACTTAGAGAAACAACTCAAAGAAAAGGAATCCAAACTCTTGGGCATAGAAAGAGAGATTGCAGGAAGAAAGCAGAGTTTATCTGAGATTGAGGATTATCTTTCAAATCTAAGGAAACTTAATTATAACGCCAAATGTCCCAGATGTGGACAGAAACTAACCAAGAAACACCTTGAAAATGAGATTAGAATGGCACAGAATAAGATTTCATCCATCGCCAAGGAAGTCAGGGCATTGAATTCTAAGAGGGATTTATATAAAACAGAGGTGAAAAAACTCCGTGTAGAGCTTGAAAAAACAAAAAGGAATGAGACAAGATACCTCATTCTAAAGGATGAAATTGAGAAGAGTGAACATGAGGCAAAAATAATTATGGAATATATAGATAAATTAAAGCTGGAACTTCAGAGGGAGGGATATAGAGATGAGGGATTGGATTTTGTAGAAAAGATGATAGAGGAGTTTAACAGAATAAGGGGTGAAATAGAAACACTTAAAAAAGAAGTTGATAGGGAAAATGAATACAGGTATAAAATAAATGACATTAATAGAAGCATATTCAAACATCTAAATGAAAGGAAAAGTATTGAGAACGGGATAAAGAAACTTGAATTTGATGATTCTCTGTTTGAGGCACTTTATATTGAGAAGGAAAGGCTTCAAGAGGAAGAGAAGGATAAACTCCTCAGATTACAAAGGATAAACTCAGAGAGTGCTGAGTTGGGAAATAAGGTTGAAGAATGCGAAAAGGAGATAAATGAATTCCTTAGTCTGAAGGGGGAGGTAGATGGGGCAAAAAAAGAGATGAATTTAATGAAAGAGGCAAGAGATGAAATCTTTCACCCATCAAGAGGTATAAGGAGATACTACAGAGAAATCTATGTAAAAAAACTGGGGCAATTGATTACATACTACTTCAGAAAAATAAACAATAATCCAAAGTTCAGGGAGATTTCATTTGATAAGGATTACAATATTGAAATAAAAACAACTGAGGGTATCTTTAATTTGGACCAATTATCTGGAGGTGAGAGGGTTCAGTTAGCAGTAGCATTCAGGATTGCATTAATAGAATTATTATCACCAATAACCTTGCTAATATTGGATGAACCGTTTGGTAGTCTTGATAAGGAGCACAGAGAAACGATGGGTGAGGCTCTTAATAGATTATCGCTAAATGGTCAATTAATTCTGGTAACGCATATACCTGTAGATTCTCTTAATCTGCCTAAATTGGAACTTGAGGGTTACTGACCTGACTATATTTATATCTATTATTTTAGGAGTGTGCAAATTAAATCTCAGTGCTCTAACTCCAATTGAGTTCCATCCAACGGCATTAGCTAAGATATCGCTATGGATATATTCCTCTTAACTATTATATCCAGTGGCTTAATACCAAAACCTGCTGACCTCTCTTGGGTTTTCTGCTCCAATCAAAGCGACCATAATACATTAACGTTTATCGCTATCGGCGCTGAGTAAAGCAATGAACACATGGCTTCAAGACCTTTGAATCTCTTCCACCAGTTATTTACTACATACTTTAGTAGGGCATTAAACTGCTCAACTATGTATCTTTTCTGGGATTTATCGCCATCACGAGAACTGCACCTGTTATCCTATAGTCTCTATTAGACTTTGCATCGTAACCCTTATCCCCCAAAATATACTTACTTTCCACTATTAAATCTGGGAAGTGCGGAGAATCATGCTCGTTACCTTTTGTATTTTTGCTCTTAGTGCAGCACCTATCTGATTCACTCCAAGATAAACTTTGAATTCCTTGAATGCCCCCTTTGAAGTAAACCCAACCTCAGCATCTGCAGTTGTGTCTTCTAAGGGTGCAGAGTCCACTATCTCTATCTCTGTTGGCACGATTTTAGATATCAAATCTGCGATCTCTTCAAAGAGTTGTTTCAACACATTTCCGTATGTCTTTCTCCACCTTTCTAAGGTGTCTGCTCAAACCCTTATCTATTATAGTTGTGACAGCATCATGTACACGAGTAACCTAACTATCGCCTTGTCTTGGAACGATGGATTTATTTATTATCAATCGTATTATATGTTGTGGTGGGCTCATATGAATTATTATTTATCCACCCCTTTATACTTTTCGGTGCCCGAATGAGCCAATGGCTCATTGGACCCAAAGACTGCTTTGCAGTTTTTCGGGTGCAGGAATTTGCATACCCCTATTTATTATTTTTATTATTTTCCCGTTTCTCTTTTTCTTACTTTTATGGTTTATAAATTAATATAAATTACAATGATGTGCTCAAAATTTTTAACAGTAATCTTAATTTTGGTATTAATCTTAGCGCAATTTGTTGGTGCAGAGGATAGGATATTCTCCTCTGCTGATATAATACCTCCCAATTTTCCAGTAGAAAAAAGGGATATCGGGAAGGGTATTATTATAATTCTAACTGATATTGAAACTGACAATTGTCTGCGTGATGTGCATGTTAAACTTGAACTAAAAAATATTGAGAGTGGAGAAAGGATAAACACTATAAGATACTTTAAAGAGTGCAATATCTCTCTTAATATTCCCACTGGAAAATGGCTTTTAACCCTAAAGGCAGATAATCTTTCCACCGAGGGAAAGGATTTCTATTCAGATACATCTGTTGAATACCTAAATGACTCCCATATAAAGATAGTGAATGTTTATATGAAACCAGTAGGAAGTGTTAGAGGTGAAGTTATTGATAATGAAGGCAAGATAGTTGTGGATGCAAGGATTAAATTTGAATGTAGTGCAGAGTATGGTGTTTTGGATGACATAGAAACAGACTCGTATGGCTCATTCAGAAGGGATTATCTTCCAGAAGGTCGCTGTAGAATATCTGCACTATATAATAATAAAGTTGGCTCTGTAGATGTAATAATACATAAGGGTAAATTGACAGATGTGAATATAAAACTTGAAAAGACAACTACAACTACTGGATTTATGGATTACATTCTATACATTCTTGTTGTATTTACTGTTATTACATTCTATGCATTTTTCAAAAAAAGGAAAAAGGGGAAAAAGAAGGAAATAAAGGCAAGTCATGGGATGCTTTCTATAATGGAAACTCTCAGCAATGGGCAAAAAAGGATAGTTGAAGAACTCCTCAAATCTGGGGGTAAATTATCTCAAGTTGATATATGTTATAAAACAGGTATGCCAAAAGCCTCTGTTTCCAGATATATATCCACATTAGAATCCAGAAAGATTATAGAATCCACGAGAATAGGCAGGCTAAAAGAGGTTAAACTGAGTGAATGGTTTCTATCACAATAATTGAAACTATCTGAAACATTTATGGAACAATTGTTTCAGTTAGAATTTTTAAATCGTTCCAACCAAATTTTTAAAAAAAGAGGTGTTTAATATGAAAACTAAGGATTTAAAAACTGAATTTTTGTTGATGTTGACAATCCTATTAATATTTTCTATTGCTTTTTCGACAATTGCTATTCCATTTTCATCTAAGGATGATAGGGATCGTGTAGTACCAACTACAACTCCAACTACAATTCCAAGATGCACAGATAGTGATGGGGGGAAAAACTATTCTGTAAAGGGAACATTAAGAACAAAATATGGAGTGGAGATCGCAGATCAATGCATTAATAGAAGCTCATTGAGAGAATACTACTGCGAAGATGATGGAGGAGTAGGTATGGTTGATTACACCTGCACATATGCTTGTAGTGATGGTGCATGCATATTTGAATCAGAATGCGAAAAACACGGTGGAGTTTGCATATACTGGCAAGATGATTGTCCGGAGGGTTATGAAGACTCGGGATATAGATGTATATCAAAATCTGAGAAATGCTGTATTCCCGTAAGAGATTTTGTTGATGTTACAGTAATGCCGGAGGTTAGATATGCATCTCTTGGAGAAAAGGCAATCTATAAGATAAATATTAAGGATAAACATCCCTTGCTAAGGTATGGATATTTGGAAGGTTGTGTTGTTAATGAGACATACAGGTGTCCAAATATATATTATATATATAAATTATCTGTCTCTGGACTTCCTTTTCCTACAGATTATATAAAAGAGATTAAGATTTATCAGGGAGATTCAAGAACCGTTGAATTAATTGTTAAACCAGAATATATAGGAAGATTCTATTTTACGGTAACTGCAACACAAATAAATAATGAAACTGTGAGTGATTCTGATTCAGCAACACTTATAGTTAACGGTTATATCAATTGTGATGAAGCATGTAGGAGTAGGGGTTATGAGTATGGCGTATGTAGAACCTCGTGTATGTCAGATGAGAGGAACATCGGTAGAGGATACTGTAAGCAATTCTGGTATAATGAACCATCTGTCCTTGAAAATACTACGGATGTTATACAAAAGACAGCGTATATGGAAGCAGGGATTGGAAAAACAGAGAAAATACCTGAATACTACCGACCAGTATACTGCTGCTGTGGTAAAAAGGAATTAACAATAAAGGTATGGACTAATAAAAAGACATACGGGAGTGGAGAGAATGTGATGATTTATTCAAAGGTTTTATATACCGATGGGACATATGGGGAAGCAGAGGTTTATGGAACAATTACGAGACCTGATAATAAAAGGGAGCATATATATTTCAGACAGATTTGTAGTGTTAAAGAAATGGAGAATATACTTAAAACAAAAAATGAAACAACTAAAATTCAGAGGGAGATTATATGCAATGCAGAAAGGTGTATTCCACAATGTATATATGTTGCAAATTATCCCAAAACTGATATTCCAGGAATGTATAGAATTACTGTAACTGCAACGACACCTGATGGAAAAGAGGCTAAAACAGGAACATACTTTTATGTTAGAGAACCATTAATCACCTGTAACGAATACTGTCAGAGTTTGGGTTACCACTACGGCACATGCAAAACGAGATGTAATGAAAATGAATATGATGCTGGTTCAAGGTATTGCTATGAGAAAATTTATCCTCCATTTCACTGTTGCTGTGGTAAAATTACACCCCCTAAACCACCTGGAGAGATAATAAGGATACATCTAAACAGGGGATGGAATCTCATTACATTACCTGGTAAAGGAGGAGAACTTAATAAAGGAAATTGTGAAAGAATGTATGGTTTTGTTTATATGAATAACAGGTATTATACAATAAAGGAGGCTGAAGAAAAATTGGGCAGCGATGCATTAAAAGAGTATATGAGATTGCATTCCTTCTGGATTTATACATTTAAAAGATGCTATTTAGAATTCAAATTAGTGGAATATACATCATACACTGAACTGAAATTGAATAATGGATGGAACTTTATACCAATCACAGAGGACATGGTTGGGAAAAGTTTGTCTGATATCAAAGGTAATTGTTCTTTTAGAAAAGTATATATATGGAATGCAGAAAAACAAATATGGGATATGTTGTCTGAATCATATGTATTCAAAAGGAATGACCTACCTAATGGTTTTGTGGTTTATGTAGAGGAAGATTGTAGATTTGGTAGTATTATGATGCCTCCTCCACTTCCAGAGGGTGAGTAATATGGGATTGAAAATTTTAACCCAGACATTTTCATATACAATGATGAAAAAATCATTCATATTATTCATAATTTTTTCTTTTTTATTTGTATGTTCAATGTGTATCAATAATATTCCTAAAAAATCAACAACTATAATAACTACAACAACTACCGTAACTACAAGTACTATAACAACTACAACTACTGGGGGGAACATTAGTGATTTATTTAACAATCCAGATGATATAGAACCGCCATTACCATCAATTTGACCTGCATTATTCAATGGTTGCATGCCTGTCTTTCATCTCTCTTTCCCCAGCCTTCATGGATTTCATCAATCCTGCTATAATTCCATCAAAGAATATCATTACCGAATCCTCAAACAATGTTCCTAACGGGGTCAGTGTTGAATGTTTACCCTCAATCTGATGCTTTAGATGCTCCTTTTCTATATCTATCTTTGTTCTCCCCTTTATAACCACCGTATAATCCGCAATCTCACCAAGGGGGGAGTCTGGATACGAAGTTATGGCAAGAATAGGTGAACCTATACTCTTCGCAACCTCTGCGGCCAGGACTACAGAATCTGTCTGACCAGAACCTGAAACTGCTACAAGTAGGTCATCCTTTTTCATTCCGGGGGTTACACTTTCACCTATCACATAGGCGGTTAGTCCCAATTGAACAAGACGCATTGCAAATGCTCTTGCAGCCATACCCGAACGACCAGCACCTATCAGAAATATCCTGTTTGCTTTCTGTATCTGGTCCATCATTATCTGAATCTGCTCTTCACTCAATTCATTTATTACATCATTCACATGCTTCACAATCTCAATCATCGCAGTTTTTACAGGCATTTTAATCAGAATTTCTATTTCTGGTTTCTATATACTTTCTAATATATTTATATTAACAGTTATGGTAAAAAATGAGAAAAAATGAGAGATATGTGGGTAGAAAATTTATAACAGAATTCATAGATAGAGAGTTTGATGGGGATGACGATATTATAAGAGATATGATAACATCATCTAAAATGCTCAAGGCTTATGATTTAACTCCAGATACGATGGGTAATATCAGTGCAAGGGTATGTGGGGGCATGTATATAAAGGCTGGGGGTAAATCATTAGGTAATCTAACACCGAGAGATATTGTATTTGTGCTTGATTATGATAAAGAAACAAACAAGGTAGTGGTAAAGGGTAGAGAGGAACCATCATCTGAGACACCTATGCATTGGTTGATATATAAAAAATTTCCAAGGGTGGATGCTATAGTACATGTTCACGACTCTATTGTTTTAAATAACATCGATATAGCAAAAATGCTCAAAATAGGGATTACATCAAAGGAGATAGAATATGGAACAATAGAACTTGCAGAGGAGGTTGTAGACTCTCTTTTGTATGGTGATTATATTATAATAAAGAATCATGGTTCGTTATCTGTTGGTGATACCTTAGAAAATGCAACTAGACTAACAATAGATATCCACAAGAAGATACTTGAATTGAAATTGAGGGAGAAAAATGAGGGTAATTGTTGATGGAAAAAGGAAAAATTTTAGGAGTGTGTGGATGTATGATGATACTGTATTTTTAATAAATCAGCGCCTTTTACCCCACAAATTTGAAATATATAAATCAGAGAGTTATAGAACTACTGCTGATGCTATAAAGAATATGGTCGTGAGGGGTGCTCCAGCCATAGGGGCTACTGCAGCCTTTGGTATAGCACAAGCAATTTTGGAATTTGATTCAGAATTTGATAGATTTCAAAATTACATGGAAACCGTTACAAATATTTTTTATACTACTAGACCAACTGCATATGACTTATTTCATGCAATAAATTTTATCTTAAAAAGGATAGAGAATGTAAAGGATATGAAGAATGTAAAGGATATTGCAATAAAGGAAAGTCAGAGATATGCAGATGAGAGCGTGGAGAGATGCAAGAGTATTGGTAAAATAGGGGAAAAACTAATAAAGGATGGTATGAATGTATTAACACATTGCAATGCAGGAGCATTGGGCTGTGTTGATTATGGAACTGCCCTGTCCCCTATCAAATTTGCACATTACAATAACAAAAGGATTCATGTCTTTATAGATGAAACCAGACCCAGAATGCAGGGTTCAAGGCTCACAGCGTGGGAACTTCTGCAAGAGGGTATTGAGCATTCAATAATATCTGATAATGCATCTGGATATTTTATGCAGAGGGGAGAGATAGATTTGGTGATTGTGGGTGCAGATAGAATTGCTTTAAATGGTGATGTTGCAAATAAGATAGGAACATATGAAAAGGCAGTTGTTGCAAATGAAAATGGAATTCCATTTTATGTAGCCGCTCCTAAATCAACCATAGATTCCAATTGTATCAGTGGAAAGGATATGGAAATAGAGGAAAGGAATCCATCAGAGGTATTGAGCATGTGGGGATTGAATGAGAAAAGTGAGAGTATGTGCATAATCAGGGTTTCTCCAAAGAAATCAAAAGCAAGGAATCCGGCATTTGATATAACTCCCGCAAGATATATTACGGGAATAATAACCGAGGATGGAATTTATAAACCGGATGAAATTGCCTTGTTGAATAATTTATAGTGATTAATAAATATGGTATCCTATTTATGATTATGAACAAAAAGATATTAATACTTGATACCACCTTGAGAGATGGTGAACAAACACCGGGGGTTTCATTAACACCAGATGAGAAATTAACAATAGCAAAGGCATTAGATGATCTGGGTGTCGATATAATAGAGGCTGGTTCAGCAATTACGAGCGAGGGAGAACGAACAGGCATAAAGATGATTGCAAATGAAAATCTCAATGCAGAGATTGCAAGTTATGCACGGATACTTAGGAGGGATATAGATGCAGCGATAGAATGTGATGTTAATTCGATATTCCTGGTTTCACCCACTTCTGATTTACATATAAAATACAAGTTGGGTATAGATAGAAGAGAACTGATTGATAGAACATTGGAGGCAATACAGTACTGCAAGGATCATAATTTAATTGTGGATTTATGCTGTGAAGATGGCTCAAGGAGTGATTTGAGGTTTTTGAGCAGATTACTAAAATCTGCATTAGAGTATAAAATTGATAGATTTACAATTGCAGATACGGTTGGAATTATGATACCCGAGAGGATGGAGAAGTTATTTTTATATTTATCAAAAAGGTCAAAAATATCCTTAGGTATTCATTGCCATGATGATTTGGGTTTAGCAACAGCAAACACACTTGCTGCAGTTAGGGGTGGTGCTACTGTGATTGATGTGGCAGTTAACGGTCTTGGAGAAAGAGCAGGAAATGCATCTTTGGAGGAGGTGGTAATGGCTCTCAAACTTGGTTATGGAATAGAAACCAATATAAAAACAACGAAGATAGGCCATATATCGGATTTGGTTGAGAAGATTTTTAACATTCCTGTGCCACCAAATAAGGCAATTGTAGGTGAAAATGCATTTACGCATGAGGCAGGAATCCATGTTGACGGTATCATAAAAAAGCCTGAAACATATGAGGCAATAAAACCAGAACTTGTAGGAAGAAAAAGAAGATTTGTCTTAGGAAAACATGTTGGTATGAAATCGGTTAAGAGGGCATTAGAGGAGATTGATATTAAAGTGGATGATGAAAAACTTGCAGAGATATTCAAAAGAATAAAGTATATGGGTGATAAGGGTAAAAGGGTTACAAGTACGGACCTGGAGGTTATAGCAAACTCCGTTCTTGGAAAGGAAATTGAGCATGCCCTCAGTCTTGAAGAGTTGGTTGCAGTGGCTGGAAATAGAATCACACCAACTGCATCGGTAAAAATTAAAGTAAATGGAAAAGAAATTGTAAAGTCGTCTGTTGGCACTGGTCCTGTAGATGCAGCGATAAATGCAATAAGATGTGCAACACAAGATATTCCCTTTGAACTAATTGAATACCATGTAGATTCCATATCCGGAGGTACAGATGCTGTTGTTGATGTTATGGTGAAATTAAAATCCAAGGATAAGATTATTACTGCAAAGGGAGCTGGCACAGATATAGTGCTTGCAAGTGTGGATGCGTTGGTTGTAGGAATTAACTCAATAGCAAGAAGATTGAGTGAAAGGAAATATGTCCATTAATATAAATAAGGCTGCCGAGGATATGAAATACCTTATTGATAGAGGCTACAACAGGGAAACATCTTTAAATCTGGTTGTGAATCACTACCATCTCAATAAGGATGAGAGAAACTATCTTCAGAGATATGTATTTTCCGATGATGAAATTCGGTGTCATAAATCAAAATTGATACCGTTAAAGGAAATTGATGGAAAAAAGATTGTTATTGATGGGTATAATGTTCTTATAACTGTGGGTGCAATTATCAATAAAAAAAGATGTTCTGTTCTTGTGGAGGGCATGGATGGTATCCTTAGAGATTCGTCTGGTATTTTTTCCAATTATAAATTCAACTCAGAAAGTAAGATGGCTGTAAATGAAATATTAAATTTATTATCAGGATATAAACCAGAGTTTGTATTATTCATATTTGATTCTCAGATTTCAAAGAGTGGTGAATTATCCTCCTATGTGAAGAAAAGGATGAATGATTTGAATATTCATGGCGATTCAAAAACGAGCAAGAATGCAGATAAAACAATTATTGATCTAAATTGGATTACTGCCACCTCTGATAGTATAATAATAAAGAATGTTGACAAGGTTGTTGATTTAGCCAATTCCATATTTATAAATATAAATAAAGGGCAAAAGAAAAGACCTATGCTTAAATCCCCTAAATATTCTACCCCTACTTCTTAATAAACGCACCCCTGTAGAGATAAAGAACAGCAAAAAGCAGAATGAGGAATAGCATTATGAGATATGGTGTAATGCTAACCCTTTTCTGTTTTACCTGA
>CAZQER010000022.1:0-3802 GCA_964592095.1 uncultured archaeon
GCTTTTTGCTGTTCTTTATCTCTACAGGGGTGCATTTATTAAGAAGTAAAATAGGCGAATCTGATAGAGAGACATTGAAGAGATTTGATTTATAGATGAATTATATGCCAAGGATAATCCACTGATAAAGGTTACTGATTTGGAGATAAGGTATGGGAAAGCAACTCAGAGATTTGATGGATTGAGTATGTTACAGTCAACAAAGCAATTACTATTTATTCAACATTTCTAAGAACATCCTAACATAATCCTTCCTTCCAACCTCTCTTGCCTTTATTTTAAATCCCTTTTCCCTCGCGATTCTATCAATAATCCTCCATGCTCCAGAACCATATTGTGCCGCGTTCTTTTTTCTATTTAGAATGAAGTCTGGAACCCCAACCTCCTTTGCAATCTTTCTGAGAATGTATTTCCTTACAAATTTTTTGTTGTTTATAAAATCAACACATTCAAATTCATCAGTATTGTAAATCTTTAATTCTGTTGGTATATTCATGGTATAATTCAAAAATTTCTCATCCATATATGGAAACCTCAGGTCTATTTTGTTAATCGCACATACCGTAGAATCCTTATTCAACTGCTCAACCCATATATCTTCAACATCCCTCTTGATTGCTTTCTCAACCCCTTTATACCCATCTTCTGCGAGTATATCAATATATCTTTTATAGCCTGCAAATAATTCATCGGCTCCCTGACCACAGAGCATCACATTTATTGAATCCTCATGAGCCTCTTTTGATGAAAAATAGAATGGAACCTCAACCGAAACCTTTACGGGATTTGTATCATTTATTGCATGGACTATATCAGATAAAGATTTTTCTATATCCTTGGCGGATAGTTCTAAAGTTTTAATATCAAAATCCACATATTTTTTTAAATTTTCAGCACATTCTAAATCCAATGAACCTTCAATCCCACAGGAATATGCAGTAATCTCTGTAAATTTATTTGCAATTATTGCTATTAATGTTGAATCAACACCCGCGGATAATATAATACCAATCTTAGATTCACTTCCACATACCCTTTTTACAGCATTTGTTAGTAGTTCGATAAGTTTTTTATTCATACCCGTACAATCCCTATTTATTATTTATAGTGTGTATTTTTTAATTGCCCTGTTCAGTACCTCCAGAAACTTCTTACTCTCTTCCTCATTGAGTTTTCTTTTACCACCCTCCTCTATCCTCAAATCATTGTTATCTGCGACAATTACCAAGGATTTAGAGACGGGTCTACCAAAAATCCTCTGTAAATCTTCATCCTCATCTAAATATCTTATAATGTCGGCAATAACATCCAGCCTTATTCCAACCCTTTCCTTTTCATTGACCATATTATAATTTTAATAATAACATAATTTAATATATCTTTTAATATCTATATCCTCTTTTCAATATACTACTTCACTTAATTTATTTCCATCCATTGCAAGTTTAATCTCCCTGCAAACTCTTCTTCCACAACTCATGGGTTCATCATAGAGAATTTTGGAATATGTAGAGCCATGAATAAAAAGATTTGTCCCGGCAACAATCCTACCTGATATTTCAAAGCAGACAAATTCAAGTTCTGGAGTGCATATCATCTCCATGCAAAATGGCCCTATAATACCTGGTTTGAATAATCTCTTTGATGCCTCAACAAGATTTCTACTGAGTCTCATTAAATCTGGAAGTAATGATTCTCTCAATACAACAGGAATGTTTCCAGTAATTACATAAAGTGGCTCTGCATCAAGCTCTCTCTGAATAACATCCGGAATTCTTGCCAATCCATCAATATTGGATTCATATCTTATATCCATACCCAATAACTCAATATCATCATCTAATGGAGAATAAAAGAGGTGGGGATAAAATCTAGTTCCTATGATATATTCCTGTATCGTGTATTCCCTTTTAATACGCTCGGGGATATCTATATCGTCCAACTTTTTATAGAATTCATCCCCGTTCTTAGCCAAAAAATAACCTTCACCCCCCTTTGCACCAGGAAACTTAACTATAACCAAACAATCAATATCATCAGGGCTTTTGAATTCTCTCGGTATTTTCAAATTAGCCTTTTTGAACCATTCCCTCTCCTTTTTTCTATTGGATTCCCATTCCAAAACCAATCTATTACCAAACATTGGAACTCTGAGATTTTCTATTATATGTCTTGAACCAACATATTCAACAAATGAACCATGGGGAATCAATATTACATTTCTTTCTATCAATTCATCCTGAATTCTATTCAATAAAATATCGTTATATGAATCAACTGTAATTATATCATCAACAACATTCCATCTCCTATAAAATCTTGATGTATCTTCTGTACATATGAGTAGATTGCTGAATCCTTCGTCCTTTGCACCTTTTGCTATCTGTAATGCTGTATGACTACCAATTGTGCATATATTAACATTATCCAAATCATAATTCTCTAATATTCTGTCTATGTCATCCTTCAGAATCATTTTTATATAAATATAATTATGTAACAATCTTTTCTAACATATCCATATCTATAGCCCTCCTTATTTCCATGGCTATCCTCCTTCCGGTGGAAACATTCTTTCTCCAGAGTATGTTCCCGTATGGATGTCCAATTGACATATGTATATTTGTCCCTCCTCCAATCCTTGGAGCCACATCATAAATGAAGAAGTTATTATCCTTGTCAATGCATGTCTGTAAGCAAAACGGCCCTATAATTCCCGGTTTAAAATATCTCTGGGTTGCTTTTACATATCTTTCACCCAAGTCAAACGCCTTTTCAAGCAAACTTTCCCTCACAGTAGCCAGACTATGTCCGCATACAGTATATTCTGGTATACTCTGTTTTTCATTCAGGGTCATCTGCTGCTGAGCAGGTAATCTTACATGACCATCCAATGATGTCTCAAATCTCCAGTCAACCCCCAATAACTCAATTCCATCCATTTCTTTTTCAAGGGGTGAATAAAAGAAATCAAAATTAAATACTGGACCTATGATATATCTTTCAATTCTTGCGCTTCTTAATAAATCCTCTGTAATAACTCCTTGCTTTATCAACTTATGTGATTTTTCCATATATTCTTTATAAGAAGACGCAGTAAAGAATCCTCTCTCCAATTTCTTCTTTGCGTGATGTATCTTTACAACAACCAGTTCATCAATATCCTCTGGATTTTCTATTCTCTCAGGATATGGCAGATTAGCCTTTTCTAACAACCAGTAATAGTCCCTCCCCTGTCCTCTTTCCTCACTCCTTAAAAGATTTCTACTTCCTACCAATGGAACTTCAAATTCATTCTCTATTTTATCCAATTTTATATATGATGTAAATGACCTGTTCGGAATAAATAGAACATTCCTTTCAATCATCTTCTCCTGTTCTTTCTTTTTCATCATATCCTCAAATTTATCATAGACTATATATTCATCAACTACACCCCTAACTACCTTACCATTTTCTCTTTTTGCTTTGAAATATCTAATATATGTTTTTTCTCTGCCCTTTTGACAATATAGTATTGTCCCGAATCCCTCATCTACGGCACCATCAGCAACATCAAGGGCAGAATGAGATGCAAGAACACCTATCTTGATATTATCCAAATCATATTCATTCAGTTTTTCAATTATAATCCTTCTGTCAATCATCTAAATCACCATCTGATATAGATTTATTCTAACCAACTCCACTCCTCCCTTATCTTTGGGTTGAGCCTTTTCTAAAGGCTCAATAGCGGTCAATTTTCAATATTCTAACCAACTCCACTCCTCCCTTATCTTTGGGTTGAGCCTTTTCTAAAGGC
>CAZQER010000022.1:3902-18265 GCA_964592095.1 uncultured archaeon
AACTCCACTCCTCCCTTATCTTTGGGTTGAGCCTTTTCTAAAGGCTCAATAGCGGACCCGGCGGGATTTGAACCCGCGACCTCCGGATTAGAAGTCCGGTGCCCTATCCTGGCTAGGCTACGGGCCCTTGTTTTATTTATGTCAATAGTGTTTTATTATATTACTTTGTATTAGAATTAGATAAAAGGCTGAATCAGAAGGGCAACTATTGTCAGACCTATGGGAACGAGAAGATTATCATCAAGGATTATATGGTCGTGATAGACATTAGATAACTCAATAATCCCGCCAATAACTGCAAATATGATTGCCATTATTGTATTATTCTGTAGAAAAATCAATCCTGCAAAGAATGAGAAAAAAATAAATGCAGCGAGACCTTCAATACTTTTATGTCCTATCCTGTGGTTCCCATAAAAACTTCCTATTAGGGTCGATGTAGAGTCTCCAACACTCAAAACTGCTATTATTGCACATGCTGTGTTTATATTCAAAAGTAATATTGCCGGTATAATCCCAATACAATAAAGGATCGCTCCTCTATATGGAAAATGTTCTATATCCTTGGGTCTTTCAAAGTGAAACTGGAGATAATTGTGGATTCTCAGCTCAGTTCCAATATATGGCAGGATAAATAGAACAGCAGCTGCTAAAATTAATGGTATTACAACAAATTTTCCATATAGTGGTTCTATAAGAAATATAAATACTGCTATAAGTAAACCCAATATTAGATGAACAAACTGTCTCTTTATCTCAAGTAATTTATCCGAATCCATTTTATCTTTATTATATATTCTTTTCCCATATATTTGCCCTTTTATTATTGTTCAAGGATAATACTTCGATAATAGATGGCAAACTGTAAAATATTAAAACAAGGATTGAATATGGAAAAAAGAAGAATATTACAAATAGATACCTCAGATACATTTTGGAAATTTTTGAGATAACCACTATATTATAAACTAAACCGAGAATAAAAACACCCATTGCCAATAAAAAAATCTGTGTAAACTGATACTCGCCCATCAACGCCTTCTGTGTATAATCAATCATTCCATAGACTGAAAACCATGAGAAAAAATATTTAAGAACATCTATTGAAAAGAAATTGTTATATGCTATAAAATATTTAAAATAACCATCAAATACCTGATAGAACGTTAATGGAATAACCACAAAACCATGTAGGAACCAATACATCTGTGACGGTATTGCATATAAGCCAGTTGCACCATAATCTTTGTTGAATGGGACATCAGAGTGTTTCTTTATTACCTGTATTGTTCCTTTTCCCCATCTAATTCTTTGTTTGATTAGACCACTAATTGTTTGTGGAACCTTTGTGTATATAACTGCATTAGACATAACCAATTTATAATCTGCCTTTTTTAATCTAATCCCGATGTCAAAATCTTCGGATAGTGTATCCTCATTAAAACCACCTACCACATCGAGGGCATATTTTCTATATGCTGCAAATCCAGGGAAGATATATGTAGAGTTTACCCTGTTTAGTGCATATCTCCATCCGGATGATAGGACATATTCAAAATCCTGAAACCATGTAAGAATGTTTCTATTGGTTATTGCTCTTATTATTCCAGATACTGCACCAACCCTTTCATCTGAAAATGGTTTAACGATCTCAATTAGTGCATTTTTATCGATCTTTGAGTCCGCATCCAATGTTATGATAATATCACCATTTGATAAAGATAAGCCTTTATTAAGAGCGTTCGCCTTTCCCAAATGTTCGGTATTTATATATCTCACACATTCCTCCTCTTTAATAATCTCCCTCAGTATTTCCTCAGTTTCATCAGTGGAACCATCATTAACAACAATTATCTCCTTATTGGAGGGATATTCTGCATTAATCAATGCATTAATTGTTTCTTTAATTATTGATGCCTCATTATGTGCTGGTATAATGATGGAGATAAATGGAAATCTGTAATCCATATGGTATCTCTCATTCTTTGGAATGAGAATTAATATCAACCATGAGGCATATAGAAACATCATGGCAATAAAAAATAATGATAAAACCAACTCAATCATTTTCAATCGTCTCTGTTTTACATATTGACACACTGCCGTGTTTACATATGATTTCTATCATCTCATCCTTGTTGTGTAGACCACAATATGTATCACCTTCAACAACAACGCATGGAAGTTTTGTAACATTATATAGTTCAAGAAGCGCATTTACAGAAGGTAATTTTAAGTCCGTATCAAAGGAGAATATGCTTATTTCAGGGTCTATCATCCTATTGATATAACTTAAAACAAAACCTTGTTCATCACATAATCTGTTTTTATCACACTCTCCATAAAAATATAGAATTATTATATGACTGAAATTGCAGAGTTCTCTCATCTTTTCAAGCATTGTTAAATGAATTATCTCCCTTCTATTAAGCCTCTTTTTCTCTCGTATATAAAATGCATCATTCATAAAATCCTTTGTTGCCTCTCTATAATTCCGTATTTTCATATCCAATTTCCATAACTTACCTTCAAGATACTCCAGTTCTTCTTTCATAACATCACATGTATTATTTTTTGACTTCTCTCCCATATACTCCATAAGATATGATGTCGTCTCTATCTCCTCAAAATCCGATATTATCTCATCCATCCTCTCATTGATAATTCTTTCCCTCTCATTCTCCATAATCATATTCAGTGTATATATAATGACAAACATTATAATTGTGAGTATAGCTGCCTGAATAAGTATTTTTATATTGACTCTCGCCATTTTATCTCTTTATTGGATACAACAAAATAGAGGCTCGAAATCCATAATATATTGTATGGGATAAAGAAAAACAGGAAGCAAATAAAACCAAATAGAAGTTCTCTGATATTCTCACCCATTCTTCTTAATGCAAAAAAATTTATTAATGCATTCATAATAAAGGGACATATACCTAAGAAATAGAAGATACTTATCGTTAGGGGGTCAAACTCTGGATTTTTGAGAAATAGCATTATAGAACTCATAAAATCAAAATCTATCAAACTATAATACATAATGAAATTATATATCATTGAAAGTAGTAGATAAATGGTTGATATAAAAAGCATTACTCCTACAATAATAGCACCATAATTTATAGGCATGAAAAAAACACCAAAATTACCCAGATCACTTCTAAAGAATACATCCCTGTGTTGGATAATTGTCTGTATCGTTCCAGAGTACCATCTCCTTCTCTGATAATAAAACGACCTTATATTATTCGGAACCTTTGTGTATGCATAGGTAGAAAGACAACATGCTATTTTATAGTGTGCCTTTTGTATCCTGTATGCAATTTCTGTATCCTCTACTATATTATTTTCATCAAAACCGTTCAGTTCCCTTAAAATACTTCTCCTATAAATACTAAACTGCCCTGGAGTGAGGTAAAGACAATTGAGAAATGATAACACCTTTAAATAAAAACCTAAACCCATATTGTATTCCATCTCTATAATCTTTTCCAACCAGTTTTTTGGTTCTTTTACCCTTACTCTCACAACAACTGCACCAACCCTTTCGTCTCCAAAATACCCACTTACCTTTCTAAAAATATCCCTATCAACAACCGTGTCTGCATCAATACATGCAATCAAATCTCCAGTGGCATTTTCAATACCTATATTCAGTGAACTCGATTTACCAATATTTTTTTCATTCTCAATTAATATGATATCTCCTCTATTGGCATATTCTCTTGCTATACTCCCCGTTCTATCAGTAGAACCATCATTAACAACAATTATCTCCAAAAGTTCTCTTGGATAGTCGAGATTAAGAAGTGATTCTATGGTTCCTTTTATGGTTTCCTCCTCATTGAATGCAGGAACAATTATAGAGACCTTTTTTTCACTCTTCAATGGTTTTGGATCATTGTAGAAGTTATTCCAATTCCTTACTACCAAAATGGAGATTACCATAAAAAAGAAGGTTACCATGCTCCATAACAGATACACCAATGTTATATGAACCTGATTCATTCTTTGTAATAAATTAAATTTACACTTTGAATTATTAAAACATAGTGTAATAGATAATATAATGGTTTTGGAAAAACTAAAGGATGGTCTTCAGAATGCAATTATCGATCTAAGGAAGGCAGTTGTAATAGATAAGAAAACAATTAAAGAATATATAAAAGAGATACAGAAGACCCTTCTCTCATCAGATGTTGATGTTCAATTGGTATTTAAATTATCCAAAAACATAGAGGAGAGGACATTATTGGAAAAACCACCTGGAACCCTCAGTAGGAAAGAGAATCTCATTAGAATAACATACGAAGAACTCGTAAAGTTATTGGGTATAGAAAAGAAAAGTCCTATAAAAGAAAATGAGAGAATACTTCTTGTAGGAACTCACGGTTCAGGTAAAACTACAACTGCTGCGAAGCTTGCAAGATATCTGGAAAAGAAGGGCTATAACACAAAACTTATATGTGCAGACACATTCAGACCCGCTGCATTTGAACAATTAAAACAATTAGCCAAGCAGATAAATGTGCCTTTCTATGGGGACCCAGAAGAAAAAAATTCCCTCAAGATAATAGACGATGGTATAAAAAAATTCAGGAATGAGGGCGTTATTATAATTGACTCAGAGGGTAGGCATAAACTCAACAATGAATTGATGAATGAAATAAATAGGATATATCTAAAAATAAAACCTGAAAAAACATTCCTTGTTCTTGATGCGACAATTGGACAGCAAGCAGGTGAGCAGGCGAAGGCATTCAAGGACAGTTGTAGTGTTGATGGTGTTATCCTGACAAAATTGGATGGTTCTGCCAAGGGCGGTGGTGCTTTATCAGCTTGCGCAGCCACAAATGCACCGGTATATTTTATTGGTGTTGGCGAACATATAGAGGATTTTGAGGAATTTGATGCTAAAAGATTTGTTTCGAGACTTATAGGTTTTGGAGATATTCAGAGTCTATTGGAAAAGGCAAAAGAGGCAGAATTTGATGAAGAAACCGCAAGAAGGATAATGTCTGGTAAGTTTACATTAGAGGATATATATATGCAGATAGAGCAGGTAAAGAAGATGGGTTCAATGAAGAAGATAATAGAAATGTTGCCTTTTCAGATAAAAATCCCGAGGGATATGCTTCAGATGCAGGAGGAAAAGATGGATAGATGGAAGGTAATAATGGATTCGATGACAAAAGAAGAGATGGAGGAACCATCAATAATCAAAAGAAGCAGAATAGAAAGGATTGCAAAAGGCTCGGGAAGTAAGGTAGAGGATGTAAGAGAACTACTTATATATTACAAAAGAATGAAAAAGATGATGAAATCTATTGGTGATGAAAGAAAACTAAGGAGACTTATGAGAAGGATAGGTGCAGGATTTGGCATTTAGATATAGGAGTGCACAAATTAAATCTCAATGGCTAAGATATTGCTATGTATATATTCCTCTTAACTATTCCTCCTGACCTCTCTTAGTCAAAAGCGACCATAATTTAAAGAATTGCAACCTGATATCTTATTTTATCAATAATCAAAAATTATTGATATGATGAAAAAGATAGGATTTTTGATAAATCCAATAGCCGGGATGGGAGGTTTGGTTGGTTTAAAAGGTACCGATAATGTTTTGGAGGAGTCTATAAAGAGAGGGGCTAAACCCATTTCAGAGAACAGGGCTTTGGAAACTCTTAGATATATTAAGAAAGATGACTTTATATTTCTCTCCTGTAAAGGCTCAATGGGTGAAAGTGTATTGAGGAAAGAGAAATTTAAATTTGAGATTATCTACAAACCTGAAAATACAAAAAGGACATCAAGAGAAGATACCATAAGAGCATGCAAGAAATTTCTTGAAAGAGATGTTGAGATGATTTTATTCTGCGGTGGTGATGGAACTGCGAGAGATATATATTCAATAATAAAGGATAAAATTCCCCTCATAGGTATTCCATCGGGGGTTAAAATGTATTCGGCAGTTTTTTCAACCAATCCATTAGCGGCTGCAAAATTATTCAATGAGTTTATTGAAGGAAGATTAGAAATTACAGAGGCGGAAATAATGGATATCGATGAGGATAAATATAGAAATGATATCCTTGATTCAAAGTTGTATGGATATGCGAAAATTCCTTATAAAAAAATATTAATTCAGAAATCAAAATCTATCTTCTATTCAAAAAGTGATGAAGAAAATAAAAAAAATATTGCAAAATTTGCAATTGAATTCATGAGAGATGGTTCTTTATATATAATAGGCGCAGGAAGCACCACAAAGAAAATATTTGATTTATTAGGTATTAAAAAAACATTACTCGGAGTTGATGCAGTTAAAGATGGAAAATTAATTGGGAGAGATTTAAATGAAAAAGAAATTCTAAGATTGCTTGATAAATATCCAAAAGCTAAGATAATAGTATCGCCTATTGGTGTACAGGGATTTATTTTTGGAAGAGGAAATCAGCAGATTTCAGCAGAAGTAATAAAAAGGGTAGGTATAGAAAATATTATAATTATAGCAACACAACTCAAACTATCTGAGACAGAAAATCTTCTTGTCGATACTGGAGATAAAGAACTTGATAAAAAATTATCTGGATATAAAAGTGTTGTATGCGATTACAGAATGGCACAAAGGAAGAATATCATTTCATTGGAATAATTGTATTTTTATAATATGTATTTATTTTATTTGATAATATGAAATTAGACTACAAAAGGTTGGGTTTTAGGGCAGGAATAGAGATTCATCAACAATTAAATACAAGTAAATTATTCTGCGGATGCCCATCTGAGATAAGGGAGGACAAGCCAGATATAATTGTTAAAAGGAGAATGAGGGCTGTTGCCGGTGAGATTGGTGATGTTGACCCTGCTGCATTGCATGAATTTCTGAGGGGTAGAGAATTTATCTATCAGGCATATTCAGATACCAATTGTCTGGTTGAACTGGATGAGGAGCCACCACATTTATTGAATAAAGAAGCACTTGAGGTTGCACTTGAGATTTCAATGTTATTAAATGCAGAAATAGTTGATGAGATACATGTAATGAGAAAGACTGTAATTGATGGCTCAAACACATCTGGATTTCAGAGAACAATGTTGATTGCAGTTGATGGTTATATAGATACAAAGAGTGGAATGGTTAGAATTCCAACAATATGTTTGGAGGAAGATGCTGCCAGAAAGATTGAAGAGAGAGACAATATCACTGTTTATAGATTGGATAGATTGGGAATCCCTTTAATTGAGATAGGGACTGCAACCGATATTAAAAGTCCAGAACATGCAAGAGAGGTTGCAGAAAAGATAGGTATGATTTTAAGAACCACGGGAAAGGTTAGGAGGGGTATTGGCACCATAAGACAGGATCTGAATATCTCCATAAGGGGTGGAAAAAGAATTGAGATCAAGGGTGTACAGGATCTGAGATTAATTTCCAAGGTAATAAAGAATGAGATAAAAAGGCAATTAATGCTAATTGATGTAAAGAATAAACTAATGGAGAGGGGCATAGAAAAGGATAAACTCAGGAGAGAATCCATTGATGTAACAGATGTCTTTAAAAAAACGGAATCAAAGATTATCAGAAGAAAATTAGAGGAGGGTAGGGGGGTTTTTGCATTACCCCTCGTGGGGTTTGATGGATTATTAAAAGATAAACTTGGACCTGAATTATCTCAATATGCTAAGTCTGTATCTCAAGTTAAAGGAATCATACATTCAGATGAACTCCCTTCATATGGAATTTCAGAGTATGAAGTAAAGGAATTGAAAAAGAAATTAAAACTAAGTGATAATGATGCATTTGTTATAATAATTGAAAGGGATGATATAGCAAAAATTGCACTTGAAAAGGTTTTTGAGAGATGCATTGTGGCATTTGATGGTATACCAAAGGAAACCAGAAGGTCAACTGGTAATGGAGCAACTGAGTTTATGAGACCCCTCCCTGGTTCAGCGAGAATGTATCCAGAAACTGATGAACCACTAATAAAACTTGATAAAAGACAAATATCACAAATTAAAAAAAGGCTTCCAAAATTACCTGAGGAGTTAATAAGGCATTACATAAATATTGGTCTAAGTGAGGAAATGGCAAATCAGATAATAAAATCAAAATGGAACACCTCGTTTTTGGATTTTGTTTCAGAATTTGATAATATTGACCCTACATTAATAGCAACAACTCTAGTATCTACACCAAAGGAAATAAAGAAAAGGTTTTCAGCCAATATTGAAAAATTAAGAGAAGAACATTTTAGAGAATTATTTGATAATCTTGGTAAGGGCAAGATAGCAAAGGATTCTATACCTGAAATCCTTATGCTGATTATAAAAAATCCAGAAAGGACGATAGATGATATAATCAAGAGCGAGAATATGGGAGTAATCCCCAAGGTAAAAATAGAGAGCGAGATAGATAAAATAATTGATGATAATATAGATTTTGTAAAAAGTGCTAAACTAAAGGCTGTTGGACCATTAACGGGAATGATAATTGCAAAATTCAGAGGCAGGATTGATGGAAAGCTTGTAAGCAGTATTATAAAAAAGAGGATTGAAAACATAGAACGGGGAAATAAATAAAGACTAAGGAAAACTAAAAGATTATAAATGTCAACTCCATATAGTATATTACCTCATTATAATAGAAATGAAAATTTGAATTATAATCCCATCAAATGTGGTTAGAAAAATTAGAGATCCATGGGTTCAAATCATTCAAAGATAAAACAGTTCTGGAGTTTCCTGATAGATTTACTGCTATAGTTGGACCCAACGGTTCTGGTAAGAGTAATATTATTGACTCCATCTGTTTTGTCCTTGGCAGGTCAAGGGGTCTTAGGGTTAATAATATGGCTGAACTTATCTGTAACGGTGGTATAAACGGCAAACCATCTGATTTCGCCAGAGTAAGTATGTTTCTTAGAAATGAAAATGGAAAGAGGGCAAAGGTTACCAGAGAAATCACAAGGGATGGGAGGAGTATTTATAAACTTGATGATAGAAGAACCACAAGACAGGAGATAATTGATTTGGTAGGGGATTTTGAATATAATATAATCCTCCAAGATGATGTTACAAAGTTGATTGATATGCACCCAAAGCAGAGGAGAGAGATCATTGATGATCTATGTGGCATCAGAGAGTATGATGAAAAGAAGCGGAAGGCTTTGAAGGAATTGGAGAAGGTCGAAAATAGGATATCTGAAACCCGCATAGTTCTTGGTGAAAAGGAGGGTTATCTAAAGCAACTAAAGAAAGAGAGGGATGAGGCATTGAAATATCAAGAACTTCAGAGAGAATTGGGCAATTTAAAGGCAAGCATACTTCACAAAAATATATCCAAATATAGAAAAAAACTTGAATCGCTGGAATCGGAGATTGACAGGTTAAACAGAGAAAGAGAGGACAAAAGAAAGGAAATGGATAAAATCAGGGGTGAAATAGAGGAGATGAATTCAAAACTGAAGGAGATTAATGCAGAGATTCTAAGAATAGAGGAGAAAAAGGGTGGAAATGAACTTCAGATGATGAGGGAAAATCTTATAAGATTGGAAAATCAACTTCAGAATTCTCAGAATGAACTGGAAAATTTAAAAAGAGAGATATCAGAAAAATTAGAGAAAAAACGGACATTAGAAAATGAGATAAGAGGTATTGAATCCAAATTAAACATGGTTGATTCAAAACTTGAGAGGATGGGTTTTGATATAAATAAAGAAATGAAAAGATTACCGGGTGTTGAACTTGAGGATAGGATTGATAACATAAAGAGCAAAATCTTTGAATTACACTCCAAGGTAAATCTTGATATAGAGAGGAATGAAAAAGGACTGGAGGAATTGAAGGAATTGGAAAATAAAAAACTTTCTCTTAATCTAAGGATAAAGGAATTATTATCCAAAGAAAAGGAACTCACTAAATCCATAAATGATAGAATAAAGGAGAATAAACACAATTTCCAGATGTATGAGGAGATAAAAGAGAAAATACCGTTAATAGAGAGGAAAAGGGATGATATCATAAATAGATTAAGTCATTTGAGGGTTATACTTACAGAGAAGAGGACCAGAATAAACACATTGGAATCAAGCACATGGGGTCTAAGGGGTGCAATATCTGCAATAATGAGATTAAAGAAGGTTATGGATGGGATACATGGAACAGTTTCACAGTTGGGGAATGTTACCAATAAGGATTATGAGACGGCCCTGAATATAGCTGCCGGTAAGGGGATGGAATATATAGTTGTTGAGAATGAGGATGTTGCAACCAAGTGCATAGAATATCTACGGAATAAAAGGATCGGCAGGGCTACATTTCTCCCGTTGAATAGATTGAATGTTAAATTAATGTCTGTTCCACCAAAGGGCTCACTTGGTTTTGTTAGAGATTTCATTAAAACAAGGGATAAATTTAGGTCTGTTTTTGGTTATATATTCGGGAATACAATATTGGTTGAAAATCTGGAATCTGCAAAGAAAATCGGTATTGGAAAATGGCGTATGGTTACCTTGGATGGTGATTTATTACTTCCCTCGGGGGCTATGACTGGAGGTTATCTGAAAAGGGATAAAATTGCACTTTCTTTTTCATTTTCAAATACTGAGGAACTGGAAAGGGAAATTAAAGCATTGGAGAGGGAGATTATTGAGTTGGATGGAGAGGAACAAAAACTTAGAATGGAAAGGAAAAAACTTGAAGAAAGGCTTTCTAAACTTGAATTATTGGTAGATAATGGAAAAACCGATATAGAAAGGATAAAACTTGAGAAAAGGGGTCTGATGGAAAAAAGAGATGAGTTGAGGGAAGATATTAAAGGGATTGATGCAAGGATTTTAGAAATAAAGAGGGAGATTAATGAGAGGAACAAGGAAATAAAATCAATTGAGAGGGATATAAAGACGCTTGAAAAGAATCTTGAGGAATTGATAAGCAAAAGGTCTAAAAGTGGTATTGAGAAATTAGAAAGATTAAGAGAGAACTATAGAAATCTTGAGGTGGAAAGAGGAAGATTGGATGAAAAGAGGGATATATTGATAAAACAAATAGATGAAATCAATACTGTAATTCGGGATTTAGAGAAGAATATATCTACAGTAAAATCCAGAATTAATGAAAATAGAGATTCATATAATGCACTTAAGAATAAAATCAATGAGTTGGAAAATAAGGATAGAGCAATAATAAAAGAACTGGAATTGATCACAAAGAAGAGGGCTGAAATAGAGGATGCAATAGGAAATGTAAGTAGTAGGATGGGGGAAATAGAATATTCCCTAAATAAAATAAATGATAAACTTAACAAAACTTCCATAGATAAGGCTAAGTTTGAAACAAAACTTTCAGATTTAGCTATAGAATTTGAGAAATACAAGGATTATGAAATCGTAGAAGGAAAAATAACAGAAATGGAGTCAAGAGTTAGTGATATAGAGAAAACACTTGAATCCTTTGAATCTGTGAATCTGAGGGCAATAAAGAGCTATGATATTCTAAAAAATGAGATTCAAGAAACTACTGAAAAGATAGAAACACTCAAGAATGAGAGGGATAGTATATTTGAGTTTATGGACAGGGTTGAGAAAAAGAAGAGGGAGGTTTTTATGGAGGCATTTGATGTGGTAAATAGGAACTTTGAGAGGATATATGGGGAATTATCGGGAGGTAAGGGTAAACTTACACTTGATAACCCAAGGGATATCTCTGAATCTGGTTTGATTATAAATGCATCTCCAAAGGGAAAGAAACTTGTAAATATAGATGCCATGTCTGGTGGTGAGAAAGTAGTAACATGTTCTGCATTCCTATTGGCAATACAACAATATAAACCCTCTCACTTTTATATAGTTGATGAAATTGATGCCGCTCTTGATACAGAAAATTCAATCAAATTAGCCAAGATGCTAAAGGAATCTGATTCACAATTCCTAATGATAACCCACAATGAACCTGTAATCAAACATGCAAAATCAGTAATAGGAGTAACTATGAATAATGGTATTTCAGAAATTGTGGGTGTAAAACTTAATTAATATTAGTTACTATGAAAAACGGAATAAGAATTTCGGCAATAGAGGTTATAAAAATAATTATATTTTCAATTGTATTATTTATCTTTACCCTCCTTTTTGCGACAATTGGTGTATTGTATATGTCAATCAAAGGGATTGATGATATATTTATCATTGCATGTAGTGCAGCATTAGGAGCAACAATCGCATTTATTATATGGGTTGAGATACTTATAAGAAGGAGCAAGGAGGAAAGAAAACGCAAATTGAAATTGTTTATAAAACACTAGCCTTAAGGTTTATATTTGTTTATTAAACTTTAAAATTTAATTACTACACTGAATATGAACATAAGTTCAATTTTATTGATATTGATTGTTCTTATGGGGGTTGTGTGAAAATACAGCCCAAGGAGACAACAACTACAACAGAGGGGGGTTATTCAATCTGCGACACAATCCAGAACGAGCAGGATAGATACAATTGCTATCTCCAATTATGAAAAAGATTTTTGCTACATAAAGGTTGCCGTGGCTGAGATGGATTCCTCAATCTGTGATAAAATACAGTATCAATTTCGCAAGGATGTGTGTTATCTGAATGTTGCAAAAGCCAAAGAAAATCTATCTATCTGTAACATAATCCAGAATCCAAAATACAAAGAAGATTGCTATTCTTCTGTAGCATATGTAAAACAAGATGCATCCATCTGTGATATAATCCATGATCAGAAACGTAAAAATAATTGCTATACATCCGTTGCCCATGTAAAGAGAGACAAGTCAATATGTGAGAAAATCCAAAATCAATCAAGAGAATACTGCTATTTTTATTCTCAAATAGTGTGCCCCCCTCCTAGCTGTATTAGCAGTGATGATGGTGATATACATATAAAAGGTTCAACATCATATCAAGATGGTTTCGGTTGCCCAACCACTACTATTGGTCGTGTACTATATGATTATTGTGCAAGCGATAGAGTATTGGTGGAATATGACTGTGATAAGAATCTACATGTTATTAAGAGATATATATTATGTGGTTATAATGAAATATGTGTTAATGGAGCATGCGTCAAAATCATAGATAAATGATTTCTATCCTTCCTCTTCAGGCTCTGAAAAGAGGTTAAGAAGAAAAATATTGTGTTTATTTGTATTTTTTCATTAAGATCAGGAATAACGCAAATGAAAGAATAACGGCTATTGTTATCATAGTTATCCCCAATGGCACCGCGCCTGTTACAGGAAGTGTTGTTGTAGTTGTTGATACATATTCCTTATATCCTCTAAATCTTGTTGTAGTTGTTATGATAGTGGTTTTGGTGGTCGTTACCTTTGGTTTGGTAGTTGTTACAGTTGTTGTGGTTGTTACAGTTGTTGTAGTAGGGCATGGTTTACATGGACCTCCACAATCTATTCCTTCTTCGCCCTGATTCTGTATTCCATCAGAGCAGGAAGGGCATGGTTTACATGGACCTCCACAATCAACTCCCTCCTCACAACTCCCATCGTGACAGTTCTTTAGATTATCAAAGCATGTCTCTTTAACTTTAAATACATAACCTCCTGAACGAGGGGCACCACCACCCCCACCCCGTCCACCACTCCTCAATGTGGTTGTGGTGGTTGATGTAGTGGTTGTAGTTGTTGATACTACAAAAAATGTATAATTGGATGAACCCCAATTCCCATGCCCGTAGGTATCATTAGCCCAGCAATTCCATTTATAGTTCCCTTCAACAGTAAGATTTCTTGTAAATGTTACTGTTGTTGAATTCATAGATAGATTTGCTGTTCCATTTAATGTCCAATTTCCACCATAATTCCAATAGAATAATGCAACACTAAGATTAGAAACATCCACAATCCTACAATTGAAGTTTACAGATAAACCAACCTGGATAGATGCATTATTATCAGGATTTGACAAGGTTACATTTGGGCCGAGTGTATCTACAGTGAATATAACATATTCTGTATCATTTATATTTCCATAGGTATCATTAACACCAATATTAATTGTATTTGATCCATCAGATATATTTGAAATCACTATATATGTACAATTGTATGTTATATTTGAAATAAAATTATCCATAGAATACCAGCATTATCTATATTTGCATCAGTTACTGTCGTATTTAGGGTAATATTATTTGTTGTATATGTTTTCTCTACTGGAGAATTATAATTACTCTTGGTGGTGTTGTATCAGTTATGTTATATATAAAAGCATCGGTATCTTCTGCAGTTCCATCTGTAACATTTATTAAAATATAGGCTCTGTAGAAAACCTGCATGTATAAGTAGGAGCTTCCCCCTTCTTTGTAAT
>CAZQER010000023.1:0-15816 GCA_964592095.1 uncultured archaeon
ATTTTGCACACCGCTGGTTTTATATTTATATATATTTACACCCTCAGTGTTGAGTATTTGATTTCCACGATTTTATTTAATTTTATTCGACAATTGACTTTTATATTATCACAAAATTTTTATATATTGAAAAGAAAGAAAGAATAACGATGTATAAAACAGATTTGGCAAAGAAAATAGCCGGTGAGATAACTATCTCCGAAACACCTGGCAAGATACTCAGGAAATGGCGTGAGATTTTTGGAATTAAACAGTATAAATTAGCTGAAAGAATGAATATATCCCCTTCGGTAATATCAGATTATGAATCTGGAAGAAGAAAATCACCAGGGATGGTTTTTATCAGGAGATTTGTTCATGCACTAATGGAGGAGGATGCAAAAAACGGTGGAAGTGTTATAAAAAAATTTTCAATAGATAGTAATTCAGATGCAATTATGGATATAAGAGAGTTTCTTGATAATGTTCCGGCAATGAAAATAAAAAAGGCTGTCAAGGGGGTTATGATAGTAAATAAAAAAATTGATGATATTAATGTGGAGGGTTACACAATAATTGATTCAATAAAGGCAATTCTCGAACTTTCTGAATCCGATTTTATTGATTTGTATGGTCTTTCAACAAACAGGGCATTGATATTTACAAAAGTACATATGGGCAGGTCACCGATGGTCGCTATAAAGGTTACAAAGCCAAAGCCAACTATGGTAGTACTTCATGGTCTGAATCCAAAAAATGTTGATAGATTGGCAATAAAGATAGCAAGAATAGAGAACATTCCTCTAATGGTTTCAACACTGAGAAATGAGGATGAACTTATAGAAAATTTAAGGAAGATAAGTGGATAAAATATAAAATAAATAAAATAAAAAAGAATAAAAGTGGTTGGAATAGTAGGATATGGGGTATACCTACCAATTTACAGGATTAAGGTAGAAGAGATAGCGAGGGTTTGGGGTACAAATGGTAGTCGGATAAGTAAATCCTTATTTATATACGAAAAGACAGTTCCATCAATTGATGAGGATACTGTAACTATATCTGTTGAAGCAGCAAGAAATGCTGTTGAACACTCTGAAGTAAACCCAAAGGAGATTGGTGCCATATATGTAGGTTCGGAATCCCATCCATATGTGGTAAAACCCACTGCAACAATAGTTGCGGCTGCGATTGATGCCATTGAAAATCTAACTGCAGCGGATTACGAGTTTGCATGTAAGGCAGGAACTGCTGCAATACAGACATGTATGGGGCTTGTGGAATCTGATATAATAAAATATGGACTGGCAATAGGTGCAGATACATCCCAAGGAAAACCCGGAGATGCGTTGGAATATACCGCATCTGCTGGAGGAGCAGCATTTATCATAGGTAAGGAAGGGGTTATAGGTGAGATAAAAGATACATACTCGTACACAACAGATACTCCAGATTTCTGGAGGAGAGAGGGCAGGGATTTCCCATCCCACGGTGCAAGATTTACAGGAAAACCTGCATACTTCAAACACATAATTTCTGCAGCAAGAGGTATTATGGAAAGAAATGATATGAAACCAAAGGATTTTGATTATTTGGTATTACATCAACCGAATGGAAAATTTCCTGAAACGGCTGCAAAAACACTTGGTTTTACAAGGGAACAATTACATAATAGTTTGTTGGTTCCTTATATAGGGAATACATATTCGGGCTCAACACTACTTGGTCTGGCAGCAACGCTTGATAAAGCAAATGGAGGGGATAAAATCCTTGTGGTATCATACGGTTCAGGAGCGGGTTCAGATGCATTTATAATAGAGGTAACAAAAGAAAACGAAAAGAGAAGAAATAAGAAAACTGTTAAAAAGTATATGGAAAAAAGGATTTATATAGATTATTCCACTTATGCAAAGTTCAAAGGAAAATTGAAAGGGGTTGCACTACAAAAATGAGTTCAAGAGTGGCGGTAATAGGTATTGGAATCACAGAATTTGGTGAACTCTGGGATGAGAGCTATCGTGCATTAATAACCAAAGCGGGCACTGAAGCAATAAATGATGCAGGTATAGAGGGTAACGAGATAGACGGATTATATATAGGCTCTATGTCACCAGGTCTTTTTTCTGGACAGGAACATGTGAGTTCATTGGTTGCTGATTATTCTGGATTAGCAGGAATTCCTGCAACAAGAGTAGAGGCAGCGTGTGCATCTGGAGGATTGGCATTTAGAGAGGCATACATATCACTAAAATCAGGGCTCATGGATATTGTAGTTGCTGGTGGGGTTGAAAAGATGACAGATTCTCCAACAAGTTCTGTAATGATTACATTGATGGGTGCAGGTGATCAGGAATGGGAGGCATTCAAGGGTGCAACATTTCCTGCATTATATGCATTAATGGCAAGAAGACATATGTTTGAATATGGAACTACCTTGGAGCAGATATCAGAGGTTGCTGTTAAAAGCCATCATAACGCAACATTAAATCCAAATGCACAATTCAAATTTAATGTTACATTGAAGCAAGTAATGAATTCGCCACCTGTGGCAGAACCTTTAAGACTTTTACATTGTTCTCCAATTACAGATGGGGCTGCTGCAGTTGTCCTTGCAACAGAGAAAAAGGCAAAAAAACTATGTGAAAATCCAATATGGGTTGAAGCATCGGCGATATCAACAGATACCATAGCATTACATGATAGAAGATCACTTTCGAGAATGGATGCATCAATAAGGGCTGCAAAATACGCGTATGAACAGGCGAATCTAAAACCATCTGATATAGATTTTGCAGAAGTGCATGATTGTTTTTCCATTGCAGAAATAATGGCTATAGAATCCCTAGGGTTCTGTAAACCTGGAGAGGGAGGTAAACTAACAGAGGATGGAGAGACAAAATTGGATGGTAGTATCCCCATAAATCCAAGCGGTGGTTTAAAGGGAAAGGGTCATCCAGTGGGAGCAACTGGAATAGCACAGATTGTTGAGGTAGTTGAGCAATTAAGAGGAGATGCAGGAAAAAGGCAGATAGATGGTGCAGAAATAGGTTTAACACACAATATAGGTGGTTCTGGAGGAACATGTGTAATTCATATATTTAGTAATAGATAATTAGCAATAGATAAAAAAATAGTGGGAGATTGGGAGAAAATGAAAGGAATAGCAACCCATTGGAGATTGATACCCCAGAGGTATAATCTTGTGGGTACAAAATGTAACACATGTGGAGAAAAGTTTTTCCCTCCGAGATATGTATGTCCGAAATGTAGAAGGGCAGGTAACATAGAGGAATTTCAGTTCTCTGGGGAAGGTGAGATTTACTCATATACCATGATTCACACGGCCCCAGAGGGATTTGATTTTCAAAAACCCTATATTTTAGCAATAATAAAATTAAAAGAAGGACCACTCCTTCTATCACAGATTGTTGATTGTAAACCAGAGGATGTAGAGATAGGGAAAAAGGTAGAAAAGGTATTCAGAAAGGTAATTGCTGATGGCGACTCTGGAATCATAAGGTATGGATATAAATTCAAACTGAAGTCATCTTAATTATTAATTATGTGCCTTACCAATTATTTCCTTTAAATCTTTATAATTATTTGCACTCATAAATTCCTCTATCTCTGATACAATCTCCTTAAAAATTCCTATTCCTTTATTCCATATACCTGTTCCTATACCAACCGCTGATGCACCAGCCATCATCATCTCAATTGCATCTTCTCCGCTTTTAACACCTCCAATTCCTATAATCGGTATATCAACCACATCATATATCTCGTAAACACACCTCACAGCAATTGGTTTTATACATTGACCAGACACGCCCCCAAATTTATTTGATAGTATGGGTTTTCCAGAGATTATATCTATCTTCATTCCAGGACCTAATGTGTTTATTGCAGATATAACATCAGCACCATTATCCTCAACCTCTTTTGCAATTAATTTTATATCTACAACATTTGGTGTCAATTTTACTATAATGGGAATCTCTGTTGAATTTCTTACAATCCTTGTTATCTTTCCCGCTGTTCTGATATTACACCCAAATGGTTTTCCGAATTCCCCAACATTTGGACAGGATATATTTACCTCCAAAAATGCTGGTTTAGCCTCAGATATTAGTTCTGCCATATATCCAAACTCTGAGATTGTTCTTGCAAAAAAGCTTGCTATAACGGGTTTATCTATCAATCTTATTGCCTTTTTCAATTCTTTTATTGCCTCATCTGGTTCAGGACATGATAAACCTATGGCATTCAGTAAACCATAGTCAAGTTCCACTATAACTGGATTTTCATGACCCTCCCTTTTTTCAGGACCTATTGACTTTGTTGTTACCGCTCCTGCACCTTCATTAGCAACCCTCACCATGGAGGATGCAGTAACACCCAGAATACCTGCAGCTAATATGGTTGGGTTTTCCAATCTTATATTGGATATCTTTATTGATGTTTTCATTCTACTTCCTTTTAATTATTCTCTTTCTTCAATAATAATTATGATACCAAAAATCCTTATATCCGATAGGATTCATAAAAAGGCGATTGAAGAGGCTAAAGAGTTTGCTGATGTGGATTTGGAATTCAATCTTACTCATGAGGAATTGATAGAAAGAATAAGGGGGTATGATGCATTAATAGTCAGATCGGGGACAAAGGTTACCAAAGATGTGATAGAAAATGCAGATAAACTTAAGATAATAGGTAGAGCAGGTGTTGGTCTTGATAATATAGATTTGAATGCCGCTAAGAAGAAAGGGATAAAGATTGTAAATTCACCAGAAGCATCTACAATATCCGTTGCTGAGTTAACCATTGGGTCATTGATTGCCTTAATGCGAAATATCCCTCATGCACACAGATCACTTAAAGAGGGTAGATGGGAAAGGGAGAAATTTGAAGGTAATGAACTTTATGGTAAGACCATTGGTATCATAGGCTTCGGGAGGATAGGTAGAGAGGTGGCTGATAGAGCAAGAGCCTTTGGGATGAATGTTTTGATATTTGACCCAAATATAACCGCCGAGGATGCCAGAGAAGCAAATTGTGAGTATATGGAGCTTGATGAACTTATAAAAAATTCGGATGTTATTACATTGCATGTGCCACTTACAAACGAAACCAGAAATCTTATTGATAAGAAAAGGATAGATATGATGAAGGAAAATGCAATTCTCATAAATGTTGCAAGGGGCGGTATTGTTAATGAAGTTGACCTTTATACTGCATTGAAGGAAGGTAGAATAAAGGGCGCTGTACTTGATGTTTTTGAGTCAGAACCTCCTGAAAGAAGCCCACTCCTCAAACTTGAAAATGTTTTATTGACTCCACATCTTGGAGCAAGTACTGAGGAAGCACAGATCAATGCTGGAACAGTAATTGTGGAGAAGATAAGAAACTTCTTTAGAAATGTTTGATTTCCTGTGTGATGTATATGGAATCCACAGATGATATAATAGATATAATCAGTAAATTTGAAGAGAATGGAATGATTCTGACATCTCATGGCTTAGATAGAATAATCAGCAATACTCTAAATTTAGATGAGGTTATAAAAAAGGCAAAAGAGAGGAATGTGTGGCTTATTTCTGACGAATTCATAGTTGAATTTATTGATGATAGATTTAAAAAATTTGAAAAGGATGTAGGATTAAAAAAAACAAAGAGAATATTATCAAAAGAAACAGATAGTGAACTTAAAATATATAAAGATTATGATGTAACGGGAAAAAGCACATGTGAAGGAAAAATAGAGGATTTTCTGATATATTTTAATCAGAAATATGAGAATATAAAAGAGATACTCAGAGAGAGACCTTATATGAGGTCTCCAGTTCCAATAAAGGTTCTCAAGAAACAAAACAGAGGTATTGACCTACAGTTTATTGGTATGATTACTGATAAAATAGAAAGTAAAAGAGGTTATAGATTTCTTCACATTGAGGACACAACTGGTGATATTAGGGTATTGATTCCGAAGGACAACAGAGAATTAAATGAAATATTTGATAATATTCTTTTGGATGATGTTATAGGCATAACAGGTAGAATGCATAATGACCTGTTTATAGCAAATTCTATATATCAACCAGACCTACCAATAAATCATAGAACCTTTTCAGCACCAGAGGATATATGTATGGCGATGATATCTGATATCCATGTGGGAAGTTATCTATTTCTGGAGAAGGAATTCAAATATTTTATCAATTGCCTAAATCTGAAGGGTGGAAATAAGGAGATTTTTGAAAGGGTTAAGTATATATTAATAGCTGGTGATTTGGTAGACGGTATAGGCATCTATCCAGAACAGGAGGAGGAATTATCCATACCAGATATCTACAAACAATATGATTTTCTTGCCTCATTGCTGGAAAAAATTCCAGACCATATAGAGATAGTTGTTTCCATGGGTAATCACGATGCAGTAAGAGTAGCGGAACCACAGCCCAGATTGAGTAGGGATATCGGAGCTCCTCTGTATGATCTACCAAATGTTCATGTATGTGGAAACCCAGTAATGATATCAACCCATGGTGTTAAAACACTTATATATCATGGTACTTCCTTGGATAGTATTATAGGGAATCTTGCCAAATGCACATATAATAGACCAGAAGTTGCGATGGTTGAATATCTAAAAAGAAGATACCTTGTCCCAAGTTATGGTTCTAATGTTATTGCCCCAGAAAAAAAGGATTATTTCTTCATAAAGGAAATTCCGGATATATTGCATTGCGGCCATATCCATACAAATGGTTATACAAATTATAGAGGCGTCAGAGTAATAAATTCAGGAACATTTCAGGCAAGAACCAAATATCAGGAAGAACAAGGTCATATTCCGACACCTGGGAGGGTTCCAATAATAAATCTTCAGAATCATGAGGTTTCAGTAATTCATTTTTACAATGAAGAAGGATAGATATTTTGATGAGTTAAGGAAAGAAATAGATAAGATATATAAAATAGCAAATTTAGTTAGAAAAAAGGGTTTTGACCCTGATGTTAAGGTAGAGGCCATTCCCGCTGGCGATTTAGCCACAAGGGTTGAGGGTTTGGTTGGTCCAAGGGGGATCGCAAAAAAGATAAAAGAGGTTGGTAGAGAGAATATACCAAAAATAATAGAGTATATAATATCAGATATATCATTTACCACAAAGGAGGAGAAGGAAAAGAGGATAGAACAGGCGTTAAGAACAACATTGGCTATACTTACTGAGGGTGTTGTTGCAGCCCCTATAGAAGGTATCTCAAAGGTAGATATAAAGAACAATCCTGATGGTTCTGAATATCTCTCAATATATTTTGCAGGACCCATAAGAAGCGCAGGAGGCACAGCCCAAGGCTTGGCTGTTGTAATAGGGGATTATCTGAGAAGAAAGATTGGATTGGCAGAATATAGACCAACCAATGATGAGATAGAACGATATGTGGAAGAGATAAGAATCTATAACGATAGAATAAGCAGATTGCAGTATCTGCCAACGAATGATGATATCAGGGAAATTGTAAGGAACACGCCGGTATGTATAGATGGGGAACCAACTGAGGAAAGAGAGGTTTCCATACATAGGGATTTGGAAAGGGTAAAAACCAACAGAATTAGAGGTGGTGTATGTTTGGTGATTGCGGAGGGTATAGCACAGAAGGCATCAAGAGTTATGAAACATGCATCAAATTTGGGATTAGACTGGAACTGGTTATCCAAGATATCAAAGGTTAAATCCAGAACTGAAAGGTTTATAGACACGGATAGCAATAGAAAAATAAAACCGTTGAGAGATTTTATGTCAGAGGTTGTTGGGGGAAGACCAATATTTTCTGCACCGTCTGCAAAGGGGGGTTTCAGACTGAGATATGGAAGAAACAGAGCATCTGGAATAGCTGCAAAATCAATTCATCCCGCAACAATGATTCTTTTAGATGAGTTTATAGCCACTGGAACACAGGTTAAGGTAGAGAGACCTGGTAAGGGTTGTATAATTACAGAGTGTGACTCAATAGAGGGTCCCTTAGTAAAACTAAAGAATGGTTCTGTAATTAGGGTTGAAGATGTCTCCATTGCAAGAGAAATAAAGAACAGCATCAGTGAGATTCTCTTCCTGGGCGATATTCTAATCAGTTACGGTGATTTTCTACAGACAAATACGCATTTGTATCCTGCAGGATATTGCGAAGAATGGTGGGTTCAGGAGGCTTTAAAGATTTCTGATAAGATAAACCTGAATTTAAAAAACCCCGATGAGGCGGTTGAGATTTCTAAGAAGTATAATATTCCATTACATCCAAGGTTTACATATCATTGGGAGGATATAGGTATTGAGGAACTGAAAATTATGGTTGATTGGCTTATTGAGGGGTATATAGACAATAATAGCAATGAACTTGTAGTAAAGAACAGAGGGGATGGAAAAAGGATATTGGAGTTGATAGGAACACCACATATAGTGGATGGTGATAATGTGAGAATAAGGGAGTTTTACCCATTGTTGTATCCAATCAGGGTATATGATGGAAAAAAATTAACGAGGAAAGAATTTCAAAACGCAATTGAAAATTTTAAAGGAAGAGATGCGTTTAGTTTTGTAGAAAGATTTTCTCCAATAAAACTAAGAAGGAAATCGGGGACATATATTGGTGCAAGGATGGGCAGACCTGAAAAGGCAAAGGAAAGAAAAATGCAACCTCCGGTGCATTCATTATTTCCTATAGGCAATTACGGAGGTAAGGAGAGATTAATAAATCTTGCTGCAGAAAATGATACAATAAATGTTGAAATTGCAAGATATTATTGTTTAAAATGCAAGAAATATATCTTCTTTAGTGTGTGTCCCGAATGTAATGAAAATGCAGTCTTGAGAAGGATTTGTCCCTCATGCAGTGCTGAAAGTGATAAGGAAATGTGCCAGAGATGCAAATCTCATACAATTCTCTATGAAAAAATGGATATCAAAATTAAGGATTTATGGAAAAATGCAATAAAAAGGGTTGGTAGTGCAGAAAAGGTTAAGGGAGTAAAGGGGATGATATCCGAATATAAAATTCCTGAACACTTAGAAAAGGGTATATTGAGGGCAAGAAATGATGTATATGTTTTCAAGGATGGGACAATAAGGTTTGATGCAACAGATGCTCCAATGACCCATTTCAGGGCAAGAGAGATTAATACAGATATAGAGAAACTTAGGGAATTGGGCTATGAAAGGGATTATCTCGGAAACGAATTAAATGATGTAGAGCAGATTATTGAATTGAAGGTTCAGGATGTTATAATACCGATAAAGGGGGCAGAATACCTCATGAGGGTTTCCCATTTTGTTGATGAGATGCTTGAGAAATTCTATGGGGTGGAAAGATTTTATAATATAAGGAATATAAAGGATTTAACAGGGCATTTAATAATAGGTTTGGCACCACATACATCTGCAGGTATCATAGGTAGAATAATCGGATTTACGGAAGCAAATGTCTGTTTTGCACATCCATACTGGCATGCTGCGAAGAGAAGAAATGCTGATGGTGATGAAGATGCCATAATGCTAGCATTGGATACATTGATAAATTTCTCTCAGAAATATCTACCGGAGAAAAGGGGTGGAAAGATGGATGCGCCCCTAGTTGTTACAACAATTATGGACCCAAGGGAGGTTGATGATGAGGCACACAAGATAGAGATTGTTGATAGATATCCAATAGAGTTCTATGAGAGAACATGGGAATTCGCAAATCCTTCGGAGGTAAAGATAAAAACAGTGAGTGATATACTTGATTCAAACCCATTTTCTGGTTTAAAATTTACACACTCTACTAATGACATTACTGGTCATATACTTACATCAAAATACCTCAAAATGAGAAATATGGGCGATAAGGTCAAGGCACAACTTGAGATAGCAGAAAAAATAAGGGCGATAAATGAGAGGGATGTTGCCGAACTCGTTATAAATTCTCATTTCCTTAGAGATACATACGGCAATTTGAGGGCATTTAGCAGACAGAAATTTAGGTGTGTTAACTGCAATGCTTCTTATAGAAGGATTCCTCTCATTGGGAAATGCACAAAATGTGGTGGAAAATTATTACTCACTGTAACTCAGGGGAGTATAGAAAAGTATTTAGAGACATCAATTAAACTTGCAGAAAAATATAATTGTTCTGAATATCTAAAACAGAGACTTATGTTACTTAAAAAAGAGATAGATAATATGTTCACAAACGACCTGAGTAAACAGATAGCATTAGCCGAATTTATGTAAATAAATTATGAATTAATGAATTATTATGAATTAAATTATACATTTATATATCACATAAAACCTGTGCCTTCCATCTATCATTCTCCTTTCTAATAAAAAAATCGTGAAATGTAACTGCCTTAATATGTGTCTTTATTTCATGCCTTTCATTATCAAATCTCTCTCCATAAGCAATTGCATTCAATACATATTCCTTATTTTCATTATTAATTTTTATCTTTACATTAAATTTTCTAAAAATCAGGTTTTCCGTTTCAAATATAAATAATAGTTCTGAAAGAAAATCGTGCAAAAGTATTTCAAGTTCTCTTGAGGAAATTCTTATATTTTTTTTAACATCATCTTTCACATAATCAATATTGACAATGGCTGAAAACATTGCCATTGCAGAATTCTCAAAGCATTCCTCGATGGTATTACCAATAGCCAAGAATTTCAGATCAGCAGTATGTTCCAAAAATCTAAAATTTTTCATCTTTTTATTTCTAGTATCTATTATAATTATCTATAATTTATCAACTATGTCAAGTATCTCCGCATTTATATTTGCTTTTCCACCCGTTGGTTCTGCAAGAATTTTATTGCATACCAAACACCTTATTAATGTAGATGGCTTATTGAATATTATTTGCTCATTGCCACAATCCTTACATTTCACCCTTAGAAATCTGCTTTTTGGTTCTATCATCCTATCTCAATCCTTTTTCTACTTCTTGCCCTATAAATCTTCTGATGCTTTTTATTGCACCCATTACATTTGAGTATTACAACAGTTCTTTTACCTATCTTGTATACGTCCTTCTTTGGTGTTCTTGGAGAACCCTTGTATCCCTTTTTAACCCTCTCGTATTTTCTCCTCCCCTCTTTCATACTCCTTTCTTTTCCCTTTTTAGCAAGGGACACCTCATGTTCTGTATGCTTTCTACAGTAGGGACAATATGTCTTCATAATCTTAGGAAGTTTCATTTTGATGATAGAAGATAATAATTAGTATTTTAGTAATAAAAGTTGTTTATTGTTAATTTGGTAATTAATTCCTTTTGAGGATTCAAACTATTCATATATGCGATGACTACCCAAATTGATGGGGAGATAAAAGAAATCTATGAGTCTATTAAATATAAAATAATATCGAGATTAAATGATTTTGAATATCTTTTGAGGAATGGAAGTGAAGAAGAAATTTTTGTAGAACTTGTTTTTTGTTTATTGACCTCGCAATCCAAAGCAAGGGTTGCTGGACGCTGTGGAAAATCTTGTTAATAAAGATTTGTTGTTAAAGGGGGATAAAAATCAGATAGTGCAAGAATTGAATGGTGTTAGATTTAAATATAAAAAGAGCGCATATATTGTTAGGGCAAGAGAGAGATTTATGAATGATGGAAAGTTAAATATTAGGATAAAAATAAAAGAATTGGAAATGTATCTGAAGCAAGATATTGGTTGGTTAAGAACATAATGGGAACGGGTTACAAAGAGGCAAGTCATTTTTTGAGGAATGTTGGAGTATGGAAGGATAGATGTATACTTGATAGACACTGAGAAAAAGTTTGGAAAATTGCAGAGGATATTAATATTCCTCTAAGTCATTTGGACTTTGTGGTGTGGTATAAAGAAACTGGAGAAATATTTAAATAAATATTGTATAGTGAAATAAGAGATCGAGGATTTGTAAAAATGACAAACATAATGGAGATTTATAAATGTGAGATTTGTGGAAATATTGTTGAAGTTTTGCATGAGGGTGCAGGAGAACTTGTATGTTGTGGTAAGAGTTAGAGAGAATATTCTACATTCAATGGAAGAAAAACACTATTATTGACTGGATAGAACTCATCGTTGACGGAATGATTCATAGAAAATTCTTAAATCCAAGAGATGTACCTGAAATAGAATTTGAGATACTAGAGGTAGGAAGGTTTTGGGAGGGATATGTGTAATGTCCATGGTTTATGCATGAAAAATAAAGGAGAGGTATAGGTATACTAAACAAATTTTAATATTGTCAGTAATCCCAATGCAATAGTCATAATGCCGACGATTTTCCTCAGTTTCTCTGAAGATATGACCTTTACAGTAAATGCTGATAATGGTACCGATAGAGTAGCGCCAATAATTAGTGACGGTGCTAAACTCCAGTCAATTGTATTTTTTATAGAGATATATATCAACACCCCTGCAAGACATATAATACCTTCAGAAAATGCTGTTATTCCGATAGAATTCTTTTCCTTTATTCCTGAGAGAATCTGACCTGAGGTTACAATTGGTCCGTATCCTCCACCACTTACACCTTTATTGAATGATGCTATTAATGCGAGAAATGTAATCTTTATCCATGAAAATTTGAATCTTTTATTTCTGGTTATTAATACAACAATTCCTGTCAAAAAAACCAATGTTCCGATATACACCTTTAGAATCCAGGAAGGGATACCTACCACAACCATTACGCCTATAAATGTCCCAATGATTCCCAATAGTGATAGTATAAGGGCAATCTTTAAATGTTTTGAATTCAGACTAAAATTTACATTTTCAAATCTATGATGGAAGAATCCCACGGTTATTCCTGCTATAAATTGGGACAGAAGGATTGCAGGAACTACCTGAAGAGGACTGTATCCAATTAGTAGCAGTACTGGTGTTAGTGTAGTTCCATAACCCATCCCCAATGATGAATCAATATACTCGAACAAAAATGACAAAAATAGTACATAAATAATCAATTCCATTGCCATCTTAAAAATTAAAAATAACCCATATCCCTTAATCTTCTCATAATCTCCTCCTTATCCTGTGCTCTACCACTTCTTTCAGTACCGCCCTTGATGGATGGTTTTGTGCAAGGCTCACATCCTATACTTCTATAACCTTTATCATAAAGTGGATGGTGTGGTAAATTTCTACTTCTTATATATCTCCATATATCCTCCTCGGTAAAATGTAAAATTGGATGTACCCTCGTATGATTTTTTCTTGGTGAAAAATATTTTTCATTTGAGCGTGCTTCTTGCTCATCCCATCTTATTCCTCCTATAATCGCCCTCCATCCATTATTTTTTATAGCCATATTCAATGCTTCGGTCTTTAACAAATGACAACATGTTTCTCTGTCCTCGGCGATTTGAATTCTCTTTAATGCATCATCATTCCTAGCAATTACTAAGTTTAGATTCCACTCATTCTTTATTCTATTGATGAACTCATAAGTTTCCTTAAATTTGACAGTTGTGTCAACAAATACCACAGGTATTGGAACCTCTCCATTGAATGTCTCTCTAATCAATCCCAAAACCGTTGTTGAATCCTTACCACCGGTCCAAGTAACAGCAATTCTATCCTTACCGTATCTTTCAACCGCCTCTCTTATAACCTGCTTACTTTTTTCTATCTTTTTCTCAAAATCCATTTCCATTTTCTCATTATCCATCATATCTCACCTCTAATTGCATAGAATACATCCTGTAATTTGTTGATTTCATGTTTTATATTTATTGTGATGAGTATTGCCTCATTATTATGATCCCCTTTTATCTCCCCTTTTGGTGTTCTTTCTGGAAGTGTTTTAATTTCTGCCTCACCTCTATTGCAGAACCCGTGGTCAGATATTATAATGGATTTTTCTGAGTATGATATTAATTCCCAAAGAACAGAATCAACCTTTTTATACCATTCCAAAACAATCGGCTCGCCCCAGTGGAAGTGTTGAATTCTATCCAACAATGAGTAAACCATGCAGAGTAAATCTGGTTTCTGGTTAAGAATTTCAATTGCTTTTGAAGTAACATTCTTCAGTTCCTGCTCCCACTCCTCAGGTGTTTCTGGCAGTCCGTAACCGATTGGTTTGAAGTTACAATTGAAATTATACGGAGGTATTACAAACGGTATATTTAATGCTACCACATTATAACCCTCTCTATCAAGTATATCCCAGATGAACTCCACATTTATATCATCTCTTGTCTTTAATTTCCCATTCTCTACAAATGCTCTGTGTTTATGCTCCTCTGGTGTTTTACCTGAAAATATTGAACACCATGCCGATGCAGATAATGGTTTCTCATTTAAGAGAATTGTCTTATGATTTCCAATTTTTATAAATTTCCTGAAATTTGGCAATTTATCAATATTTGGATAAATAACCTTCCATGTTGCTGCATCAATTCCAACAACTAAGAGTGTCATCTTGACTCAATCTATATATCCCAATGCTCTTAATCTCTTCTTTACTTTCTCTTCATCCTCTTTTGTAAATGGTTCTTCTCCTTCTTTCTCCTCCTCACTTGTGAGTATCTCCCTCAACACAAAGGTTACATAGTCGGATACTGATGTAAAACCAGTCCCCTCTATTCTCTTTTTTATCTTTTCAAATAATGGCACGGGTATACTTACTGATGTGAATTTTTTACTTTTTTCATCCATAAAATCACCCTGTAATATTATTGGTTATATTATTAATTATATTTAACTATATATAATTATATATAGTTAGAATCTGTATCTAAATTAATAGAATCCCAAATTCCCTGCTTTTTTGGTAAATAGGTCTTGGTTTTCAGTGTTTGCCTTCTCCATATCCTTTTTTCTAATGTTTTCTAATGAAATCTTTTATGATTATATTACCAAATTTAGTAATATGAAAAAGAAAAGAACAGTACCTACTTGGGTACTGAAATACAAGATAAAAGGTACGGAAATACATAAGAGAGGTAACAACTATTATCTCTGTAAGGTAACAGGTGTCTGGGATAAAAAGCTCAAAGGACCCGGAAAGATAACTGGAGAATATTTGGGTAAGATAACAAAAGAGGGTGTAATCCCACCAAAGCACAAACGAATAGAGCACCAGCATAAACAAATATCTGTCAAAGAGTTCGGTGCTACATACTTTCTCCAGTACATCTCACAGGATATTATCGATGAACTGAAGAGGATATATCCCTATGACTGGAAGGAATTATTCACACTAGCTATCTTCTGATTAATCGAGAAAGTAGAAAAATCGTTTGATGTTTTCTCTGAAATCTTCTCCGGGGTTGTGATAAAGCAAAGGATTTTGTTGGTTGCGTCAAGCTACATCTCTATAACAAGTTGACTCATTCTGTCTCTCATAAATCAACGGGTTCAGATTTACCATTTTGAGATTTCAAACTCCTAGATTTGCAGTGGTGAAACTCAAAGTGGCAAATTAATCTATGACACTCAGTAGTGAGAAGTAGGGCAAGTGGCAAGGTTAGGTTAGCTACTAAATATAGGGTATTAACTAAAGAAAAACAGGAGATAAATGGTCTTTTAGAGTATCTTAAAAATAACAAAGAAGGGATATACGGTTCTAAAGACTTTGAGATTAACAAGATAGGAAGTGGTGCAGTAGAGAAAAATATTGAGATAATAATTGGCAGGAGATTTAAAAAACAGGGTATGAGTTGGTCAAAAGAAGGAGCCAGGCTCTTCTTAAATTAAGGGTGCTTAAACAAAATAAAGAAGATTGGGATAAGTTCTTGAGGAGCTAAAATGGAATTAAAGTTATATCAATTTTGGGGACACAATCCTATTAAAAAGATAA
>CAZQER010000024.1:0-7688 GCA_964592095.1 uncultured archaeon
AAATTCTACAGAATGGCCCTCTACGAGCAACGCTCAAGAAAACAATAATTGTGGTTATCAATCATCTCCCTATGCATTCTACTTTACTGGAGATGGTAGCAGAGATGCATCTACCAAGGAGTTAGATGTTTCTTCTGGGGCAAAAATAAAATTTTATTTAAAGTTCGGGACAGGCGCAGCACCATGCGAAAACGCTGATGCTGGAGAAGATGTTGTTCTGGAATACTCTACAGATGGGGGCTCGACTTGGACGAATATTAACACTTATGACACGGAGGATTATCCTTCATTTACTCTGATAGAGGAAACGATTCCTATCGGAGCACAAACTAGTTCCACTCAATTTAGATGGAGACAAGTTTCACACGGTGGAAACAACTACGATAACTGGGCGATAGATGATGTAAAGGTCTATAAATACGTTGATCCAGAACCAAGTTATTCCATAGGTGATGAAGAATCCTATTCTGGCATAGCGAATCTCGGATCAACAAATATCTCTGGTTATCTACTGATGCAGGTACAAACAAATATAACGGGGAGTTGGCAGGTTGTCTCTACGATAATTAACGATACTTCACCGAGAACGATAAACTCCACTGGCTATTTGGATCTGGCAGAGATATGGAATCAAGATCCTTGGAATACAGACCTATCGGAGGTTGGAACATATAGAGTTTATGCCGCATTCAGAGACCCAACAGGTAATGTACTGAGAAATGATGATGGAAGTTACATAAATGCAACCCATCTCTTTGAAATAATTCCTCCACCGGCGATAATAGAAATAAAGGAAATACGTATCTACAATGTTACGGGCTTAGCAGAGACCCATTCCGGAGGAAATCTGATGGATTCCGGTTTAAATAAAACCTTCGAGTTGTATACCAATGGAACATACAGGGTTGAGATAATAGTCCAGAACAGTCCGGATTCCAATGCGAGCTGGATCATTAGCCCCTCAACTGTAGAGCATAGGAATCTGAATTCGAGTTGGTATATAAATTCTTCGGTGGATATCTGGTATTCCAATCAAACAGAAAACTTCACTGGAGGAACATGGAACGGTAATGTAACCTGGAATACCTCTCTCGGGGGAACGGTTCAGATAGGCGATAATGCTACCTTTTATTATGTATTCAATGTGAGCAATTTGGAGGAGAGACAGGTTCATTTCATAATAGATGATCCCAATTTCATTGAGGAAGATTTCTCCATTTATAAGATAATAGTGAAGGATGAAACCCCCCCATCACTTTACAATAACATCTATGGATTGAATGATTCCATAGTTAATAGAGGTGAAAGCATATTAGCATATGCGAGATGGGATGAATTGATTTATAACGCAATAGCTGAATACAATTCCACTACCCCGGTCCTTACTAATTGGTCTGTCTCTGGATTACCAAGCAATTGGACTAACTATACTATGGATACTGATGTAAACTGGTTGTTGGGGATCCATGTTTTCAAGTTCTATGCTGCAGATAAATATGGAAACTGGAACAATACTCTATGGTATCTAAACTTTACAGTCTGGGGTTGGGCATCTGTAACAAATTCCTCTCTCAGTAATTATACAATTTTAGTGGGACAGAATACTACTATGTACTGTAGGGTTATGGGAGACGATGGGAATCCCATAGAGGGTTACAATGTAAGCTTCTATAACTCAACGCATTATTTGGGGTCGAGCCTAACGAATGCCACGGGATGGGCAAACCTCACTTATACCTCCAATATGGTTGGTTACGAGAATCTGACCTGCAATATAGCCGATGATCCCTCCAAGTACTATAATGCCTCCTCAGATAATGAAAGGAAAGAGATATTACATACAATAGAATTACAGTCGCCATGGTACCTCACTGTGGGACAAAACGCTACCAAGGTTCACAAGGGTGAGAGCATACTCTACTATGCCGAATGGGTGGATAACTACGAGCTGTGTTATGCGTGGCTGGAAAGTAATGAAACTGGAATATGGCAGAATAATTCCTTAGCCAATCCAATTGATCTAAATGGTACAAATGATTGGTCTAACTTCTCTGTTGTCATACCGATGAACGCCATACTAGGACCTATGGGGTGGAGGATATATGCAAATGACACGTCTGATAATGAAAATGTAACCCCGATGAATACAACCTATGTGTGGGGATGGTCAAAGGTTAGTGATAGTAACTTAAACCCCAATCCAATATATGTAAATGAATCCAGTATAATGAGTTGCAGAGTTATCGATACAAATGGATCACCGATTGAAGGCTATAATGTTACCTTTTACAGTAATGAAACTGGCTACTTAGGTTGGAATCTAACAAATGCTAATGGATGGGCTTCATGGAATTATACAGACAACACCAGTGGATTGGAGAAAATTACCTGCAATATAACGAATGATGCGGAAAAGTACTACGATGTTAGTTCGGAGAATTATAGATCAGAGATATTGGACACAAGAATGCCCGGAGAGGATATAACGCCTCCCGGAGCTGTGATCTATGCCTTGAATGACACTTCTATCTGGAAGGGCGAAAGTATCCTCGCGTATGCTCAATGGAATGAGGATATTTATGCTGCCAATATTACATACAATTCAACATCTCCCTCTCTTGAGGTCTACACGCCAGATACGATATCTGGAAACTGGACCAATCACACAATAACTACTAATTCAAGCTGGTTAGTTGGCATTCATGTTGTAAAGATCAATGCATCCGATTGGTATAACAATTGGAACAATACATTGCCATTCTTAAATTTCACTGTTTGGGGCAGGAGCAAGGTTTCATGGTATTCACCAACTGGAGATGTTCAGAGGGGAACTATTCCTTTGCGATGCAGGGTGTTTGATAAAGACAACAACGAAGGAATTGGAAATTATCAGGTCAATTTCTATGATGAAAACTGGGATTATATCGCCTCCAGTAATACTAACGACAGTGGTATAGCAACCGTTAATTGGGATGCTTCAACAAAGTCGGTAGGTCCGAAAACCCTCCATTGTACGATAAGCAACAACCCCTCTGCATACTATAACACAACTGAAGCAGATAGTAGTGCCTCTGGAACATTTAACCTGATTGGGGTATTAAATGTCACGATAGATAACCCTGTAAATGGAAGCTCATTCCATAAAGGTGCTACAATCCAGTTAAATTCAACAACGATAGATGATAACAATACAGTAGTTACACCAGACAATGCAACATGGTACAATTCAACATCACAGATAGCAACAGGAGAAGACACAACATGGCAAATTCCTCTGGGATATGAGACGGGCCCCGAATTAATCAGGATTAATGTATCCAAGCAGTATTATCATCCAGATTCCGAGAATGTTACAATAGAAATCTGGGGTTATTCAAATATAACATGGATTTCTCCCGATGATGGGAATATCTCTCAGGGGTCTACTGTTCAATTGATATGTCAGGTTAATGATGTTAACGGGAGTTATGGAATTCAGGGTTATCCAGTAAGATTCTATTATAAAAATTCAACCGAAACTAACTATAATTACCTTGGCGTAAGTGATACAAATTCAACAGGACATGCAGTTTATAATTGGAATACCGGTGGTCTGGGCTTGGATAATTATACTGTAATGTGTAATATCAGTGATAATTCTTCCCTTTATTACAATATAACGGAGGATAATAAAGCAAATACAACAATAGAATTGGTAACGCCTGCAGGTATTCTTGAGGTACATCTCATGTTGCCCCCTTACATTCCTGGATTAGGAAACGCCTCATTAAATTCTGGATACAAAGTAGGACAGAATAAGAAATTTGTGATTAAAGCAAATGTAACTTGTAGAAATGCCAACTGCGGGAATGTTCAAGGAACTGTGAGATATAATTCAACATCGGGGAGTCCAGATAAAGCAATAAATACTACTGCAGATACTCCATTTTACATAATAGATAGTCCCGCATTAAATCCAAAGTCATGTTCTAATAATCCATTGGATGTGAACGAAACCTGTATAATAAATTGGACCATAAATGCCACTGGTTCGATAGGAAGTATATGGAAGTTGGATGTTTTGTTTGATGCTACTGAAGCAACAAGCAACAACACAGATTATACAACTATAGAGATAACCAAGATTCTAATTTTAATTCTCTCGAATGATACAATTGACTTTGGTACTCTCTTACCCGGAGATACATGTAATGCATCTCTTACAAATCCAATAACCATAACGCTACATAATAACTCAAATGATGCAGATGGCATATATATAAAAGGTACAAATCTAACCTCTGGATCAAACCAGATAGGTGTAAAGAATATAACATGGGCATTAGTAGATAATTGTCTATTGGGTGATAATCTTACAGGTTACTGGCAATTGATTCAGGCAGATGTTACTGCAGGAACAAATATAGATACATATTACTTCATTAATATTCCTCCAACACCTTCAATGACCTACACGGGTAGTGCATATATAATGGCAAATACATCTCTTAGTTAATTAAAATAAAGGGGTGAAAAAATGGTAAATAAAAGGATATTGTTATTGGCAATGATCTTATATATATCCCTATGTACAATTGCATCGGCAGCAAGAATTGAGTTTGGTAACATTATTGGGAGTAATATAAAAGATATTCCGCCAGGAGAATCAGGAAGTTTTACTATCTCATTTTTCAATATCGGAAAAGATCCTATTTCACTTACGACAGAGCTTGAATATGACCCAGAGATAGATGTAGATGTTGCTCCTAAGAATCTAATTCTGAATAATGAAGTAACCAAAAATGATACGGGTAAACATAAATATTGGCTTATCATAGATGATGGAAAAACATACATAAGATTGTATCAGGTTAAGGTATATGTGCATATCCCAGAATATGTATCAAAGACAAAATACGGGATTAAATTGATTGCCACTGCAAAAAGTACAGAAAATGTTGAAATAGAAGGTTATGGCCAAAAAATGGCACAGGTAAGGGAATTTTTGTTTACAGTGAATACTATAAGGACCGTTAAAACATATAATAAACGGGGTGAGGGGAAAAATGAGAGTATGACGGAGTATGACACTGGTCCAAAGAAGGCAGATAATATCCAGAAAGAGAGCAGTTCTATCAGTTCTATTAAGGAGGGGGGAGGCAGTAAAATTTCAAACAATCAGATATATAGCACAAAAGTATCAAAAAATGATGAGAATGAGAATAAAAAAAGCAATGTCTTGGGTATTACCCATGATGACAAAGGGAATACAAACATAAATCTACCTGTTGGAAAGGTTGTGTTGAACAAAAAGCAAACAGAGACCGTGATAGATATAGGTATAATAACTCTAATAATAAGCATAATATCTCTAATTGTAAGAATAATAAAGTGATAAAAAGGTTTATTAAAAAAAGGATATTTGGAGCATCATTTAGAATAATAATATTATCGACCGTGTTATCAATACTAAGTAATTATATAGTCGCTACTCCCCCGAATATAACTGATGTGTGGCAATTCCCTCCTCTATGGATACCGACAGATAACAATATAACCATATATGCGGATGTGATTGATATTGATGATAATTTAAATACTGTATTCTTGGATGTGATTAAACCAAATGGAATAAATGATACTGATATAGAGATGAGTCTCATAGGGGGGGATTGGAAGGTTCAGTATAATGGAACACGGAGAGGTGAATATAGATATAGAATACACGCAGTTGATATGGCGGGTGAGGAGAATTATTCTGATTATTACTACTTCTATGTTTTATATCTTCCAGACCAGTCAGATCTGATAAATGTTACGGTAAATGTCGCAGTAAGTTGTTGTGGAGCGATTACATTCTTTTATGTTCCAGAAAAGATAATACAAAACCAGACTGTTGTGTTTCTGTTATTTTTTCAGAACTGCGGCAATACTCGCCTAGATGAAAAGATAAACAATATAACCATTTATAATGAAACTGGTTCTTATGTAACATCATGGAGTGGTCCAGGAAACCCTGTTGGAGGATTGGATCCAATGGAGGAGAGTGTATTCTGGACGATATGGTCAACTGTAGGAAAGCCAATTGGAAATTATAGCGCAGTGGGTTTTGTTGAATACTTTGGTTTAATATCTAATGAAACAAATGTAACAGAGAATTTTTTTACCCTAAATGAAACCCATAATTGTACTAATTTAACAGCAGATAACAGATCAAACTGTACATCTATTGAAACAACAGGATGTTATAAATCCCCATCCATGACAAACTATACTGTTGTTATAACCAATGAAACATCAACTGCAAATGTTTCTGGAATGAATGAAGGAAGTATTGCATACAAGGGTGGACCGATTGTAATAAATGGAACCTCATATAATGCCTATGTGTTTAATATGACATCATGTAATGAATATTGCTATGCATGTCTAAGTGTTGATGATTCAATGGATTCTGGAGAGTGTTCATACGAGGGATACAAGTTGAGCATAGAGGACTATTTCGTTTATGATGTGGAATCCGATGGAAGTGAGGTAGAATTCAGACCCGCAGAAAAAAGGTGTGATTATAGATTAACAAAATGGGAATGCGTTCTAATTTCGTCTAATGGGACTGCAATATGTAATAAAACAATTTATTGCTATGGCACAGTAATGGAAATAAGGAGATTTGAAATAGTTGAACAGATTGGGGAAAGGGTTGCTAATATAACAATACCATCGCCAGAATCTGGACCATACCCCCTGATAATAAGAGAGATGCCACCACAAATAAACCAAAACCCTGGATGTAATCCTGCAGACCCTTGGAATACATGTACATATACAACGATAAGATTCATATTATTTAATGTAGGTATAGCAAATGTATCAAATTTGATTCTTAATGAAAGGGGTATGACAAAAAATTGTAGTATAGGTAATTGTAACTCAGTCGCTGTTAGATGCAGGAATACATCAGAGTATACATGCAATGTTTTATCAGACCTATCAGTATCGCATGTGATCTTCAATCTAACAAATCCGTTGCCACCAAGGAAATATGTAATACTTGAATATGAATTGGTTCCAAACGCTGACACATCCGCATATACAAATGTAATAAATGCCAGTTATTATTTCTTCAATGCTACGGCACATTTCCAAGATTTAAGCAGACCAGACAGGGTCAATTTTACCTATACCGTCTATGAAAATCACCCTATCTATAATCCTCCAGCATCAAAAATAATGAACCTTATGAATGTTAACGCTTTTAATTATAACATTTCTATTGCAAATAAAAACTCTACTACCGGAAAGGGAAGGGATTTTTATATAAATACAAACACGACATTTAACCTTACAATTATCTCAATTACTGGAAGAAATGATAGTAATACTGCATGGACATTGGATATACCTGTACCGGAACACTGGACAATCACTGACTGTTGGATACCCTCTCCTCAATACTCCTGCTCGTTTACTCCAAACTCTCTGCAATACAGCAGTTCTATAACACCAAAAACAATGAAGAATATTACATTTAAATTCAATGCAAGAGTGGATTTTGAAAATTTTTATTTATTACCAACAAATAAAACCCTTGAAAATGGATTGTATGAGGAATACATACCCGGTCTATTTTTATTTGCACATGAACTCAAGGAAAAGAATATAACACAAAATGTTACTGTCACATCTACTGTTACTACAACCGTTACTAC
>CAZQER010000024.1:7788-15745 GCA_964592095.1 uncultured archaeon
AGAATATAACACAAAATGTTACTGTCACATCTACTGTTACTACAACCGTTACTACAACTGTGACATCTACCATTACCACAACTGTTACTACAACTGTGACATCTACCGTGACAACGATACTCCCAGAGGCTCTTGAACTGGCTATAGATATAAAACCCATAAACAGAACTGTAAATGGCACTCAAGGTATTTTTAATCCGGTTGTATTTAATGTGACTAATATAGGTAATGTTCCGGCAGAGAATATCACATTAATACCGATAGTTCCCGAGGGATGGGAATGCAAAACTGCCTTGGTTTCATTCCTCAATGTATCAGAAACTGTAAACAGAACGATCTTTGTTAAACCACCCTATGGTGTCACAGGGCAGTATGTAATACCAGTTAAAGCAGTTATAGGAAACTTTACTGCAGATATGGATTATTTTTACATGAATGTAATAAAAGCCGTAAATCTTAGTGTTTTAGAGATTATAGAGGCTCCAAAAACAGTTCCATTACTTCCAAACAAGAATGTAACTATATCCATACTTATCAAGAATATAGGTAAACTACCACTCACAGATATAAAAGGAAGGCTGGAAAATGCGGAGTTATGTATAGAGGAATTCAATTTTGAAACTGTTCCATATATGGAACCGAACGAGACAAGAAGAGCATACTTTAATATCCTGACAACAAACCATCCAACAAAATGTGATTCAACCCTTATCCTATGGTCCAAGGAAAATGCATATGCATTCACCGATATGACAATAACTATAACCCCACCACCGCCGTTAATCCCTGCTATAATGAAGGTAAATCTATTATTACTGCTATTGATATTCCTAACGATACTATATGTTGCTAAAAAGAGTGAAGAGAAAAGGATAAGAAGGGGTAGAAGAATGAGAATGACGGGAAGGCAGAAAATTCTGAAAATAATTTTATATCTTATACTCAGCATAATAATATTTTTCCTGATATATATTGGCTTTAGTCATGTTGGATTCCCACGATTTTTCTAAATTTATAATTTTTCTATCCTTCTTAATTCTCTTTCTATGTCATTAATGTATTTTATATTATGTTCCAAGTGGAAATTCAGATGAAATAGAAGTAAAAAAATTGCTATAATTCCAAGTATCGGTAACAAAACTGAGAATTCACACAGATCTAACATACTTAGTGTATTTACAAAATCACCCCTGCTCTGAAATAGATATGTTATTGAATCCAATAAAAAACCATACGATATATAGGTAAAAAAATTCGATTCTGGAAGCATACCCTCCTTCATTGCTATGAATCCCAAAATTAGGATTGATAAGCCAATTATGATATTTCCAACCGCCCCGATTAACATGAGGATTATAGAATCTATAATATTTAAATCAGAAACGGCAGTTATTTTGCCATACACTCCATCATAGGGGTCGAATTTGATATCTGTATAAAAATGGGCATTATTAATCCTCAAAAAGTATATGTGAAGAAATTCGTGAAGATAGGGTGCTATAACAATAAAGATTATAGCCAATAGACCCAAACCAAGAATATTGGAAAAATAATAAACATTTCTTTTATTCTTGATATGCTTCAATTCCCTCTCTATATATGTTACAGGATACATCTTAAGAAGTCAATTCCCACCAATATCATATAATGCTATTAAAGCTATGCATCTATATATTATATATAAATTTATGTATATTATATATAAATCAGTTGTTAAGAATATTGATAATTTTATTTATTAATAATTAAAATAATAATACTAACTGAGTTCCTCTATAGTTCTCTTGGCTAAACTGTATGCCCTGCCATAGTTTGCAATTCCCTCTATATTGGCATACATCATAATAGATGTCTTTTTGAAGAATGAAATCAATGCGCTTCTCAGTTTGTTATCCATCTCCATACTTCTGAGTTCTTGTATAAGTTCTATATATGTCAATTCCCGAGGGATATTAAACTTTATCTCCAAAAACTCCTTCAATACACACGCCACACCCACGGTTGCTTTTCTTTCATCCTTTATAGCCCTCGTTTTTTCCAGGTTTTCTAATGCCAATCTCCTCAATTTTTCATCTCTACTCTCCTCGGTAGTCTTTTTTATTATACCCTTTATTCTATCCAGAATTCCTACCTCTTCTTCTTCCTCAAATTCTTCCTCAAATTCTTCCTCTTCTTCTTCAACCTTAAATTCTTTTTTAAGGTCTAAGAGATTTATATCCTCCTTTATCTCTCCAATAAATTCTTTACCTTCATCCTCCTTGATCAATTGAGAATCTTCCATACTTTTAAGGATTTTATCTATATCGCTCTCCTTTTCCTCACCGATAGTAATACTCTCCCCCTCCTTGATCTCATCCAAATCTATACGCTCACCACCTATCTCAATCTCGCCCTTACCCCCTCTCCCAACAACAACTGCAATCCTTCCGTCTCTTTTTACAAGATGTATTGTGGAATCAGATGGTATTTCTATCTCACCCTCCTTGAGAACTATCCCCGCGATAGATGATTCTGATTCTTTATCTTTTATTTTTTTTAATTTTTTATCATTTTCATTATCTTCCACTGTCATTTTGTATTTTGTATTATATTTTTGTATATTTAACTATTTTGAGTACATTGATTATATATATCTTCTTATATATCTTCTTATATATTTATGGTATTGGCCTGTATTTGGTTATCTCAAATGTCCATTCCAGTAGCAATACAAAACATAATGCAAGTAAAAGTTCTTTATTGATACTTTTTGGTACCTTTCTATACTCCAATGCGGATTCAAACGCCCTCTTAATGGAATCCTTTGTATCGATTATAACATAATTACCATGTGTTTCATTGGCAATATATCTGAGCATATTCTCATCCAAATTTGGGAATTTTGCTGCAGTTGCATTCACCCTCATAAGTTCCGCAGGAATTTCACTCTCAATAAGTTCCTTGCTTCCCACTCCGATGGCAAATATCTTTATTTTGCTGGAATTAATTGATTCAAGTGCAGTGGTTATATTCACACCCGCATTGTTTCTGCCATCAGTCACAAGGATTATGGTATTATTTCTAGCATTGGTATCGCCTCCTGCCAAAAGACTTGAGGCAGCAACTATAGCATCTCCAATTGCAGTACCTGCATCATCCAATCTACATTGCATATTCTTTACCTCATATTGTAGTTTTTCCATATCAAATGTTGGTCTCAATCTTGTATATGATCTGCCAGCAAATGTAACAAGTCCCACTTTTGTATCCTCTAATTTTGGTATCCAGTCTAATATTCCCTCCTTAACAGCATCCAACCTTGTAGGTTCATAATCCTGAGTTGTCATGGAAGATGATACATCTATAACCAATACAAAATCTGTCTTCGCTACATAACTATCCTTTATCACTCTAACATTTGAGAGAACCATCAATATGAGTACAATTGCAATAATTCTTAACATCAGCGGTAATAAACCAACAGGCAGTATCTTTTTACCCATAACCTTCTCAAGTGTCTCGAAATTTCCAAACATTAGAATTCTTCTTCTGGCAAACATTCTTGATAGAAAGTAAAGAATTATCACTAAACCTATCAATAAAACCAATAGATTAACATATTTATCTGAATATTCTATCTTTGGTAAATCCATCTTTATTTTTATTAATATTATCTACTATTCTATTGTGAGATATCTTATCAATGGCTCTACAAATGGTTCTGTTGTGTATACCTTAACAAACCCCAGACCAACACCCTGAAACTCGTTTTCAATATTCTTCTCTTGTTTTTCTGCAAGGTAATTGTATTCATCTCTTATATTATCAACATCAACAGTCATCATCTTGTCTGAGAAAGGGTCCTTAAACTTCATATAACCCAAATTTTCTGGTAATTTAGAATCCCTTATGTCCCTTGACATTATTCCTATAATTCTATCCAGCTTTCCACCTATCATTTTCAATGAATCTGACCAGTTTTTATCCAGACCTATAAAGTCGGATATTATAAAGAGTATTGTTCTTGGCTGTAGTATATTTATAAGATAATTCAACGACTCCCCAAGATTGCATTTGCCACCATAATACTGGGGGTCAACAACATGCCTCAATATTTTATAATACTGTGTCATATCCCCTGCAGGTTCTAATGAAAAGAGAATCTTATCATTAAACATACCAAAACCGACATTATCTCCGGATTCTATTGCTGCATATGCTATGGCACCACAGACGATTGCAGCATATTCACTCTTCAATTTTTCTTGTGTACCTAATAGCATTGAACTTGAACTATCTAACAGTATATATACATCAAGATCTCTCTCCTCCTCGTATTGTCTTATGTATAGTTTATTAGCCCTCAATGATGCCTTCCAGTCTATTCTTATGGCATCATCCTGTCCTGGTACATATTCCCTAAGTGATGCAAATTCAACACCAGAACCCCTGAATAATATCCTGTATTTTAAAACAAATCTAAATACATCCACCAGCTGTCTTACATGGGTATCAATTTGCATCATCAACTCCTCTATATACTCCTCCTTCTTCCATGATTCCTCTACAAGCTCCCTTTTATTTTTTCCATTAGATAACTGGAACATTCTTTATTATCTGATCGATTACTCTATCGGTACTTATGTTTCTTGCCTTCCCCTCATAATTTAATCCGATTCTATGCCTTAGAACTTCATGTGCTACCGCCCTGACATCCTCTGGAATTACAAATGTTCTATTGTTCATTAAAGCACTGGCCCTTGCACCAAGTGCTAAATTAATTGATGCTCTTGGAGAACTGCCCCACCTCACATATCTTCCTTCCTCAATATCGTATTTTTCAGGATATCTAGTAGCATCAACTATATCAACAATATACTGTTTCACTTCTTCAGATATCTGTATATTTTTTACACACTCCTGCAATTCCAATATATCCTGAGGTGTTAGAATTTTATTTATATTAAATTCCTCTATGGTTTTGATAACCGAATTATTGTACAATATCAAAAATTCTTCATCCTCACTTGGGTAATCCATATATATTTTGAATAAAAATCTATCTATCTGAGCAAATGCCAATGGGTAAACACCTCGCTGTTCTAAGGGGTTTTGCGTTGCTAAAACAACAAATGGCTTAGGAAGGTTAAATGTTTCTTTACCTATCGTTACCTGTCTTTCCTGCATTGCCTGAAGCATAGCACTCTGTACCTTTGGCGGTGCTCTGTTTATCTCATCACCAAGAACGAAATTTGCAAATATTGGACCTTTTACAACATAGAATCCCCTCTTTTTTTCATATACTGTAGTTCCTGTGATATCCGTGGGTAGTAAATCCGGAGTAAACTGTATTCTCTGGAATGTGGCATTCTCTATAGTCTCTGTTAAAAGCCTTATAAGCAATGTTTTTGCAAGACCGGGAACACTTTCTAAGAGTACATGACCTCCGCATATTATGCACTTCAGAACAGAATCTATCACATCATCTTGACCTATAATTCCCTTATGTATCTCATTCTTTATTACTCTTATTTTCTCATTGAATTCCCTTACCTTCTTTGTAAATTCCTTATCCATTTTATATTACTGGGACCTTATCAATCACCTCATCTATAATATCATCCGTTCTGATACCCTTTGCCTTTCCTTCGTAATTTAGTATTATTCTATGCCTAAGAACATCCTTTGCAATGCTCCTAACATCCTCGGGAATTACAAATGTTCTCTCATTTATCATAGCAGTGGCTTTTGCAGCAAGTGAGAGATATATTGATGCCCTTGGAGAACCACCCCATTGTATATATTTCCCATTCTCTATATCAAATCTATCTGGATACCTTGTAGCATTTACAATATTTATGATATACTTCCCTATCTCATCAGACATATGAATCTCTTTAACAATCTGTTGCATTTTCAATATATCGTCAAGACCAATTACCTGCTTTATTTCAAAATCTTTAATCTCTTTTACAGTTATATTTCTATCTATAATAACAATCTCATCTCTCCTTTCAGGATATGTAACCTCAATCTTGAATAGAAATCTATCCATCTGAGCCTCAGGTAATGGGTAAACACCCTTATCCTCCAAGGGGTTCTGTGTTGCTAAAACAAAGAAGGGATTTGGCAAATTATAGGTTTTTCTACCTATCGTTACCTGTCTTTCCTGCATTGCCTGGAGCATAGCACTCTGTACCTTTGGTGGCGTTCTGTTTATCTCATCACCAAGAACGAAATTTGCAAATATTGGACCTTTTACAACATAGAATCCCTTTTTCTCCTCAAAGACAGTAACGCCTGTAATATCAGTTGGTAACATATCTGGAGTGAATTGTATTCTCTGAAATTTACAATCTCTTACCGTTTGTGTCAGAAGCAGAATTAGGGTTGTCTTTGCGAGACCAGGAACTCCTTCCATCAAAACATTACCATTACATATTATGCACTTCAGAACAGAATCTATCACATCATCTTGACCTATAAGTCCCTTTTTTACTTCATTCTTAGCTTCATTCAATTTAAGACTATACTCAGATACTTGCTCTTGAAGTCTTTTATGTTCCATCATTCCATCATATAAAAAACAAATAATAAAATAAAAAGAAGGAGTTTCTACATATTGGTTTGTCTTTCTTAAGAATGTCTCTTTGTCTTCTCTTTACCTACCCTTCCTATCCAGGAGCTTCCATATCACCTTTGTTTGCCCTAAGTGGTTTCTCACCCTCTGCATATGTAATACACCGATAGATTTCAATTTATAGCAATGAGTATTGGCAGTGGACCATGAAAGATTAGCATTCTTTGCTATCTGATATGTACTAAGGGGTCTTTTGCTCTTCTTCAGTGCCAACATTATTATCCTGTCAACCGCATTTATGTGTTCTTCTTCCAATCTGACCACCTCGTTATTTGTTAATTAAATTAATAATTAAAAACCAGCCAATGCAAGCCAATGCGAGCATGGCTGGTAAATATTTTTACACATCATTTACAATCGCTGTTATATACCCCTGATTTGAGTTACCCTCGTATATACCAAATGGAACACGAACCTTTATTCCCATCACAAACGAATCACCCGGTGTTAATGGACCATCCAATGATGAATCCCATGCGTATCTTGCGTATGGACTTGTGCAGAGATTGAATGGGAAGTCTCTATTCCAGTGTGAGAAAAACACCCTTGTACAATTTACTACCACTACACAGTATTTCTCAGTACCTATAAGTATATTAGCGTATCCATACCTTGAAGTTGCTCCTGCACCACTCAAAACCGAATTATTAGTAAGTGTTCCAACTCTGCATGCACCTATTCCCGTACCTGGGCTATTAGTTAGTCCAGCAACACAACCTGGATTTGCAAAGTTTACGGAACCAGTAGTCCACTTTGTGTGTGCCTCATCACCTATGTAAAATTCATTGTCTTCACAACTTCCATCATCTATTCTCAACATCCAGAAGTATTCATTACTGGCATTCCTGAACCTTCCGTACAAGTATTTTGTATTGTTTGGTGGCATATTTCCATCGGGGTCCGTTAGATAGACAAGTGGTCTGGTTTCATTATACTCAACCCTGTTGATAAATCTATAACTGAGATTGAATGTCTCTTCAAACTTTGTTCTGTTGTTTATTATACTTCCATTCTGTGTAGCATTTGCTAAAACCACATAGTTCCCTGAGTTTGTGTTTGCAGTACTACCGACAGCAAATGGACTTGAGGTTGGATATGTGGCATTGAACCATACATGCGTTATATTGTGAGAACCTATATTCTCCACCTGAATGGCATAGAAATTATTTGTTTCTTCTGTATCATCACCAACACTTCCCGGGTCAACCCCCTGCCATGTAAATGCTGCTGGATTTATATCAACCATTGTTACTGTAGATAATATTACTGTAACATTACTTGTTTCACTATCATTTATGGTCAGATTTCCCCCGAGCTGTGCACTTACAGAACTACTAA
>CAZQER010000025.1:0-15732 GCA_964592095.1 uncultured archaeon
AAAACCACAACGAAGTTCTGCAAGATAAGTATATGGTCCTTCTGTAGTTTTTGTAAGACTCACACTAACTTCTAATGGAGATTTATCAATTACATCACCATCATGTGGGGATTCTATCTTAATTTCTGGTATATTATCCGGTTTTTTAACCTTTACCTTTACTATATTAGATTTCCATATCTCTCCTCCTGCATAAGGTGTAACCTTTCCTATAATCTGTGAATCTTTATCCCAACAGTCTTTATAACTATAGATGGATATTATCACATCCTTGTCCTCAGATATCATTGAATCTGAATATGTAGTTGGATATTCAGGGTCTCCACATTTTAAATTTGCTGCAAAAACCCATTTCTCATTCTCATCAGTAAAGAATTTCAGATGTATATCTATAGGTGATTTATCCAATATCTCACCTTCCTTAGGAGAAAGAAGGATTAATGCATTCTTACATTCTCCAGTTTTATATCCACTATCACCATCTTCCTCAGCACTTATGCAAAATACTTTTGAGTATTCTATAGAACCTTCATCTGATATAAATGTTCCAGTTATTGTAAGTTCAAAAACATCAGTCTTACACATCCCTTCAAATATCAGATTTTTTGGATTATCCCTTATTAAATCAAATCCTTCAATTGTTTTTGTTTCACTTAAACCATCACATGACTCATAATATTTTGCTGTTATTTCTGCATGTACATCATTTAAATTTATACCTTTATTTTCAACTGTAAATTCTATCGTGCTGCCCTCATCCTTTGCTACTATATCACTAATGACCAAATAGGGTGATATTAATTTATTTGGGTCATCTGGTAGTTCTCCACTTAAAAGTGATGGAAAAATTGGAATTTCTATCTCTTTACCGTTATAATCTGCAATTGCCTTAAATTCAACTCTTGGTATATAGACAGGTATATCACCAATTTTAAATTTACACTCTATCTCCTCTCCTGCATCTCCACCTGGGCATTCCTCTATTTCATTATAATCATAATATCTATCATATAGTTTATCACAAACCTTATCTAATCTAACTGAACTTATTGGAACACCTGATTTATATTTCATACCCCTAAACCATGAAGTAGATCTTTTTTCTCTAAAACTTGGAGTGAATACAGCAGGAAGAAAATTACTATCTCCATATACTACACTATCCTCAGGATATGCAGATAATATATCACTAACGCCTACTGCATAGACCTCAGGTTTTTCACCTGAGCTGATACTCTGGAATTTGATAAGGGGATCACCATATACTATCATACCCTTATCCTCAGATCCCTCATGAATACTGCGGGTAAGACATCTACCTATTGATGTTCCATCAGCAAATTTATTATATTCAAAATGTAATGTGGTTATCATGGATGTTGAACCTATAAATGCGCTCATTCCATCAATATAGTTCTGTTCCTGTTGATAACTTCCGCATGATGAGCCTATTATTATTGCTGAATGTGTTCTTGAATCAACTATTGGTTCTTCTAAATGATGTGCATGAAACGAGACCACATCTACATCACCTACAAAAGGTGAAATATTCTTAACGCCAAGAACTGCTATAATCTCTGACTTTCCTTCAAATGTTTTGATATTATCATTAAGGTAATTAGTATGATCAAACTCAGGATCTGAATGGCATCCTGCTAAATATTGCTGATGCAACAATATTTTACCTTTTTTCTTGAATTCATTATAGAAGATTCCCCTCATCATCAAACATGATGATTGAGTTGATGACATTACACAATTCCCTGAATCTTTGTACATATAACCTATTCTTCCAACCCCAAACAAGGGGTGAATCCTATCAACATAATTCTCTCCAGGACCAAACTTTCCATCACCAAAATTTGCAATTATTATTTCACAGTTTTTATAATAAGTAAATCCGTGCTGACTTATGTGTTTTCTAACTGCATGTTCTAACCCATTCTCTGAAACTACAAAAACCATGTATTGGTCTGTGAGTTTAGATGAATCCAAATTAAAGAAGGAACCCATATCTTTTACCTGCTCTATAACCTCTGATGTTGCATCATTACACTTACTTTTGGATATTAATATCATTGGTGTTCTCCTATATGCTGCATAAACAACAGCCAATGGAGCTAACTCATCAGTTGGATTGGTTATGGTGACGGTAGGTGGTGTATCCCTATCTCCATTTATTATCTCTGAATTTACTTCATCCTTTGTTTTTGGCTCTTCCAATTTCTCAGTTATTGTTGTTATATCATCCAATATATACTCATCTGTAACGAATGGTATTCCCTTCCAAGCTGCATACAATGCATTTATCAGAACTGAATCATCAAAGGTTTCTTTATTTGTATATATACCTTCTCCATTTTCTGGTGGATTTTTATTCCAATAAGATTTGATGAAGTTTATTATTTCTTGATCACTCTTGAGTGTGTATATCTCTGCATTTACTGTGACATCATATGCAATACCAAATGAAACAATCTTATTTTTCTCAGGATTTGAGGCAATAAAGTCCTCTATGAAGTGGTCAATATACTTCTTCTCAGTAGTAGAATAAACAAGTAATGGTGCATTCTCCTTTACAGAAATTGGTAGTATGGAAAGTATAATCTTCCAATTATCTGGAACTATAATCAAATCAAAGTCTATAATCTCGATTGGGCCACCATACTTAAATTCCGTCTCCAGACCACACCATTCTGCTTTTCCACAATGGGGTCCAGTAATCTTCCTAGGAATTTCATCTGAGGAGCAGGTTACTGTTACAGTCTCACCTGGCTCTACAGTTATATCCTCTCTTTCAATACAAACACCCGTATATGGTTTAAACTCACCTTTACAGTTTTCATCTATCCAAAGATTAAAAGAATCATGATTTTTTCCTAAATTACATTCCCTATCTTCTGTTCCAGAATTTGTGATCTCAAATTTTAGGGATGTCAAGCAATATTCTCCAGGGTTTTCAGTGCCTCCACAGCATCCACAGTCATAATGCTTCTCAACACAACTATAATCCTCCCAATCAATTATATATCTCCCATCTTCCCAGTGTGCAGCCTTAATATCCCGACAGCAATATGGTTTATCCTCTGTACACCACAAGTCTCCACATGAACCTTCAGTGCTAACAAACTTACATCCACCAGAGCATTTGAAACAGTAACCCCAGTCTTCACTATAACCGCCACAGTTCCCTGCGTCAAATCCCTTTACCACACACATTTCCATTTCTGGAGGAACCCCCTTGACTTGGCAACGATATGGAGCGTAATTAGGGCAATTCGGATCTCGAGGACATCCTTCGTTACATATCAGCTGCTCAACTCCAACAACATCGGAAAACAGGACAATACTTAATAGTATTACCACAAATATTCTTTCATCCATTCTAATCTTAATTAATTTTTGAGTTTATAAACTTTATTCTTCAGGTGTGTTAATCTCTATAGCATCAATGAACACAAGTTTATCCTCATCATCCCCATCGCATTTACAGCAGTGAGGTTTTTCTTCATCTTCACATATTCCATTTAGGTCAGAGCAACCCTTTTCCTCACATGGAACTGATAAGCAAACACCACCAATCTCTTCACATTTCTGTTTTGGAGTTGTTGGTTGAGTTATTGGTTTATACAATAAATTAACCAGTTCAAGTGCAATTCCGACAATGATTAAACCCATTACAACATAAACCAAACATCTCTTTGCCCTTGCCTTTGATTCTGTTGTCTCTGCAGTTATAAATTTTATACCACAGATTGCAAATATCAATGCTGCTATTATAATCGTAATTATTTTTATTCCATTATAAATATTTGTAATACCCTTTGTATATTCACATTTGCCCTCACACGCCTTTTTGCAATTTTCTAAGGCAGCACCGCTGTTCTTAAAATCATGTTCCTCACTTTTACAGTAGTTCTCACAACATTCGATACAATAATCCTTAAGATTATTGCCACAAACAGAATAACTACCACATATACCACCACATACACCCATACAATCATCAAATCCATAACCCCTCACATCTATTACCAACCTTTCATCACTTTGCGGGATTGCACATACACAACTACAATTCACAAGCTTATTTCTAACAGATTTACATCCGTATTTTTTACAATTTTTCTGACACTTCTCATACGAATCACCACATTTAATCCTTCTGTAACAGCAACAATGTCTATTGCCATCACAACCTGCCTTATCATCAAGGTCATTTCTCTGTACCCATCCGTAATAACAATCTGTTGTGCCCCTCTCACAGAAACCACCCTCTGGACAATGGAAGTCGCATGAACCACCATTGTATCCCTTATCTCTACATTCCTTATCACATCTATCTATCTCCTTCCCTATATCACACCCCCATAATGTACAATGAGCTCTGCATTCATCACGGTCTATTCCACAAAATTCCGTATCATAACAGAAGCATTTACTATTTGGCGGACAAAGATTATCAAATTCTTCCTTGTGTTGATAAGCATAGTTACAAATATTGTCCGAACATGACCATTTACCAGATAAATCTATATCTGAGCATACTCCATCATCATATCCCGAATATTTACACTCATCTATACAGGCATTAACTGCATAAAACAATATTGTTACTGTTAGAATAAACAGAAAAAATATCCTATAAAATTTCATATGATTTTATTAAATTTTTTAATATAAATCATTTCCTAACAGTATATCTCTCTCTGACCTGCCCAACCACCGGCATACTTACACATCGTTTTTCCAGATTTATCTATCAATTCTATATGAACAATTGGTAGCATTGTTGGACCACAGAACAATCTATATATAGAATATGTACCAATATTTGTTGATTTGCTCCAGTTCAATTTACATAGAAGATAATTCGCAAACCATATTATCAACTCAACTGTAAGATAACATATTGTCGCTCCAATACCTATAGTAATCAATTTACCTAAAGCAAGAGACGTAATTGCTGAAATAATTGCTAACAGAAAACTCATACCCATAGCCAATGTCGGTATTAAACCACCAATATACAATATCCAACCCACCTTTACAAGATACATATCCTTCTCCGCATATCCTACCCTCATAAGCCTTTCACCTGCTTCCATGGAAAGTATACCCAAAACAAATACTGGTATCTCACCATACTTAGCATATTTACTCCTTCCGATATCCTTCAATTTTTTAAATACCTTATTCTTTATCCTATATACATATTTTGAATAAGTGCTTTCATGCCACTTATTTAATTTATCTGCAGATTCCATATTTTTCTCTATAGCATCAACATATTTATCCTCAGCCTTTTGCATCTCTGGAAAATCCTTGATATCCAAACCAGCACCATCAAATTCCGTCTTGATATTCTTCCCCAGTTTCGATAATTCATAATAATCATTATTATATTGCTCCATGAAACTCTCATATATCATCCTAAACATGAAAGCTCTTTCCTTTGCAACCTCATCGGCAGTAACCCCTATAATATCATAATCCCTTATCTCGGGATATTTTTTCATATAATCAATAAAACTCTTTATGGATTTTATAATATTTTCAAGCGCTGCTCTATCCCCCTCTTCAGGCAAATCCTCCCTCAATCTATTAAGTATATCGTCAAGTTTATTATCAATCTTTATAAGTTCATCCTTATCCACCTTTTCAAGTATATATTGCTTTCTGAGTATCTCAATAACCTCCTCATTGATTTCATCGCTGTATCTTATCCTTGTACCTATTTTATTTAATTCAGTCCTTATTTCCAATGCATCCAACTTTTTTTCAACTATTGGTTTATATTTATCCCATACATACTGAAGGTCTGGATAATTCTCTTCATAGGCATCAACCATCTCAGAGACCAGTTCTTTATCATTCAGTATATCTACAGACTTGATTAATCTCTTTAATGCCTTTTCATAGTTTCCATCATGTGCAAACCCTATTGCTTTATCATAGTGATTTCTGAACTCTTCAGCAATCATCTTTGATGTAACCTTCACCTTATCTATATTTTTTTCAATCTCCTCCATCATTGTTGAGGAGCCTATATAAACACCACTATATGGTCCTCTAACATAAAAACCCAAATCAAGTTCATTCTGTATTATCTTTGCAATTGTTCCACCTGTGAGTTCATTTGGAATGATATCCCTTCCCTTGAACAGTGTTCTAAATCTTCCAATTAACTCACCTAAAACTGCATTATGGATATGATAATATTTACTTTTCGGAACATCCTCTGAGAATATGAGATAGTAATCCACATCACTGATATAGTCAAAATTAATCACATATTTACCCCCTTTTTGATGATAAAAAAATTGTGTACTACCGGTATACATTATACCAATTTCTCCAGAAATGCCTTCAGATTTCATCATATCATTAATATCTTTTATAACATCCTCCGTAACATCAATCAGATTTCCAGTCTCTTCTCCATTGATTATTACCCTAAAACTATCTCTTGTTAGTGGCTCCTTTGTCCTTAAACAACCCCCAAGCTTACATACCGATTCAACTCCAACCCTCTCCTGAAACTCACAGAATTTATTTAATGTCTCTAAAAATAGTCTGTCAATTTCAGATGAAAGAAATTTTACTATTTCTTCATGTGTTGGACCCCAATCAATTATGTCTTTTTTAAGAGAATCCATTATAAATTTCCTCTCATCCTCGGAGAATTTATTAAGTTTTGACTCAATACTCTTAAGGTACCCATCAAATGCATCCACATTCTTATCAACAGTATTATGTAACATACCAGCCCTTGCCCTGTATGCATTCTCAGCATCGGGATATATCTCATTTAGAATCCTGAGTAGTAAATCCTCATCCATATCCTTGATTTTTTTGCAGAAATGACCCCTCCGCCCATTTATTTCATTGAACCTTGATGTTTCTTCCAATCCAAGAAGTGATGGAAGCAGTTCATGCTTATAACTGATATAATCCCATCTTGTAAACACAGCATAATTCCCATCCTTTTTCAGATATTTAATGACCTTAACCTTTGTTTCGGGTTGCATATCGTAAAAATCAATGAGAAGTTTTTCAAAATACAAATCATAACCACTCTCTAATTCCCTTGGGAAGAAGATGTTTGCATCTTTGTTGTAGAATATAATATTTTTATCCCTTCCATTATACCTGAATGTTACCTTGAACTTTCCTATTCCGATTTCATTCACCTCCAAATTCTCTATCTCCATCTTATTCATTAGCGCATTAGCTCTTATCATCATTTCTATCCCTTCAGGTGTTGAATATATATCCCAAATATCAACAAAAACAGCAGAATCTATGTCTGGGAAGTGTTTGAATATAGATATATCTCCTCCAGAACCAGGATAATAGGCAATCTTACCAGGTAAATCACATACACATCTTGGAACTATAATCTTATCCAATATCTCTGTTTTTAGAAAGTCAATATCCTTAGATTCATACGGAATCTGACCCCAAAGCGTTCTATCGTCACTTTCAAGAGTTTTTATGAAATTTTTAACCTGCCTTTCAGTCTTTCCAAGAAAATTATCCTCATAGAATTCTTTACCTTTTATAAAGTTCCCCTCCTCATCTTCAACGAAGAGGATTAGTCCTCTTGGTGCACCAAAAGGCTCAGGTTCTTTAAATCGGAGGTAAACAAACCAATAATCTGGATAGTTCTTTGCCCGCATGATATCAGATGATGATACCGGGGGGTCATAAAATTCTGACATTTCAATAAGATCTGCCATGCTCTCTGCAGGAAACGGGTCTGGGCCAAACTTGAGATTCTTCCATGTCTTCGCTATGTACGGATTTGCTACTTCTTCTATTCCATCACCAATAGCCATCACTAACTTAACTTTAATCTTTTTTGCACCCAAGGATAGGAGATCTGCAACTGCTCTTTCATTAAATATCCTTGCCAAGCCTTTGTCCCTGAAATCTTCCCGTATCACAATGGCAGTCATACTACCTTCTCCAGTAGATGGGCGGAAATGATAAGTTCTCACGCCTATCTCGTTCTCTATGGGGGAATCCAGGGTATAGAGTTTGTCAGTAAATGATTCCAGCACTGGCGTTGAAGTTACCAACCTATCAAATATGAATCTCTCCCCCTTCAATGGACCATCTCTCGTTATCTCTATCAACTGTCTCTGAATTATTTCTCCATTCTTTTTAGACTCTCCCAATTTGTATTTTTCTATCTCCTCAGGTGTTGGATTGAGAATAACCCTAAATGATGGATATTCTATATTCCCCTCACAATCCCTACATAGACCTTCAGTAGGTGGTCCTTCACCGCCGGGTGCTCCTGGAATATTACAACTTAGAACGAATACTGCACTCCCCCCAATAAGGGCATCATTCATAGAAGATATGTAATTCAAACTCTTGTTGATCTCATCAATATCCTTCCCAATTGGTTTATCAGAATCTTGAAATGAGATGTAATCAATGAATCTCTCCATATCAGCTCTGTCAACAACAACCGCATCACAATTTTTATGCCCCTGTATTCTTAAATTGCTACCTATATCAGCAGGTTTTATCTCAAGGTTTTCACCAAAGCATTTCAATGCAAATGCTCCATTTCCAAAGAATGTCAGAAGCTTATTTTCTGGGTCTAAATCCGCACCGATTTCCCTCTGTAGATTTACTATTGTATCACATCCAGCGTCAATACCATTGCGGAATGTGTTATAATAATTAATATTGATAAAATCCTCATCTGCCACATATACATAAATAAAGAACACATTTTCCCCTTCATTTTCCTTTATCTTTTCTGAAGGCTTTTTACAGTACTCTATTATGGGTATCCCAGCAATCTCCTCACTCTTGAATTCTTCACACTGAAATGCAAACCCTACAGGCAATGAAATCAGCAAATATATTGAAAATAATACAAATATATTCCATTTATTTATTATCCTATTAAACATCTTCTATTGAATTTATCTTTAAGGTCAATGAACTTTTGTTTATATTTTTATATTCAACACCGATCGTCTCCATCCTCACAATCTTTTTACCACATATACATACCCTTCCATTTCTGCTCCTAATATTAACAGATGATGGTGTTTTTATCCTTATAGTATCTATTATGCTGGACATAGATGAACAATCACCATTAACTGCTGTTAATCTTTCTACCACCAAATAGTTACTATATTTATCCCATGAGATATCAAGCCAGTAACATTCATTTTTGGGAAGTTCTGTTTTCAGTATATATTCACCATAATCCTCCAGTGAATATTTCAGAGCATCTATGAAATCAATTCTACTGTAATCCTTCTTTGTTTTTCCATATCTTAGATATACACTCTTATTTTCAATATCGTTCCCCTCATTTTTATTAAAATTATAAAACAGAACAATCAATAGAACAATGATAAAAAATACAGAGAATAAAAATATTATTCTGTTCCTCCCCCTTTTTGCATAATACTCTCTATACCAATCACCCATCTCATTATCTCCATTATCCTCTTTAATAACAAATTTTTTTATTTCGTTATAGTCCATCTATCTTGCATTCCTTTTCATTAAGTTTTTCAAGGTCATCCCTACTTATCCTAAATGTTACCTTATTTCCCTCTATATTAACTATTTTACCCCATACCGTTAAATCACCACATGTTAGATTTAATACACTATTCTCAGATGCATCACCCCCACTTTTTGATATAGCTGTGATATCTATATATTCACCCGTCCAGCATTCATTCTGCAGACATGTATCGCATTCACAAGAGGAAGGCACTTCATAATCAGAGCACTCATCAACTCCCTTTCCTGCACAGCAAGTTACAACTTCATCGCATTCAAAGCAACCGTATGGGAAGAACCTCCAATATCTGTAACCAAACTCACGGCACAAGGCACAATCAGCATTAGGAACCTGTGTGTAATCTATAGCTATAGTGCATTTCTCAGGGACCTTGCAGGGATTCCTCATGCAGACAGGACATCTATTATCCGGGAACCTGTATCTCCATTCATCGAATTGCGCTCCGTCCTCTGGACCTCGAGCAGGATAATCATCACAGCTATCGATTAAATCACAGGACTTACACTCCCCCTCAAATTCACCCAAAGAGTGGTCATCCCACCAGCATTCGCCAGTAGATTCACATTTTTCCCTTGTTGAATACTTACTACAATCACCAGTAAATGGTTCATATTCAGGACTCAGGGATAAAAACATCTGGGATATATGGCATTTTGACCAAACATTTAATCTGCCAAATATATTACATTCAACTAAATATGCCCATGAACCCTCCTTGCTTGTAAAATTTACAAGGAATGTATCATAGCAAAATCTATCATTAGAATACCTTCCCATCTGACCAACATCCATATTACCTATATATTTCTCATCCTCTGTTATGCAATTTACCCCCTTAGGAGGAAACCTTTTAGTATTTGTAACTTTTATCCTTACATCACTTGTTGGTGACCACGCATCTCTAAATTTTATACTCACCTTATAAAAATTAGCGGGAGGAAAAACATTTCCTATAACACCCCTTACTTTAAACTCCAATATATCAATATACGGAACCACTTCTGCAGTCTCCCTCTTTGGTTTGTAGAACAACCTTATCAGTTCTATCGATATTCCAAGTATTAGTAGGGCTATTATAACCATAACAATACACTTCTTTGCCTGATCCCTTGAGGAAGGGTCTGATGATAACAATAGTCTTATACCACATAACGAAAATATTATCGCCGCTATTATTATTGCAACATTTTTTATGAAATCTATAGCAGCATTTATTATTGAGTTTATATTGCATGCATTCACGCACGATTTTTTACAACTATAGACGGCTTTATCATTCGGCAGATTTGCATTATTACAGTATTCATCACAACATGAAACGCATTCCTCACCATTCTTTCCGCAGGTTGTATTTGCACCACAGATGGCAGCAGTTGCGTTTATACACCCCTCAAACGTATCACCAGCGTAATATATCTTATCACTGTAACATGCAGAATGACAATGAATTGGTGCTGCTATTTCAATCCCTGCCACAGTTTTGATTGAGCATATAAATATTATCGCTGCTATAACTGTTATTCCTGATGGTTTCATTTTAACATTTAATTTACTGCGAAATACAATCATTATCTTCGCTTTCTTCTATAACAAAAACCTCATCAAAAAAGAATGTATCATATTTTACACACACTTTATCCGGAGCCCATCTATTTGTCACACTACCAGATTTGAAATCAACATCTGTATCATCATCACCATGAAAATACAAATAATATTTGATATAATCTTCCTCTACCTTCACATCATCAGGCCAATCACTAACATCAATCTTACTGCAAACAACATTCTCATCACTTCCTTTGTTTGAATCCCAGCAGTTCTTTACCTCATAACCTATCTCATCTATTTGTTCTTTTGATATACAATAGATATCATCACTCTTCCTTATAATATCAATACTTACATAAACATCCTTTATTGCTTTGATACATACATAATCACCAAACTCGCTGGTGATTGTTCCTATTTTCCAGTTTATTTTACTCAATGTGGGGGAAGCTGCACCAGTTATATCTTTCCTTCCAATTGAATTCAGATATTCCATAACATCATCCTCTGTTACAGATTTCTCACAGAGTGAAGGGTCAATATTCTCACATGGGTATCGAAATGTCATTACACCCTCTTTGGCACCATCATAGCATTTTACTATCGCATCTCCAATAATTGAAGCGCACGATGTTCCTGGACCAACACCTCCCGGTAGTGTGAGTTTATATATGAGATCAATGAGAGGTGTAGACAATCCCACAACAATTAGACCGATTATAACATAAAAAATACATCCCTTTGATTTGTTTCTTGATTCAGGACTATCTGATATCAAAAATAGAATACCACAGACAGCAAATATAACCGATGCAAATATTATAGCAATTAATTTGATTGTCTCATACAATTCAATCCCTGTTTTTTTTGATTTACATGTTTTTACACACGAATCTATACATCCCCTGATAGCATTGTTACTATCTAAACCTGCAGAATTACAATACCCATTACAACAACTATTGCAATCCATATTCCCTTCAGTAGGACAATGTGTAAGTACGCCACACGCCCTTCCACAGTTTTCCTCTCTGATTTCCTGAGTTGAACCCGTTCCTGATAATTCATTGTCATAGCATTTACAGTTATATGTATCATAACCATTCACATATACTGAGAATAGTAATAGCAGGGATAATGAAATTGAAATAATAAGTTTGGATTTATTTTGATTCATTTTGATGTATTAATTATGAATTAACCTTTGTAGTATATAATCATATAATCCTTTTGAATGAAAAAATGAAGTTCATTGTAGTAACTGGAGGTGTATTGTCTGGTCTGGGTAAAGGTGTTACAACAGCATCCATAGGTAGAATTCTAATTGATAAGGGATATGATGTTGTTCCATTAAAGATAGATGGTTATGTTAATGTTGACCCTGGAACAATGAACCCCTATGAACATGGAGAAGTATATGTCTTGGATGATGGGAGTGAGACCGATTTGGATTTGGGACACTATGAAAGATTTTTGAATATGGATCTAACAGGTAAATCAAATATGACCACCGGTATGATTTACAAAACAGTTATAGAAAAGGAAAGGAGGGGTGAATATCTTGGAAAGACCGTTCAGATTATTCCCCATATTACAGATGAAATAAAAAGGAGAATCTTAGATTTTAAGGCTGATGTGGTCCTCATTGAGGTTGGAGGAACGGTTGGTGATATGGAAAATGCTGTATTTATAGAGGCTCTGAGACAATTGGCACAGGAAACGGGGAACTTTCTTTTTATACATCTCTCATATGTGCCAATAATACTCTCAGGAGAGCAGAAGACAAAACCCACACAGCACTCTATAAAGGAACTTCTTAGGCTTGGTATACAACCAGACATTATCATAGGAAGATGCAAGGAGGAACTTACAGATAGCACAAAAAAGAAATTGGCACTATTCTGTGGTGTTAGTCCAGATGATGTTCTCAGCGACCCTGATGTTGATGATATATATGAACTACCTCTAATATTAGAGAGGCAGGATTTGAGTAATAAGATTATAAAGAAATTAAATCTTGAAAGAAAGCCGACATATACATTCAGATATGAAGAGATCGTTAGGAAAATGCATGATTACAAATACGAGATTACCGTAGGTGTGGTTGGAAAATATACCGGTCTGGAAGATGCATATCTGAGTATTAAAGAGGCATTCAAACATGCAGGAATGGTAAACTCATGTAAAGTAAATCTAAGATGGTTAGAATCAGAGAATGTAACACCAGAGGATTTGTATGTATTTGATGGGATATTAGTGCCTGGTGGTTTTGGTTCCAGAGGTGTTGAAGGAAAAATAAATGCAATAAAATATGCAAGAGAAGGAAAAGTTCCATTTCTTGGTATCTGCTTTGGTTTACAGTGTGCGGTGATAGAATATGCCAGAAATGTTTGCGGTCTAAAAAATGCAAATAGTACCGAGGTAAATCCAAAAACCCCACATCCAGTAGTAGATTTAATTCCAGAACAGAAGGATGTAGATAAATTAGGCGGTACCATGAGACTTGGTGCATATCCATGTATTATCAAGAAGGGCACACTTGCATATAACCTGTATGAAACAGACAAGATTATGGAGAGACACAGACACAGATGGGAGGTAAATCCAAATTATATAAGAATACTGGAGGAAAATGGTTTGGTACTCTCCGGTATATATCCCAAAAGGAATCTCATAGAGATAATTGAACTGCCTGAACATCCATTCTTTATAGCATCTCAGTTTCATCCAGAATTCAAATCAAGATTGGAAAAACCCGCCCCACTTTTTGTTGGATTGGTAAAGTCAGCATTGAAAAGAAAGGAGGTTATTACATAATTAATACTCATTGATATTGTCGGTATTTGTCGATATTTATTTATTGAATCTATATATTCTACAATATCTATATATTCTATATACCCTACCATATATCAATTATAATTTAATAATAATAGTATATAGCAATAATAGCATATGGCATAATTAAAAGGATAATAATATGCCAAATATTTAAATATTTTTAACTATTAAATGAATTCCAGATATAATGGTATATTTATTGTCTTATTAGTTTTAATATGTATATTTTAACCTATCCAGTTTTTCTGGATTGGTCATTCACTTCTCAATAATTTTAATAATAGAATAAACTAATTTTCAATATAATAGAAGAAATAATAAAATGCAGGAATGTAAACATACAAAAAGAATACATGACTATGAAAGAGGAGAGGTATATTGTGCAAATTGTGGTCTGGTGTTAGATGATACGATCTTTGATTTTGGACCAGAATGGAGAGCATTTGATACAGAGGATGCCTATAAAAGAGCAAGAACTGGTGGTCTTCTAAAAGACTGGAAACTAACCAAGGGTCTTACCACAGAGATTGATAAATATGACAGGGATATAAAAGGAAGGGCTGTTCCAGTTGAGAGAAAGGCTACCCTGTATAGAATGAGAAAATGGCAGAAAAGGTCCAGAATGGCTACCTCTCTACAGAGAAATCTGTCTGTAGCGCTCCCCGAGATAGATAGAATGTGTTCCTATCTCAATATACCAAGGAATATGAAGGAGGAGATAGCAAGACTCTATAGGAAATGTGCAAAAAAGGGTGTTGTCAAAGGCAGGTCAATAGAGGGTATGGTTGCTGCAGTTATATACATAATCTCAAGACAGCACCAATCTCCTATAATATTGGAGGAATTGGAGGAGGTCTCTGGTGTAAGTAAAAAGAAGATTGGAAAATGTTATAAAAAAATCAGGCAGAATATAGAACTTGAGATTCCAATAAATAAGCCCGCCGACTATATAGGTAGATTGGCATCAAAATTGAATGCATCTGGAAAGACCATTGCCAAATCATATGAAATAGTAAAGGAGGTTGAAGAAAAGGGATTTACTACAGGCAGAGTACCAATAAGTGTAGCTGCTGCAGCCATTTATATTGCAGGGGAATTAACATCTGACCCCAACATACCAAAAAAAATCCAAGGCATACCAGGGGCATCAAAAAACATCATACAGAAAAGAAAGGAAGAAATAGAGAAGCTTCTTTCTAAGGATTAATCTCAATCATATCTCTTCTGCAACACCACATTCCACTAATATTCTTGCTGTTTTTATAGGAATTTCCGCTTCATCCCCAGCCTCAAATGGTCCGTATCTGTTGGTGTCAGAACCTATTATTGATGGTATCGCCTTTAATATTCTCAATCTTATCTTACTTATCCTGGTATCCTCCCTCTCCTTTCTATCAATAACAGATGCAATCTCTTTATCTTTCTTCTCTCCCCTTTTTACCTCTGCAGGTTTTTCTTCTATTTCTATTTCAAACCTCTTTAGTAAATCTACAATATCCCAATACAATCTTTTTTCAGACGGAAGAGCATTCATAGGTTCGGTGTCAAATGTACGCATAACCTGCATTAATATCTTGTTTCTTCTTCTTATATAAATGTCTTCAACCATTTTTCTTATAGATTTTCTGTGCTCTTCCTCAACCTGAGAAATAAGTTCTGACACATCCCTATAAAAGTTTTTATCTATCTTGCATAGTGCCGGCGTTCTCTTTTCTGCCCTGTAAATCCTCTGAATTTCCGAATAGGTAATTGTCATTTTTTATTATAAT
>CAZQER010000026.1:0-15545 GCA_964592095.1 uncultured archaeon
ACATTACATTTTAGAGAACTGCGAATTATGGTCTATCTGGACGAGGTTTGGAACGAAAAGCAATGTTGAAATTAGCAACTGGAAAGCAGGGTATTTTGATTTCTGGCACTTCAGAGATGAAGTAAAAACAAGCAATGTTAACTTTGACTTTACACTGATCAATACCACCCTCATTTACTGGAAATTGCTCACAAGGGGGAAAGCACATTATAAAAATCTGCAAGACATTCAAATCTCATCATGGTGGAATGCAACTTTTGATTACGAGAACAGAAATCTCTGGAAAGGAAGAACGAACAAGAATGGCGAAGTGTTTGTTACAATAAATTTTACAGAGAAGAATTGGAAGAAATATTGGAAAATAGTTGTTCCAGAATATGACAAAACACAAGTTTACAAGTCAGATTTTTGGTTAACACACCCATAATTTTTAAGTTATAGAATTTATTATTAGAATTTATTGAATTTATTATCCTTTTTACAAAACAAATGATAAACATCTAAAGAGATAAGTAGTATATATTGAATAAACAGATAATTTATTATAACATATACAGTTATTCTTTTTCCCGAATCATTGATTTTTATCTCCTTATTTGTATTATTTAAGATTATTAAGATTACAATGCCCAAGACCAAGATTGACCCATGGGATTTTCATGATATAGAGGATTACAGGAATCTATTCAGTGAATTTGGAATTGGGTCATTTGAGAAATTCAGGTCAAAGTTGTCAATGAACAGATACATAAGAAGAGGTATCATATTCGGACACAGAGATTTTGATAGAATTATGGATGCTATAGAAAATAAAAAACCTTTTGTTATGATGACCGGCTTGATGCCTTCAGGTAGGTTTCACTTCGGCCATAAGATGGTTGCTGATCAGATAGTTTTTTATCAGAAGATGGGTGCAGATATATTTGTCTGTTCTGCCGATATTGAGGCGTATTGTGTTAGAGGAATAAGCCTTGAAATAGCAAGAGAAATAGCAATTAACGAATATCTTGTAAATTATGTTGCTCTCGGTCTTAATTTGAATAAAACAAACTTTTGGTTTCAGAGTAATTATGTTGTTCCATATTATAGATTTAGAGATATGCTCTCCAAGAGAGTAACGCTTAATGAATTAAAGGGTATCTATGGCGATATATCGCCGGGGAAGATTATATCCGTTCTAACCCAAAGTGCCGATATCCTCCATCCTCAACTTGAAGAGTTTGGTGGTCCTAAACCAACGATTGTTCCAGTAGGTGCTGACCAGGACCCACATATAAGACTCACAAGAGATTTGGCTATCAGATTCCAGTCAGAATTTAGACTGATGCAACCATCAGCCACATATCATAAATTCATGCCCGGTTTACAGGGAGGTAAAATGAGTTCCTCTGACCCAAAGTCATATATTGCACTATCAGATAAGCCAAAAGGTGCCATAAAAAAAATAATGAATGCCAAAACTGGAGGAAGAGCCACCGTAGATGAGCAAAGGGATATGGGTGGTGTTCCTGAAAGGTGCACTGTATATGATTTATTATTTTACCATTTAATAGATAATGATAAGGAACTGATGAATATTTATGAAGAGTGTAAATCAGGAGAACTGATATGCGGGGAATGTAAGGCAAAATGTGTTGATATAATGATTAAGTTTTTGGATAAACACCAGAAAAGGATGGAGAAGGCAAAGACGCTTGTAAATGAATATCTGAGCAAAAATGGGTATAATTAAGAGAAGATACCCGAGGATAGGCGTTTATGTATGTCATTGTGGACAGAATATTGGGGGTGTAATAAATATTTCTGAGGTTAGAAAATATGCAGAGTCTCTTCCAAATGTCGTTGTCGCTAGGGAAAAAAAATATACATGCAGCGATATAGGTCAGAGTTCTATCGCGAGAGATATAAAGGATTACAAACTTGATAGAGTAGTCGTAGCTTCATGTTCTCCAAGACTTCATGAGGTAGCATTTAGAGAGGTTCTTGATTCAAGCGGTTTAAATCCCTATCTCTTTGAAATGGTTAATATAAGGGAGCAATGCTCGTGGGTACATTATAATGACCCTGAAAAGGCAACTGAAAAGGCAAAGGATTTAATAAGGGCGGCAGTAGCAAGGTCATCACTCTTGGAACCCATAGAGAAACTCAAAAAAGAGGTTACAAAGACAGTTATGGTAATTGGTGGTGGAATTGCGGGAATAACATCTGCATTATATCTATCAAGAATAGGTATAAAAACATATCTGATTGAGAAGGAGTATAGTATTGGAGGGCATATGGCTCAATTAGATAAAACATTTCCAACACTTGATTGCTCTTTATGCACCCTGTCTCCACGAATGGTTGATGTGAAGAAGGAACCAAATATTGAATTATTTACAAACTCCGAGGTAATAGATATAGAGGGATATGTCGGAAATTTCAGGGTAAAGATAAAAAGAAATCCAAGATATGTTGATGAGGATAGGTGCATAGCGTGTGGAGAATGTGCTAAGGTATGCCCTGTGAATGTTCCGGATGAATTCAATCAGAATATGTCATACAGAAAAGCAATACATATTCCCTTTGCTCAGGCGATACCTAATACATATTATATAGATGGGGAGCATTGCCTTTACCTCACAAAGGGTGCATGTCAGATGTGTATGAAAAAATGCGATAACAATGCCATAAATTTTGAACAGAAGTCTAAAATTGATGAGATAGATGTTGGTGCGATAATTATTGCCACCGGATTCCAACTATATGATGCAAAAAATAAGATAGAATACGGATATGGAAAATACAAAAATGTAATTACGAATTTAGATTTTGAGAGGATACTAAGTGCTGACGGTCCTACAAAGGGTAAATTAATAAGACCAAGTGATAACAAAAAGCCCGAATCAGTTGCATTTATTCAATGTGTTGGCTCAAGGGATGAAAGTGCCAATAAATATTGTTCAGTATACTGTTGTATGACTTCTCTCAAACATGCCCTGTTAATTAAAGAGAAGAGTCCAGAGACAAAGGTTTATATATATTACATTGATATAAGAGCATGTGGAAAGGACTTTGAGGAGTTTTATAGAAGAGTAAGGGAAAATGGTGTGAGATTTATAAAGGGACTCCCTCCAAGAATTGATGAGGATCCAAATACCAACGATTTACTGTTAATCTCTGAGGACATTGATATGGGCAGGGTATTTAAGAATAGAGTTGATATGATTGTTCTTGCAACGGGAATGGTTCCATCACCGCATGTTGATACAATAATGAAAAAACTTCACCTTGCTCAAAGCAGAGATGGATTCATAATGGAGGCACATCCAAAACTAAGACCCATAGATACAAATATCGCAGGGGTATTTCTTGCAGGATGCGCTCAATTTCCAAAGAGTATTCCCGAGGTGGTGGCACAGGCGGGCAATGCAGCAATTGCATCAGCAGATATAATCTTTAGAGATGAAATTCCGGTTGAAGAAACCACAGCATTTGTTGATATTGAAAGATGTACGGGTTGCAGTATATGTGTAAATGTGTGTCCCTATGATGCCATTAAAATAACAGATGAAGGGTTTGCAGAGATAAATGAAATTTTATGTAAGGGATGTGGCTCATGTTCTGTAGCATGCCCTTCATCCGCGATACAACAGATGCACTTCCTTGATTCGCAGATTAAGGCTCAAGTAGAGGCATTATTGGGTGTTAGTTATGTCTAAATCCAAAAATAATGTTTTTTATGAACCAAGAATAGTTGGGTTTTTATGTAATTGGTGCTCTTATGCAGGAGCAGATTTTGCAGGAACATCTAGAATTAAGTATCCTACGAATCTGAGGGTTATAAGAGTAATGTGTTCCTCAAGGGTTAATCCATTGTTCGTATTAAAAGCATTTCAGGAGGGTGCGGATGGCGTTCTTATTGCAGGATGCCACCCGCATGATTGTCATTACATAGAAGGAAATTATTATACGAGAAGAAGGTTCATACTCCTCAGAGGGCTTTTGGAATATGTTGGAATAAATCCTAAAAGACTTAGAATAGAATGGGTATCCGCATCGGAGGGTGATAGATTTGCGAGAATTATAGATGAAATGGTAAATGATTTGAAAGAACTTGGTCCATTGGAGTTGAGAAACAGATTGAATGAAAATCAAACAAGTCATAATGTAACTTATAAACACGCTAAACAAGAAAGGATATAATGTAAGGGCAAGGTATAGTTTCTGGGTGTTTGTAATGAAATCAGAGATTCAGAAGGCAATTAGAAATGAGGCAAAAAGGCTCCTTGAACATAAAAGGATTAACCTGTTTATAGGGTATTGTGAAGAGGATAACAGAATTGTGCCTTGTTTCATTTCATCTCCAGAAGAAACGGAAAAACTCGTTTGGAATAATAGATGCAAAAATAATCTTGCTATTTTTCTAAGAGAGGAGAGGGGAAAGATAGGTATAATTGCCAAAGGATGCGATTCAAGAGCAATTCTTGAATTATTGAAAACAAACCAGATTAGCAGAGAAGATTTGGTTATCGTGGGCGTTCCATGTGAAGGAATGATAGATGAAAAGGGAAAGGAGTATGAGAATTGTAAGGTATGTTTACATAAAAACCCAACCATCTATGATATCTTCCTTGGGGAGATGGTTGATGATAAATCTGAAGCTAAGTTAAATAGCACAGATGACATAGAATCTCTGTCACTGGACGAGAGGTTTGAATTCTGGAAAGGTCAGTTTCAAAAGTGTATAAAATGCATGGCATGCCGTAATGTGTGTCCTCTGTGCTTCTGTAACGAATGTTTTGTTGACAAGAATGAACCAAAATGGATTGAGAAACCAAAGGATATTAGTGATATTTTTTTGTTTCATATTATAAAGGCATTTCATATGATAGGCAGATGTGTTGAATGCGGTGAGTGTGAGAGGGCATGTCCCGTCGGAATACCTCTCATGAAACTATATCATAAAATATCAAGAGATGTAAGAGACATGTTCAATTACGAATCTGGAATGAACGAGGGGGATAAACTACCCCTTGTGGATTTTGACATAGAGAAGGATACCTTATTGGAAAAGAATGAAGGAAATGAAAAGAATTAGAAAGAAGGATATAGAAAAATTTATATATGAATTGAAAAGAAGATATGAGGTTATAGCTCCCGTAGAGGAGAATGGGAAGGTGTTTTTCAAAATTTTAGGAGAGAATGATGATATAACATTAAACTATACAAATTCGTGCATACCGCCAAAGGAATTTTTTATTCCAGAAAGGGAGCAACTATTTAGATTCAGGGAAATAAATGATAATATTGGTATATACTCAAATTTATCGGATATATGTGAAAGGGAGAGGATTATCTTTGGGATAAGACCGTGTGATGTAAACGCGTTATCAATACTTGACAATGTGGCAAAGGATTGTTTTGAAGATACTTACTATTTTAAAAGAAGGGATAATACAATACTTATTGCAATAGAATGCACGGAGCCATCTGATGAATGCTTCTGTTCTACATTTAATACAGGCCCTTCTCTTGATAAAGGTGCAGATTTGATTCTTACGGATATAGGAGATTCATACTTAGTAAATGCAAAGACAAAAAAAGGCAATAAAATATTAAACTTTAAATTTTTTGAAGATGCGGATGAGAAGGATGAGAAGATAGCAGATAGAAGGATAAGGGATGCAAAGAATGTAGAAATAAAAAATATTGGAGGTCAGATTAAACCCGAGATATTAAAGCATTTTTCAAGGAGATGCCTATCATGTTACTCCTGCACTTACATATGTCCCACATGCTATTGTTTTGATGTTGTTGATAAATTTAACATTTTTGATAACAGCGGCGAGAGAATCAGATGCTGGGATTCATGTATGTCGCCTTCATTTTCAAGAATGGCTGGAAATGTAAATCCAAGAGATGACAAGCACAAGAGATTTATTAATAGAATAAACCATAAACTGATATATATGTATGAAAGATACAAGGTATTTGGTTGTGTTGGTTGTGGCAGGTGCACAATAAATTGTCCTTCGGGCATTAGCATGTTTGCTATTATAAAATATGCACAGAAACAGAAAAGAGAATGAAAAATCCATATATGCCAAAAGTTGCGGAAATCGTAGAGGTGAGGAATGAAACACCGGATGTAAAGACATTCTGCATAGGATTGAAGGATTTTGATTTTAACTATAAACCTGGACAGTTTGTTGAACTCTCCTCCTTCGGATTTGGTGAAATTCCCGTATCGATAACCTCAACACCCACAAGAAAAAAGGGTTTTATAGAATTGAGTATAAAGAATGTTGGTAGGGTAACGAATATCATTCATGAAGCCAAAATAGGTGACTCCGTAGGGATAAGGGGCCCATTCGGTAATGGATTTCCTGTCAATACTTTAAGAGGAAAGGATATACTATTTATTGGAGGAGGTATAGGGTTGGCACCATTACGCTCTTTTATCAATTACATAATTGACAGGAGAAATAAATTTGGTAGTGTGTATGTTTTATATGGGGCAAGAACATATGCAGATATGGTATTCAAAAACGAATACGAAAACTGGGAAAAACACTTTGAGGTTCATCTGACAATAGATAAAGAAGATAAAAATTGGAATGGCAATGTTGGTTTTGTCAATCAGTTACTGAAAAAAACAACCATTGATGTTAAGAATATAGACAAAACATATGCAATAATATGTGGTCCAGAAATAATGATGAAATTTGTCATAAATGATCTAAAGAACACGGGGTTTGATGATAATAATATAATTCTATCGCTTGAAAGAGTGATGAAGTGCGGTATAGGGAAATGTGGTCATTGCAATATAGGTGATAAATATGTCTGCATTGATGGTCCCGTATTTTCATATGCTGATATAAAGGATAAATGGAAATAACTCTAAATTTGATTTTCATAAACGCTATTACCATTTGAATCTATTGCCACCAATAAAGGCCCCAGATTCCTTACTTCCAGTATCCAAACGGCCTCCGGAATACCAAGTTCAAGCCAGTAAACATTCTTGACATTTTCTACCGCCATAGCACCTATTGATGCACAACCACCAGTCATCGCGAAGTAAATACATTTATTCTCTCTAAAAATTTTTTTATTCATCCCTCCCTTACCAATTATACCCCTAATTTTAAATCTTTTAATAAAATCCGACTCAACATTATTCATCCTTGCGCTTGTTGTAGGTCCAATTGCAATTACTTTCCATTCATTATTGTTTCTTTTAACGATCGGTCCAGAATGAAATATCACACAATTTTCAATATCTATAGGAAATGCCCCTTCATTTAATGCCCTTTCATGCGCCTTATCCCTTGCTGTAACTACTATGCCAGATAGATATACAAATTCGCCTATCTTCAGTTTTTTAATATCCCTCTCAGATAGAGGTGTATTAAGATAAATCATATCAAATTTATTCTCATTTAATTCTAATATATTATTTGTTTTCAGGTGTTGTGATGAAGGATATATATGATTTCATTATCATAGGTGGCGGAGTGGTAGGTTGTGCAATAGCAAGAGAATTATCAAAATATAAAGCAAGAACGCTCCTTCTGGAGAGGGAATGTGATGTTGCAATGGGGGTGTCTGGAAGGAATTCTGGAGTGGATCATGCTGGTTTTTATATGATACCCAAAACCTTAAAGGCAAAACTTAATGTTGAGGGACACAGGATGCTTCCATCACTGTGTAGAGAGTTGGATGTTCCGTACAGAAGAGTGGGAAAGCTTGTAGTAGCACGGAGCGAGGATGAAATTCCATACTTAGAAAAACTAATGATACAGGGGAAAAGAAACGGGGTAGAGGGCTTGAGAATTATTGATAGAGATGAGATAAGAATATTTGAACCCAATATAAATGCAATTAGTGCTTTATATTCTCCAACATCTGCAATCCTTGACCCATTTCAACTGACAATAGGTTTTGCAGAAAGTGCTCTCATGAATGGCGTTGAGATAAAACTGAATACAGAGGCTGTAGAAATTGAGACAAATGAAAATGTATTTAATGTAATCACAAATTTCAATTCATTCAAAACAAGATATTTGATCAACAGTGCTGGACTTTATGCAGATAGTATCTCCAAAATGGCAGGTATTGATAAATACAGGATATACCCTTGCAAGGGGGAATATCATATTCTTGATAAGAGGGTCGGTAATTTATTAAATATGTTGATATACCCGGTACCGCCAAAGCACTCTGGTGGTTTGGGAATTCATTTAACACCAACCATAGATGGGAATATTATGTTAGGGCCGTCTGCAGAATATATAGGCAGTGTAGTGGACACATCCAACACAAGAGATGTAATGGAGAAACTGTTCAATGAAGCAAGGGATTTGCTTCCACTTATAACGAAAAAGGATTTTATCAGGAGTTTTGCGGGCATAAGACCAAAACTTACACCTCCATTCAGTAATGAAATTGCAGATTTTGTTATAAAGGAGGAATATGATGGATTTATCAATCTTGTTGGAATTGAGAGCCCTGGATTGACTGCTGCACCTGCAATTGCCTTATATGTTGTAAATATCATAAAATCCAGAGAAAATCTAAAGGAGAGGGAGAACTTCAATCCAATAAGAAAATCTCCAGTAAAATTCAGTGAACTTTCAGATGAAGAGAAATCAATTCTTATAAGAGATAATCCGGATTATGGTGAGGTTATCTGTAGATGTGAAACTGTTACAAGGAAGGAGATTATTGATGCATTGAATAATCCGCTTGGTGCGAGGAGTATAAACTCTATAAAAATGAGATGCAGAGCATCGATGGGGAGATGTCAGGGTTCATTTTGTCTGCCAAAAATTGTGGAGATTATGAAGAATGAATTTAATTTGAGGGTGAATGAGATAAATCTATTCGGTGAGGGTTCTGAAATGTTTGTAGGACATACAAAAGATTTGAGAAGATGATATCAAAAGATGTAGATTTAGCAATAATAGGGGGGGGACCTGCAGGTCTCTCGGCAGCCATTGCAGCGAAAAAATCCGGGATAAACAACATTTTGATAATTGAGAGAAATGAAATGCTCGGTGGGATTTTAAATCAATGTATCCACGACGGGTTTGGAATTGAGATATTTAATGAGAGATTAACCGGACCAGAATATGCCCAAAGGTATATTGATAAAGTAAAGGAACTGGGTATAGAATACTCAATAAATAGCATGGTTCTGAATATGTCATCAGATAAAATACTATCCGTTATATCGCCCAAAGGATTGATGAAATTTAATGCTAAAGCAGTAATCCTCGCAATGGGATGTCGGGAGAGAACAAGGGGCAATATATGCATTCCCGGTTTTAGACCCGCGGGAATATACACAGCAGGATGTGCACAGAATTTGATAAATATTAGAAATTATATGATTGGAAAAGACATTGTAATTCTTGGTTCTGGCGATATAGGATTGATCATGGCAAGAAGGCTGACATTGGAGGGTGCAAAGGTACATGCCATTGTGGAGATTTTACCATACAGTTCGGGACTTCCAAGAAATACAAGACAGTGCCTTGAGGATTATGGTATTCCATTATATCTGAAACATACGGTGATAAGCATCAATGGTCTAAAGAGAGTAGAATCTGTCACAATTGCCGATGTAGATGATAAATTTAATCCCATTGAGGGCACTGAAAAGAATATCAAATGCGATACTTTATTGCTCTCAGTCGGTCTTATCCCGGAGAACGAACTATCTTTAAATGCCAATATTGGGATTGACCCAATTACTGGGGGTCCAATAGTAAATGAAAATCTTGAAACATCCGTGGAGGGCATATTTGCCTGTGGTAATGTCTTGCATGTTCATGATGTTGTTGACTATGTTACAATTGAGGCAGAAAAAGCGGGAATAAGTGCATCAAATTATATCAAAGGGGAAAAATGCTACAAGAGCGATATAAAGGTAATTGCGGGTGATGGGGTGAGGTATGTTATCCCACATAGAATAAGTGGAAGAAAGGATGTCTGTTTTTCTCTGAGAGTTAATCATCCCGGAAGGAACAAGATAATTGTTTTGAAGGATAAAGACGGGAGGATAATAAAAGAGATATATAAGATAAAGGTTAATCCTGCGGAGATGATTCAATTTGTTGTGAATAAGAGGGATTTGAATAAAATCAGAGAATTGATGATAGAATTGAAAAATCAAACAACCCCACACTGAAGTGTGGAGTATGTAATATATAATCATACAAAATGTCAATTTTAAAAACAAAGGGGGTGAAAACGCAAGGTTTATTCCTTGCGTGTTTGTAATGAATGAAAGATTGGAGAGATTAGTATGTATTATATGTCCAAATAGTTGTGAGATGGAGGTGAGAATTAGGAAGGGGAATATAAAAGAGATAGAGGGCAATCTATGCCCTAAGGGGGAGGAATATGTCAAAAGTGAACTGTTCAATCCCAAAAGAATTGTAACATCAACAGTTGTGGTTTTGAATGGAGAGATTCCATTAGTAAGTGTAAAAACATCAAGAGGTGTTCCAAAAGAAAAGATATTTGATGTTATGGATGAGATTTCAAAAATAGAAATTAATGCACCTGTAAAATTGGGAGATGTTATCTTGAGGAATGTTGCAAATACCGGTGCAGATATAATAGCAACCAGAAATGTTGATAAAAAACAATGAGAATAAGATATATAGCCTGTGATTCTCTTGGTGTTAAAAGTATGTGCACTCAAGTGAAGACAAGAGACACCGTTATAACAATAGACCCGGGAGTTTCTATTGAAAGTGCTTCATTTCCATTGCCAGAAAATAAAAGAAAAGGGCTGGTAAGGAGGTATTGCAAAAGAGTAAGAAGGTCATGCAATAAAAGTGAATTTATTATCATTACCCACTATCATCATGATCATTATATACCTGATATTGATTTCTATAAGGACAAAAGATTGATAGTAAAGGATTATAATAGAAATATAAACAAAAGTCAGAGAAAAAGAGCATATGAGTTAATGGAACTTATAGACGGAAATGTAGATAGTATTGCATATGCAGATAATAATACATTCGTTATAGATAAAACAGCGATCTCCATCTCTGAGCCGTTGTGGCATGGAAATGAAAAAACAAGACTTGGATTCGTTGTTATGGTTGAAATAGTAGACGAACACAAGAATAAAAGATTGCTGTATACATCGGATTTGAACGGGATATACATAGAGAAATATGCCGATATGATAATAAACATAGAACCAGACATTCTAATCATGGATGGGTTTCCATCATATCTCTTGGGGTATGTTGTATCGTATAAAAATCTTAAATCTGCACTGAAGAATACAATAAAAATCTTGGAGAATACAAATTGTGAGAAGTATATAATAGACCATCATTTATTAAGAGATTATAGGTATAGAGAGATATATTATGAGGTCTATAAAAGAGCAGAAGAACTTGGAAGAAATGTACTTACTGCTGCAGAGGAGATGGGAAAAAGACCTGTAGTTGTCGAGGCATATGAGAAATATGGACCAACAAAATGGAATAAATGGAGCAGAGTTACATTCAAAACCATATAAGAATTCTATAAGAATTCTTCTCCATCTCTGTATATCCTAACTGTTGCCTTTCTTGCTGCCCAACATTGTAGATTCACAGCCACGGGTAAGGATGCAGTATGACAGTTAGCATTTTCAATATGAACTGCAAGACATGTTGTATTGCCCCCAATACCCATTGGACCTATACCCAATTCATTTATTTTTTTGTATAATTCATTCTCAAGATCTGCAAACTCCCTGTGGGGGTTATGGGAACCTATCTTCCTTAGAAGAGCCCTTTTTGCAATGGACATTGCCTTATCAGATGTCCCACCTATTCCAACACCAACTATGACTGGGGGACATGGTTTACCATTAGACCTTGCAACAACATCAATTACAAATTCCTTTACCCCCTCTATTCCATTCAGCACATCCAGCATCTTGAAACATGACACATTCTCAGAGCCAGCCCCCTTGGGAAATGCAGTGATCTCCATATAATCCGTATCATCTAAAAATTCAAATTCTATTATCGGCACATCAATTCCCGTGTTATCACCACTATTCTCTCTTGTTAAAGGATGCACAACATTCGGCCTTAGCGGAATCTTTTCTGTCGCCTCCCTGACAGCCGTAATTATAATATCTCTAATCTCGGTGATAATCTTTATAGTATTTGTTCCTACTTCACTACCGATTTTAACATAAAAGATTGGAATTCCAGTATCCTGACATATTGGTGTGGAGTTTTTTCTTGCAATTTCTATATTATCCAATATATTATTTAACAGAATTCTTGCCCTCTCATCTTTCTCAACCTTCTCGGCCCCCCTTATTGCATTCTCCACATCTTCCGGTAAATCAACTACAGATTTTTCTATTATTTTTACAACATTATCAAAAATTCTATTTTTTTCAATTATTCCCATTCTCTTATCTCTCAATTTCTTAAATATATTTAACCTCTCCATCAAAAAATAAAAATAAAAATAAAATTTTAATGAACAAAATGAAAAGAACAAACATGATTTTAATGGGGCTTCTAATCTTACTTTGTGTTAATACAGATGCAGTTTATAGGAACTATATAACTCTTGAGTGGAGATATCTGGCAAGGGGAGGCAATACGGATATCTATGTTGCGGATATAAACAATGATAGCAACATGGAGATTATATCCGGGTTCTATAATGATGGATTTGGTTATGTGATTGACAAAGATGGAAAGAAGATATGGGATATTCAAACAGTTGTTGGTGTAGAGGCAGTATACGCTGATGATATTGATAATGATGGTAAAATTGAGGTTATGTTCGGTGCGGGGAGACCCCTTTATATTACAGATAGCAACGGAAATCAAATCCTCAGATTTATGACCCAAAATTCTATCAGGAGGATATCAACAGGAGATTTAAACAATGATAATTTAAAAGATATTATTCTTGCATCGCAGTCAGTAAGAACAGGCGAGGTCATTGTTGTAGATAATAACGGCAATGTCCTGTGGAGAAAAACCGTTGGAGGTACACATACGTCTGATTTTTCTATGAATGACTTTAATCTTGACGGTAAAAATGAGATTGTAATTGCATCTGGGAAATATATAACAATGTATGACGGCAACGGAGATACAATCTGGAATTACCATGTAGATGGAGAGACAACAGATATGGAAATCTCAGATGTAGATAATGATGGAAATGATGATTTTATAGTTAGTTCTACCTCCGGCATATATGTGTTAAACAATAAAGGGGAGTTAATCTGGAAATTTGATACAAATAAGATTGAGGCAATAAAGGTATCTGATATAAATCACGATGGTAATGTAGAGATAGTCGCTGGTGGATTTGAGAAAACCTACCTCATTGATAATAAAGGAAAACTTATATGGTCAAGGAATGCAACAAGGCAAGTAAATGATGTAGAAACCGGTGACCTTGATATGGATGGAAATAAAGAAATAATATCGGGTTCAGATACCGTGGATGTGTTTGATATAGATGGCAATCTTCAGTGGGATTATAAGCCATATATGAGGGTAAGTCAGATAAGGGTTATAGATTTGGATTCAGATGGAAAGAATGACCTTCTGATAGGAGCCCTTGATAATACAATCTATCTCTTCAAATCAAGAGAGATCTACATAAACGAACAGAAATCATACAATCTTTATAAAAACGCCGAGGAACTATTCAATAAAGGTAACTACAAGGATGCGTTAAAATACATTCAAGAGGCAATAAAAATATCAAAGGTTTATAACACAGGGAAATGCAAGGAAACACCTTCAGACTGTAACAACCTTTTGGAAAAGATAAGGAATTTAATTCCCTCCACTACAACTACCACCACCTCCACCACAGTAACTACATCTATGGCAGCAGTAACCTCAACATCAATAACCTCACCAACAATCTCTAAGAAAACGGAGGACTATGGCGCTATTCCCATATTGATGCTAATTATAATAATACTTGCAGCGGTAGTCTATATAATCTATATGAAGAAAAGGAAATAATCAAACTTTTATTTTTATTTATTCCATTTCACCTCACATCTATTCTTATTACAGACACAACGACCATATCCACAATCCATTGTTCCTGCTCTACATTCCATGGTACACATTATACCCTTGCAATTCGGAGCAAATCTTTTGTTGATGCATGAAACAGGATGACAACACTGGGCAGGAACACAATCCTTATCCTCTTTACATTCATATCTAATCTGAGTAATATTAATTGTGGTAGATGTGGTAGTTAGAGTAGTTGTAGTAGTTATAGTTGAAGTACTTGTTGTATTACCTTTATGAATACAACCAATGTGAATAAATAACATAGTAAATAATACAGATAATATCAAAATCCTTTTTTTCATTTTCTTTTTCTATAATTGTAAATATAAATTACAACAATTAACAATAAAATATTGAGTAAAATCAATAATGGGGTTATATCTCTCTTCCCTCTCTTTTCAACTCTTCCAGTAACGGTTGTTGTAGTACTTTCAGACATCACTGTAGTTATTGCAGTTGTTGTAGTAGAGGTCGTTGTAGTTACAGTGGTGGTTGTTGTGGTAGTTGAGGTAGCGGTTGTTAGGGTAGTACAAGGCTTACATGGTCCTCCACAATCTATACCCTCTTCACCCTGATTCTGTATTCCATCAGAGCATGAAGGACAGGGTTTACATGGACCTCCACAATCTACTCCTTCCTCACAACCCCCATCATGACAGTTCTTTAAATTATCAAAGCACGTTGCCTTTTTTATGGAGATCACTCCACCTCCACCTCCTCCACCTCCTCCGCCACCGCTGGAGGATGGCGTATAACATTTTCCTGTCGCCGTATTACACGCCTTTCCAGAGGGGCAACCGCATTTGACGCAATTATCGATCAGGTTTCCATTATCACAATACTTGGGCTTATTTATGGAACATTTCCCATCTTCCGTTCCATCAGAACATAACTGTTTTATTCCAAAGGCGCTGAAGGAATTGACATCTATGCTAAATAAATTATTATTTATATCCATAACTATATCACTTATCCTGTGCCAATTACCGTCACACCTTCTCTCCGAGAAATTCCAGTTATTGCATTTATAAACTGCAAGGTAATCCTCATTACCATAATCTGTTCCATTATAGCTTATATTAATACTAACATTACTTATATTGTAGTTCAATGATACCCCATATAAAACAACAAACCCATAGGTTGATTCAATCCTGTCCAACCATATACTCCTATTGTTGTTCTGTGAGAGATTTGCATTTCTAAGTAATAGGGTTATTGAGTTATTTAATGATCTCACAATTAAATCAAAGACATAATCTGGCACCAACAGAGAAAAGTTACCATTACTCGAGTTTTCAGATTTAATCAAACTATTGTTATGATATATACCCAAAAAACTATCCAGACCACTATTATTATAATCCTTGACCTTTGTATTGAATGTCATTGGCAATGCAGAGATGAAGTAGTTTGATTTTTTAGATATATGTCCTAAGGTGTCGTTTGCAAAGAATGTTA
>CAZQER010000027.1:0-12753 GCA_964592095.1 uncultured archaeon
GCAAAAGACAGGATTTTAAACACCAAACACAATACTTAACAGAGAGTTTTCACACAGTCTGACGTTAAGTGAGATATTACTCGCCGCCGAGCTTTAAATAAGAGGATGTGATAAGATATAATTATGGGAAAAACTAAGATGATGAAAATTAAAAATTATATCAAAACCATTCCATTATCATTCATATCATTCTATTCTATAGATTCTGCCCTCTTTCTTAGATATGAACCACAGATTTCACACTTTGAAATATTTGTTTTATAATCATATCCCCTTCCACATCCCTCGCAAATCATACTCCATTTCAGTTTTCTTTTAATACCATCATATATATTTTTTTCATAATCCATTTTGAGATATTTACACATATTCTGAATGCTATAATCATCTGTAACTATTGTATAATCATTCTGTAAGGCGATGGCAATAAGTTCAATATCTGTATCTGAAAGTCTGTTTAAATCACCAGTCTTTTCCGCCTCCTCTTTGACTCTTTTTAGAAAATCATCATCAGGGGTTTTTATTTCAATTCTTCCATTTCGTATACTGGAGTTTATCACAGATTTTATTATTTCATCTTTAATTTCATGAATAACATTATCTGTTATAACATAACACCCATCAGAGAAATCTAAATTGCTCCTAAGAATGGCTGATGTATCAAGTACCTTCTTTTTCATCTCACCTTTGCTCCAATCTTTGTCGTTTTATCCGGAATTAAAAGTATTGGTTTTCCGTTGACATCTGCAGCCAAAAGCATCCCCTCCGATTTTTTACCCCTTATCTCAAGTGACTCCAAATTTACAACTAATACCACTTGTTTACCTATAAGGTCATCCTTTGTATATTCATCCTTTATTTTTGCAACCACTTGTCTCTTCCCGATATCTCCTAAATTAACATTCAATAAATATAATTTATCTGCATTGGGATGTTCCTCAACATTTGTTATCTCCCCAATTCTTATATCTATGCTTTTAAAATCATCATATTTTATATATCTACTTTTGAGATATTTTTTGATAAATCTATCAATCTGTGAATCATCAATCTTGGAAAATAGTGTAGTTATTTTCCCAATTCTATGTCCTGAAGATATAGAGAGTCTAGCAGCATCCTCCCATCTCTGTTCACTTAATTTCCCATCCAAATTTAACATCTTCCATGTCTTCTCAGCAGAGAATGGAATAAATGGAAACATTAAGATGGATAATGTTCTAACGATGTTTGCACAGATGAATAATGTTGTGCCATATGTATTTTCTTTTTTCCATGGCTCTTTATGCTGAAAATATTCATTACCCCTGTGAGCAAGATTCATCATTGAAAAGAGTGCCTGTGAAAACCTGAAATTTTCTATATTGTGGGCAACATCATTGGTATAATTCTCTATATCCCTCAGAATATCTTTATCCTCCTTTGTATAGATATCCTCTTCTGGAACAATACCATTGTTATATCTTTTTATAAATGTGAATGTTCTGTGTATAAAATTACCCAATGTAGAAATCAATTCGCTGTTTATTCTGTGTTGAAATTCTCTCAATGAAAAATCTGCATCATGTTTTGCGGGATTTATAGCAAGGAGATAGTACCTTAGATAATCTGCAGGAAATTCACTCAGAATATCATGGAGCCATATAACCCAACTCCTTGATGTGCTCATCTTCTTTCCTTCAAGATTCAGATACTCATTACTTGATATCTGCCATGGGAGATTATAATCTTTGTGAGCCATCAACATGGCTGGCCAGATTATTGCATGAAAGGGGATATTATCCTTACCTATAAAGTGAACTATCTTACATTCTTTCTCCATCCAATATCTCATCCATAATTTATCATCTCCTTTATTCCTCGCCCACTCTATTGTTGATGATATATAACCGATGGGTGCGTCAAACCATACATAAAGTACCTTACCTTCGCTTCCTTCAACAGGTAATGGAACTCCCCAGTCCAAATCCCTCGTAATTGCTCTATCTTTCAAACCCTCTTTTAACCACCCAAGAGAAAAATTTCTTGCATTATCTGGCCAATGTTTATTCTTATAGATCCATTTCTCAAGTCTGTCTGCAAATGCAGAAAGCCTGAAGAACCAATGCTCTGTTTTCTTCATTACCGGTTTTCCTCTACAGATGGTACAATAATATTTTTTCAACTCATGTGGCTCTAATTGTTTTCCACAGATTTCACACTGGTCACCCCTCTGGTCATTTGCCCCGCAGAATGGGCATATCCCTCTCACATATCTATCTGGAAGAAATCTTCTGCATTTAGTGCAGTACGGTCTTTCAACTATTTTTTTATATATAAAACCGTTTTTCATTATATTCAAAAAGAATTCCTGTGATAATCTATGATGTTCCTTCCTTGATGTTCTTGAGAAATTATCAAAACTTATTCCAAGGTCATAAAATGCCTTTTTAATTATTTTATAATACTTATCTACAACCTCCTGAGGTGTTATACCTTCATTGTCTGCAGTAACTGCAATGGGTGTTCCATGCTCATCGGTACCTGAGATATAGACAACATCATTACCCTTAAGTCTGTGATATCTGACATATACATCTGCAGGAATATAGGCTCCTATAGCATGTCCTATATGTAATGGTCCATTAGCATAAGGCAATGCAGATGTAACCAATATGCGTTCTTTTTTTGACATATAGAATATTTTAAATGAAGAAATAAATTTCCATCATTTCATTCTTTTTAAAATATCCTTTAGCATTTTTGCATTTTTTGGTGCATATGCGTATGCATCGTTATCAAAATATACATATACATCCATGCCATTATCAAGCCATCCATTTATTTTATTTGCCCATGTTTCGAGTTGTTCTTTACTATAATCTGATGCATATAATACCTCATGACCATGTAATCTGATATAGATAAAATCTGCAGTTTCTTTTTCTTCATATGGGTATCTTGGTGTATCTGCAAAACACAGGGCAATTCCATATTTTGACATTAATCTGTATGAATCTTCAGAAAACCAACTTAAATTTCTGCATTCTATTGTATATCTATAATTTCCATGAGAGGATGTTAACCCATCCATAAAGTTTTCTGCAACATTCCTCTTGAATTCAAGGGAAGGGGGGAGTTGTATCAATATTATAGGACATTTTTCCTTCAGTTCCTTTATTCTATCAAAAAATATTGAAATATTATCATCACATTCCCTTAATTTTTTTATATGTGTAATATACCTGCTCATCTTTACAGAAAATACAAACCCATTGGGCGTTCTCCTGTACCAGTTCTGGAATGTCTTTTCCATTGGTAATCTATAAAAGGTTGCATTCAACTCAACAGTATTAAATTGTTCTGTATAAAACTCCAGCCATTTCCATTTACTTAGATTATTAGGATAGAAATTACCAACCCAGTGATTATAACTCCATCCCGATGTTCCAATTAGAATAGATGACATAATCTACATTAGGATGAAAAGTAAAAAACATTATTTTTAAGGTTTAATTTTATAGTAGTAAACATGTTTGATAACCTTTATAGTCTGATGGAGGAAAGGATTCATTATAAAAAACTTATGCTTTTTCCTATAATCATCACAATTATTATGATTATTCTCATATCCACAAGAGGAGTCCCGTTGGGTTTGGATTTTGCCGGGGGTTCTTGGGTTGAAATTACACTTGAAAAGGAAGTAAACAAATCTGTTCTGAGTGCCATTAAAGAGGAATTAAAAGATAGGGATTTAGAGCATTTGAATATATTTTCTGGTGTTGAACTTGGTACAAATCTTTATAAGATAACAATAAGCACAACTACTGTTGTAAATGAAACCGAAATTAAAAACATACTTGAAAAATATGTTGGTGAATTGAGAAGAGAGGATATAGCAGAGATAAGGCTTAGCGAAGAACCATCGGCTGATATTGAGGAAAAACTCAGGAATAGAATCAAAGGGGCAGATATAATATTTGATGGGAATGAATCAATATTGAGAATTATTGCATTGGATATAAATCCAGATATGTTGAAAAGAGCTACAGAGCTTTATATTAAGGAGAATATAGATATTGACCTACAAAAAAAGAATTTTAGGATAGAAAAGATTGGAAAAACATTGGGAGATAAATTTTGGAAACAGGGGATGTATGCTGTTATTTTTGCATATCTTCTTATAGTAGCAGTTATTTTTCTCGTATTTAAGGATTTTATACCATCAATAGCAATTATTGCCGCGGCTACATTTGATGCTATATTTGCAGTAGGCGGAATGAGTATATTTGGACTCCTTTTAGAGCCAGCATCCTTGGTATCTTTGTTAATGTTGATAGGTTACTCTGTGGATTCTGATATTTTATTAACAACAAGGGTTCTAAGAACATCAAAGGGCACAGTAAATGAGAGAATTGATAGCGCTATGAAAACTGGTTTGACCATGACTGGAACAACGATGGGCGCTATGGTTGTTATTCTCATATTCACAAATACATTGATTAGAATACCTGCACTTCCAAACATAGCCTCAGTGCTTTTAATAGGACTTATAGCAGATTTGATAAATACATGGTTATTGAATGCAGGAATATTGAAATGGTATGTTGAAGAAAAGGGTGGCAGATTTGATATATTAAAATCCATAAAGAAGAGAAAATGGATGTAAGGAATATACAAAATCTATTGAGAAGTACAAGAATAATTATTATGATTTTACTGATCCTGGCATCATTATTGCTTATTTTCAATATCATTCCCGTTAATGGCGATAAAGGTATAGGTTTTGGTAATGGATTAGATTACGGATTGGATTTTGCCGGTGGAATTCAGATGCAGTTGAAATTGGAAAGAGAGGTAGATAAGGAAACTATGGAGATCGAGAGGGGCATACTTGTATCAAGATTGAATTCTATGGGTTTGAAGGATATTCCTGTAAGACCTTGGGGTAATAGATATATACTAATACAGATATCTGGAGCATCACCACATGAAAGAGAAAGAATAGAGAATATTCTAAAACAACCAGCAAGATTTGAGCAACTTATTGATGGTAAACTTGCAGTGAGAGGTGATGAAATTGTTGTAGACCCCGATCCAAGATCATCTGGAATATTTCAGGAGCAGAATGGTTATGGATGGAGAGTTGGTGTGAAACTTATGGGTGAAGGGGCAAAAAGATTTGGAAAGGTAGCGTATGGTAAGTATTTTGGAGAGAATAGTCCACTTAATAGACCAGTTGACCTTTTTATTGACAGACCCTATGATTCAATAATTATCATAGATAAAGGAATATACAATATATTATCAAACATTACATCTTCATCACCAAGGGGTGGTTCTATTTATTACGGAGATACCGCAATTGACATAATAAAAAAGAGGGCGAATCTGACAGTAGTTGTATGGGAAGGGAACAATAGTGAATTTTTCTTCAAGATAAAAAATTTGAGTAATAAATATAGAAGGGCAATAATTGCCGGTGATGAAAAGGATATTCCAGAAACGATAAGGGGGGGCATAGAGGAAGCAGGTTTTAATACAGAGAGGATACCGAAGGGTAATAAGACATATGAGGACTGGATAAAAGAAATTACCGGATTAAAAACCTCTCCAAGATTGAATTTTAATACAAGGGGTGAACCAGTCTATGCAGCAGTAATTACCGGATGGGCACCAACCATTCAGGATGCAAAGAATGAAATGAAACAGAATAAAATCTGGTTGAGTTCTGGTAATCTACCCGCGAGAGCAACAATTGAATCTGAATCAGAAATTCCCGCATCACTTGGAGGTAAATTCTTGGAGGGCAGTTTTATTATAGGTATTATGGCTATATTTACTGTTGCCTTTATTATTTATCTGAGATACAGAAGACTTTTTATTGTTGCACCTGTTATGATAACTGGACTAAGTGAAATAATAATAATCCTTGGTTTGGCATCTGCAATAAACTGGGAGATAGATTTGGCTGCAGTTGCTGGGATAATAGCTGCCGTGGGAACTGGTGTCGATGACCAGATTGTTATAACAGATGAAACATTAAGAAGGGAGAGTGGAAAAAGAAGGATAATAAGTGTTGTGGAACAGATAAGAAGAGCATTCTTTATAATATTCACTGCTGCAGCAACTACCATAGCGGTAATGCTTCCTGTATTCACCATTCAGGCACTTCAAGGATTTGCATTTACCACTGTAACGGGGGTTTTGATAGGGGTATTTGTAACAAGACCAAGTTATGCAAAAATAATTGAAGAATTAATAGAAGAGAGGTAATAAATTTGAACAATATTTAACATCTCAAATGTCATTATTTAAAATCATGATTTATTAAATATAAGATAATATATTATATATCATTATTAATCATTATGGATGTAGAATGAAGGAGTTGGAGCATATCAGAAAGGTTGAGGATGAGGTTGAGGAAATGATAAAAAAGGTTGAGGAAGAGGCAGAAAAAAGGATAAGGGCGGAGAGAGCAAAGCGAGATGTTGTTATTAAAAAAAGGATTGAAGAGGCAGAAAATGATGTTAAAAAGATAATTGAGGCAGAAACAAAAAATGCAGAGGAGAGGGTTAGGAGTATAGAGAAATCCACAAACGATGAGTTAAAGAAAATTAGAAAATCTGCTGAAAAGAATATAGATGCCGTGGTAGACCTGATAATCAAAAAACTTGCTGGATAAAATGGGTCTGAAGGAACTTGAGAACAGGCTCAGAAAGGACGCAGAGAATAAGATTAATAGTATAAACAAAAGAACTGAAGAAGAAATAAAGAAAATCAGGTATGATATAGAGAGGGAGGCTGAAATAAATGCGGAGAAAATTATAAGAAATGGGAAGAAAGAGGCAAAGTTGACATATAGAAGAATAATAGCAGATGCTGTAATAAAAAGCAGAGAAGCAATAGAGGCAGAGAAGAATTCCATTATTGATGATGTTTTTGAAAGGGTAAAGAATAAAATACTTAAGGAAATGAGTGATAAGGAAAGGGCAGATTTACTTAATAGAATTATAGATAATGATAAGGACAAGGTTCCAAATCTCGAGATTTTAATAGACAAAAAATATTCATCACTCATAAAGGGTGCAAAGGCATCTAATATAGGCGATTTTGGTGTTATTATCCAAAGCAAGAATGGAACGATTAGGATAGATAATACACTGAATAATAAAATTAAAAGATTAAAGGTAACACTCAAGCCTCAAATAGCATCCATTTTATTTAAAAATGGTAAAACTATGTATCATAGGTGATAGACTTACAGTAACTGGTCTGGAACTTGCAGGATTGAAGAATATGTATACTGCAGATAAAGAAAATATAACGGATGTGATGAGGAATTTAAATGATGAGTTTGATGTTATTTTAATCACCCAATCACTTGCAAAAAATGTGAGCAAAGAGATAGATAATCTCAGAAGGAAGGATAAAATCGTAGTAGAAATTCCAGATAGAGAGGGTGGTGGAGAAGAAACAATTAGAAAGATGGTCAGGGATTTTATAGGTTTTGAATTGGTAAAATAATGATAAAAATGGCCAAAATCATAAGAATTGCGGGACCTCTGGTTGAAGCAGATGGTATGAGGGGACATCAAATGCATGAGGTTGTTAGAGTAGGTGATGAGGGACTTATAGGAGAAATAATCAAACTTGAGGGAGATATAGCATCAATACAGGTGTATGAGGAGACGGGTGGTGTTAAACCAGGAGAACCAGTGAAGGGTACTGGGAGAACACTATCAGTAGAACTTGGGCCTGGAGTTCTTAAATCCATTTATGATGGGATTCAAAGACCCTTGAATCTTATTGAGAATATATCTGGAAACTATATAACAAGGGGGATTTCTGTTCCACCAATAGACAAGACAAAAAAATGGAACTTCAAGGGTATTGTTAAAGAGGGTGATGAAGTATTTGGTGGTGATATTATAGGTGAGGTAAAGGAGACAAAAATCATAACCCATAAGATTATGATTCCACCAAATTTAAAGGGAACTGTAACACATATAGAAGAGGGTAAATTCAAGGTTAATGATACTGTATGTATTTTAGAGGATGATGGTAAGGAACACAAGATACAGATGATGCAGATATGGCCAGTTAGAAAACCAAGACCATTTGTTGAAAAGTTTGATTGTGATGTTCCATTGATATCTGGACAAAGGATATTTGATACATTCTTCCCACTTGCAAAGGGAGGTACAGCAGCAATTCCTGGAGGTTTTGGTACCGGAAAGACGGTAACACAGCATCAGTTGGCAAAATGGGTTGATGCGGAGGTAATTGTCTATGTGGGTTGTGGTGAAAGGGGTAATGAAATGACCGAAGTGCTTGAAGAATTTCCACATTTGGAGGATCCAAAGCATGGTTTTCCATTAATGGAAAGAACGGTGTTAATAGCAAATACATCAAATATGCCAGTTGCTGCAAGAGAGGCATCCGTATATACTGGAATAACACTGGCAGAGTATTATAGGGATATGGGTTATAATACTGCATTAATGGCTGATTCAACATCAAGATGGGCAGAGGCAATGAGAGAAATCTCCGGAAGGCTTGAGGAAATGCCTGGTGAGGAGGGATATCCAGCATATCTTGCATCCAGATTGGCAGAATTCTATGAGAGGTCTGGAAGGGTAAAATGCCTTGGAAGTGATAATAGGACGGGTTCAACCTCTATTATAGGTGCAGTTTCTCCACCCGGTGGTGATTTTTCAGAGCCAGTAACCCAGAATACATTGAGGGTAACACATGTGTTCTGGGCACTTGATGTAAAACTTGCTGATAGGAGGCATTTTCCAGCAATTAACTGGTTAACATCCTATTCTCTATATTCAGATACATTGAGTGATTGGTTTAACAATAATATAAACAAGAAATGGATGAGTAACAGAATAAAGGCTATGACTATACTTCAGAAGGAATCTGAACTGGAGGAGATAGTACAATTAGTAGGTCCCGATGCCCTTCCAGATAGAGAGAGGTTAATCCTTGATGTTGCGAGGATGATAAGAGAGGACTTTTTACAGCAAAATGCGTATCATGAGGTAGATACATTCTGCCCTCTAAGGAAACAGTACAGAATGCTGAAGATAATACTCAAATTCCATGATTATGCACTATCAGCGCTTGAAGGAGGTATGACACAAGAAGAAATATCCAGATTGGATGTTGTTGATAGTATAGCAAAAATGAAATATGTCCCAAATGAAACATTTGATAAGGAGTTTGATAGGATAGAGAAAAATATTGAAGAAAGTTTGGGAGGATAATTAAAATGACAATTAAGGAATATACAAGTGTGGTAGAGATAACTGGGCCTTTGATGATAGTAGATAATGTGTCTGATGTCAGTTATGGGGAGGTCGTTGAGATAATAACTGCTGGAGGGGAGATTAGAACAGGACAGGTTCTTGATGCAATGACTAACAAGGCAGTGGTGCAGGTATTTGAGAGAACATCCGGATTGGATACAAAGAATACTGTTGTAAGGTTTTTGGGAGAAACCATGAAGATTCCCGTATCAATAGATGTCTTGGGAAGAATATTTGATGGAGCGGGCAGACCCATGGATGGAAAGGGCGAGATTATTCCAGAGGATAGAAGAAATATTGAGGGAAATCCCATGAATCCATATGCAAGGGAATATCCAAGGGAATTCATACAAACTGGAATATCTGCAATAGATGGAATGAATACACTCGTAAGGGGACAAAAACTTCCAATATTCTCAGGAGTGGGTCTTACACATAATGAATTGGCAGCCCAGATTGCAAGACAGGCCACAGTATTGGGTGAGAAGGAGGAATTTGCAGTTGTTTTTGCTGCAATGGGAATTACCGCAGGAGAGGCTTCTTTCTTTAGAAAGGATTTCAAAAGGACAGGAGCATTAGAGAGAATAGTTTCTTTTATAAATTTAGCAGATGATCCCACCATAGAGAGAATAATAACACCAAGAATTGCACTGACAACTGCAGAATTTTTAGCATTTGATAAAGACATGCATGTTCTTGTTATATTAACTGATATGACCAATTATTGTGAGGCATTAAGGGAAGTCTCAGCAGCAAGAGAAGAAGTTCCAGGAAGAAGAGGCTATCCTGGTTATTTATATACAGACCTATCCACAATATATGAAAGGGCAGGTAGAATCAAGGGTAAGAAGGGAAGTATTACTCAAATTCCCATACTCTCAATGCCAGGAGATGATATAACCCATCCTATTCCAGACCTTACTGGGTATATCACAGAGGGTCAGATAGTATTATCAAGACAGCTACATAGAAAGAAGATTTATCCACCTATAGATGTTCTACCATGTCTCTCAAGACTTATGAATCAGGGCATAGGTGCTGAAAGAACAAGAGAAGACCATTCAGATGTTTCAAATCAGTTATATGCGGCATATGCAGAGGGTCGTGATCTAAGGGATTTGGTTGCTGTTGTTGGTGAAGAGGCACTGACAGAGAGGGATAAAAAGTTTTTGGAATTTGCAGAAAGATTTGAGTCAGAATTTATAAATCAAAGCTATGATGAAAACAGAACAATCTCCGATACATTGGATTTGGGATGGGAATTGCTATCTATTCTTGATGAGAGGGATTTAAAAAGAATAGATCCAAAATACATAGAGAAATATCATCCTGCACACAGGAAGGGTTCATAAAATGGCAGATATCATAGAGGGTATCCATCCTACGAGGATGGAATTACTGGAAATTAACAAAAAAATTGAACTTGCGGAGAAGGGATATAACCTTCTAAAAGAAAAAAGAGATACATTAATGACAGAATTTCTTGCCGTACTGGAAAAGGCAAAGGGTTTGAGAGAGGAGGTTGTAGAGGCTATGAATAAGGCATATGCCAATTTGATATCCGCAGAGGCAATAATGGGTTCCCCTGCTGTAGAATCAATTGCATCAGCAATTCCAGAATCCAAGAGAATAGAAATATCATTAAAGAATGTCATGGGTGTGAGGACACCAAAAATTGACCTTATTACAGATGAAAATGCTGAACTGAAAAAAGAATACAGGATTCCACTTACATCCTCAAAGCTTGATGATTCTGTTAAAAGCTTTAATATAGTTCTGGAGAGGTTAATAAATCTTGTGGAGATTGAGGAGACAATAATACGACTTGGAAAAGAAATAAAAAAGATCAAAAGGAGGGTTAACGCATTAGAACATTTAATGATTCCAAGACTCAGAGCAACGCAGATTTATATAAAAATGCGTTTGGAGGAGATGGAAAGAGAGAATTTCTTCAGGCTAAAGACAGTGAAGAGAAAGAAGGAAAGGAAAGCAAAAATTTAATACATCAATCATTTATCACCATTGTTCCTTTGAACTCATTTCCTTCTATTGCCCTTTGCATATTCTTTATATCCCTACCATTGAGAAATATTGTTTTTATTTTCGACCTCTGGATGATTTTTACTGCAAGCATATCTATCAATTTATATTCTCCAGCATTAATAGATTTCTCTTGAACCATTTTTAGAAGTTTATTTATTGAGATCTTATCATAGAGTTTGGCATTCTTGAACATCTCTGGGTCTTTATCGTATATCCCATCAACATCTGTTGCATTTATTAATAAATCGGCATTTACATATTCTGCAAGTAGCGCAGAGACACCGTCAGTACTATGTCCGGGATGAGTACCTCCCATTACAACTATCCTTCCATTATCCATTTCCTCCTTAGCCTTTTGAAAGTCTTTTGGGGGTTCTATCACAGCGTTATCTCCAATAGCTATTGCCAGAATTCTCGCATTCATTCTTGATATGTCTATTCCAATCAAATCACAAAAAGCCTCTGACGCATTGAACTCCCTTGCAATTTCTATATAATCTCCTGCTAATTCCCCACCACCAGTAACGATAGCAATTTTATTTCCCCCTCTCTGTAATTTATTGATAAATTTTGAAATCTCTCTGATGTAGTTCTTATCAAGATTTTTATTTGTTCCATATATAATCGAACCACCAACGGATATCACAATTTTCATCTTGAGGATTTATTCAGTTAATAAAATCTGTATCCATATCTATCCACTCCTATTTCTCCACCTCTAAATTTTATTCCATATAAAGCTCCGACAATCAGACCACCCAAGTGTCCAGACCACGCTATTCCTGGCATGAATGACATTATAAGCATAAATCCAAATACTGCAATATATAATGGCATTGGGAATGGTATTGGAAATATAAATATTGTCAGATTTGGTCTTAGAATTGCAAGGCATGCAGCAACAGCAAAAACAGCACCTGATGCACCGACTATTCTTGTCTCTATTGACCAGAACCCCAAAAATCCTGTTATAACTGAAAGAATGCCTCCAAATAATCCGCCTATAAAATAGACCTTCAGGAAGTTATTTTCTCCTATAATCCTCTCCAAATAACTCCCAAGAAAAAACAAGCCCACCATATTAAACAGAAGATGCTCGAAGTTTGCATGTGTAAACATGCTCGTTATTAATGTCCATGGTTCCTTGAGAACATATATTGGCATGAGAGCGAACAGTTCAAATAATCTATAATTTGCAGCAGTAAAAAGAAAGACAATTATATTTACAGTAATTAAAAATTCTACAGCTCTAACATACATTCCTGCAATTCTCATTTTTATTTTTAAGAAATATGGATAGATATTTATAAATATAATAATCACATTAAAAATCAATATTTTAAACTGGTTTCCCTATATTTATTTTCCATAAAAACAAACTCAACCAAAAATGCTCCCGTAGTGTAGACCGGCC
>CAZQER010000027.1:12853-15533 GCA_964592095.1 uncultured archaeon
AAAACAAACTCAACCAAAAATGCTCCCGTAGTGTAGACCGGCCAATCATCCCGGCCTTTCGAGCCGGTGACCCGGGTTCAAATCCCGGCGGGAGCAATCTCTTCTTTCTTTTAAGATGGAAATGATAGATAAGAAATTTTGGAACGATATATGTAAATTCTCAATGCAGTTGAAGGAGGAGGATGACATTTTCATTGTTAGTCATCACGATGCAGATGGTATTACTGCATGTGCCGTATTGATTGATTTATTTCGTTTTTTGGAAAAGGATGTGGAATATATGATTACAAAACAACTTAATAGCAATACAATAAATAAAATTGACAATATAGACAAAACTATCGTTTTTTCAGATATGGGTTCCGGTCAGATTCCGTTAATTATAGATAGTGGTATAAAAAATTTTTATATTATAGACCATCATACACCCCATGGAGAATATAAAAAACAGGTAAATCCGCATTTCTATGGATATGATGGAGGTGTTGATATTTCCGGGGCAGGGATGGCATACCTTGTAGCAAAATCCCTTAATAGGGATAAAATGGCACATATTGCTTTGGTAGGTGCAGTTGGTGATATGCAAGACTTTGATGGTAGATTACATTCATTAAATAGAATAATACTTAACGATGCAATAAAACAAAAGACAATAAAGGTAAAAAACGATTTGAGATTATTTGGCAGACAAAGTAGACCGCTACATATAATGCTAACATATGCATCTGATCCCATAATTCCTGGATTAACAGGGAATCAGAGAGCATGTCTTGAATTTATAGAATCCCTTGAGATAAATCCAAAAAGGGAGGATGATTCATGGAAAAGTTATGTTGATTTAAGCATTGAGGAAAGGAAAAAATTGATAAGTGCTTTATATATAAGACTTCTTGATTTTAATGTTCCAGAATACATAATACAGGGGATGATAGGCGAGGTATACACTCTACTAAAAGAAGAGAGGAGGACTGAATTGAGAGATGTAAAGGAATTTTCTACCTTGATGAATGCATGTGGCAGACATGAAAGACCAGAAATAGGTTTGAATGTATGTCTTGGGGATAGGGATAGAAAATGGAAGGAGGCTAAAAAACTGTTGCAAAGACACAGGGAAATGTTGAGAGAAGGTATTGAATATTTATCGGAAAGAGGTGTCAAAGAACTTCCATTCCTTTATTACTTTGATTCTGAGGGAAGAATAAATGAGAACATTATCGGCGTTGTGGCTGGTATGGCTTATGGGGCGAGGATTATACCACCAGATAAACCAATTTTGGCTTTTGCTGACGATAAGGATGATTCAAGAATGATGAAGGTCTCTGCGAGGGCTAATTGGAATTTGATCAGAAGAGGAATACACTTAGGAAACGCAATGAATGAATGCAGTGCTATGGTTGATGGAGAAGGTGGTGGTCATGATATAGCAGCAGGTGCAAGAATACCAAAGGAAAAGAGAAATGAATTTATAACTGCTGTGAATGATATATTTAAATGCCAGATTGAAAAAAAGATATAAAAATGGTCTACGATGTCATAATCATTGGTGGTGGACCAGCAGGGGTTACAGCAGCTATCTATGCAAAGAGGAGCGGTTTAGATATACTTCTAATAGAGAAGGGTATAATTGGTGGTAAGATTGTAAACGCAACATCTCTGGAAAATTATCCAGGCTTTGTATCAATTTCAGGAATTGAATTTGCTGATAAACTAAAGGAGCAATTAGAGAGGTTAAATATAAATATTCTTTATGATAATGTAATACACCTAAATCTGCAAGAAAAAGAAAAGGAGATAAAGACAAAAAATAAGACATTTAAAACAAAAACAGTAATCTTAGCATCTGGAACAGAAAATAGAAAACTTGGTATCAAAGGTGAAGATGAGTTTATTGGAAGAGGTGTTAGTTTCTGTGCTACATGTGATGCGCCATTCTTTAAAAACAAAACGGTTGCTGTTGTGGGTGGAGGGAATTCTGCTGTTGAAGAGGCGTTATATCTCAGTGGAATTGCATCCAATGTTTATCTTATACACAGGAGGGATATATTGAGAGCAGAAAGGGTCAGACGGGAAAAACTGAAAGAAAGGAATGTAAAGGTTTTGCTTAATATGGAGGTTGAGGAGATAAATGGAGATAAATTTGTTAAATCAATAACATTGAGGAATAATAAGGATAATAGAATTTCAGAGATAAATGTTGATGGGGTTTTTATTTCCATAGGTTATGTTCCCTCAACAATAATTGCAAGGGATGCCGGAGTAAATGTGGATAAAGATGGTTATATCATAGTTGACAGGTATCAGAGAACCAATATTGACGGTGTATTTGCAGCAGGTGATGTTACAGGAGGTATTATGCAGGTATCAACAGCAGTTGGTGAGGGTACCGTGGCTGGAATTTCAGCATATAATTTCATTAAAAAACCATACTGGACATAGCAGGAGATATCCATTTTCTTCTATTTTCTAACTCTTCTTTTTAAATCTTCTGTAAAGTCATCTGCTCTATCTATGGTCATTTCCACTTTTTTGATTTTTTTGAAATTTTTTAGCTTCATAATAACAACCTTACCTTTCATTCTACTCCTAAAGTATATCTCAACATGCTCATTTATTTTCTTTAGTTTGCACCCATAACCCATAAGATAATCGTTCCATCTTCGATCTACGATTTCCATAGACT
>CAZQER010000028.1:0-14808 GCA_964592095.1 uncultured archaeon
TCTGCTTAAATACTCGGAGAGGCTAACAAAACCCAATGGATACATATCAAATACCTGTGTTGATGGAACTACATCACTTATTGGACCTAAAAAGGATACTCTGTTTCTGAAATCGTATATACTTGGAGCATGCAGAAAGATAACATCACTATTCATTTGCAAACCCTCCCAAAACCCTTATTCCTTCCTTTATGATAGATGGTCTGAATCTCATAAATGTGGGAACAGCACAACCACATCTTTTACAATCAACATTCTCACCTAAAACACATGGCTTTTTTACATTTCCCTGTGCATCTAATGCAAGCATTGTCTTTGATGCAGGACAATCCTGAGACCAATCAATCTTAACACAATAATATAGTTGTTCTATTGTATTGACTATAAAATCACCATATATTTCCTTCAAATCACTTATATATCCTATAACATCCATTTTTTCCTCCGTATTCTGATACAGATTACTGTGTTTGTATTCTCCCTTTTTTGGGGTATAGAAACTGTATATTATCCCCTTCACTCTATCTCTCCAAAACTCTATTGTTTCTTCCAAGATATTCTTAGATGAATTTATCTTTGTAATATTGTATGCTATATAGGAATCCCTTATAGCATTATTAACAATATCATCCCATCCACCACGAATTTTGTTATGTACCTCTTTTGTTCCATCTACTGAAATGAGAATTGTAGTTTTTGGTATCCTCTCTATTGGTAATGTGCCATTTGTAGCAATCCAGTTCCATTTAAAGAATTTCGTTAATTCCTTTATGTCGTCTATTCTTAGAAACGGCTCTCCTCCCGTCCATGCACATATAATCCTCTCCTCCTTTGGTATATTCTCTATTATCTCTATCCATCTATCCAATGATAAATCATCTTTTTTACCATACCATTTCATATAACATGTCATACAATTTAATGTACATCTATCAGTTATATCTATACTTAGACCAATCCTCTCTCGTTTCATAAGTCTAAAACCCAAATTAAGTATATCTATGATATTCATTATACTGCTCAAACAATAATCTCAAATTTGTATATAATATTTTATATTTACCATAATAAATCATTATAGATAATTCCAATTGGGTGTTGTGATGAATAACGGTAATGTTAAAGAATACTACAAGAGAATTGTTACAATATTAAATGAAAGGGTAGACGAGTTTCTTCCAGATGGAGAATTACATTCGTGTATTAAAGAAATATTAATGAGAGGTAAGAAAATAAGGCCCGTATTAACCTTATTGTCCTTTCAGGCTGTTGGGGGTAACTTAGATGAGGGTATACCATTAGCATTCGCTGTTGAGTTGACCCATAATGCCACACTCATTCATGATGATATAATAGATGGTGATATGTTCAGGAGAGGAAAGCAATCACTTCATGAGAGGTATGGTATAAATAATGCAATAGTTATCGGGGATGCAATGATATCCCTTGCAGTATCTCTATCAACAAGATATGGAAGTGAAATAACAAAATTGCTTTCACAGTATGGTTTTGACCTATGTTGTGGAGAATTAATGGATATATCCCTAAATCTGGAAGATACAGGAGAGGATGATTATATGTTAAAGATAAAAAAGAAATCAGCCTCTTTGTTTAGAGCATCAACACATACTGGTGCATTGGCAGGAAATGGAAACCCAGACGAGGTAAATGCATTAGCAGATTATGGAGGATATATTGGAACAGCATACCAGATCAAGGATGATACTGATGATTTAATAGATAATGGTAATGACTTGAGGAGAGGTATAGTAACCCTTCCAATAATACATCTTTACAAAATGTCAGATAATAAAACAAGGGAATTTCTGAGAGAAAAGTTTGGTAATAATGCAGATAATGAATCTGTAAAGAAAATAATTAAATTGATGGAAGAATATGGTTCATTTGATTATTGTAAAAGGAAGATTAGTGAGAATCTGTCTTCTGCAAGGTCGGTATTGAATGACCTTAGGGATTCAGAATTTAAGGAATATCTTTTAGATATCCCGGAATTTATATTACATTATAAATAATGGTGAGATATAGAGATAAAAAGAGATAAAATATAGAATATTTAAATACATATTCCAATGTCTATTCTATTATATAATATTATATAATTTACAATACCTCTATTATATATTATATCTCTATCTTATTGAAAATGAGGGAGTGGCAGAGAACACGAGGGTAAAATGATAATTAGAGTGATATTAGCAGAGATTTTGCTGAAATTTCTGATTTGTAATTCTATTTAAAATAAAATGGCAAAACATAGCAAACCAAGGGCAGGCTCATTGGCATATGCTCCAAGAAAGAGGGCAAAAAAAGAGACACCGAGAATACACTCTTGGGTACATAGTGAGGAGCCTAATATTCTGGGTTTTGCAGGCTATAAGGCGGGTATGACAAATGTTATTGCTATTGACCATAGAAAAAACAGCCCTACATATAACCTTGAGATTTTTATCCCAGTTACAATTCTTGAGACTCCGCCAATCTCTGTTGCTGCTATCCGCTTCTATAAAAAGGGTTATAATGGTCTTGAGACATATACTGATGTTTTTGCTGATAATCTTTCTGATGATATCAAGAGGAGGATTAATACAGGAAAAAAGAAATCAAATCCTGATAAGAAACTTGCTGAAATTGAAAAGAAATTGGATGAGATTTCTGATATACGATTGATAGTTTATACTCATCCAAAACTTACTTCGCTTCCAAAAAAGGTTTCGGATATTATGGAGATGGGTATTGGTGGGAATTTAAATGAAAAATTTAAATATGCCAAGGAGAAACTGGGCAAAAATATTTCAATATCAGAGGTATTCAGAGAGAATCAATTCGTTGATGTTACAGCAGTTACTAAGGGCAAGGGCTTTCAGGGTGTAATAAAAAGATTTGGTGTAAAAATACAACCAAGGAAGGCTGGAAAGGGGAGGAGACATATAGGTACAGGGGGTGCATGGTATCCTGCCAGAAAACTGTGGAGGGAGCCACTTCCAGGACAAATGGGTTATCATACGAGAACAGAATATAATAAGGTGATTATGCAGATAGGAGAGGATGGAAGCACTGTTATTCCTGAAGGCGGATTTCTTAGATATGGCAATATTAAAGGAGAGTATGTTATGATCAAAGGCTCGGTGCCTGGACCTTGTAAGAGATTGATAAGACTGACCCAACCAAGAAGACCAAGAGAAGCAGAAAATTTTGAGATCATACATGTAAATCTATCATCAAAGCAGAAGTAAAGTGGTGAAAATTTATTCATTAAAGGGCAGGGTTAAAGGAAATATAAAGCTTTCAGATATCTTTAATACAGAGTATAGACCAGATTTGATTAAGAGGGCTGTTGTTATGTTACAGGCGAATAGAAGGCAAAAATATGGAGCTAATCCTCTATCTGGAATGAGAACCACTGCAGAATACTTTGGTAGGAGAAGGGATGCGTACAGACAAACTATAAATAGGGGGATCTCAAGATTACCGAGAATAAAACCTGGAGGGGGAGGATTGGGAGATGTGAGAAGAGTACCTCAGGCAGTAGGTGGTAGAAGAGCACATCCTCCGAAGATGAGAGATTATTCCAAAAAGATGAATAAAAAAGAATATCAATTTGCTTTAAAATCAGCCATTGCTGCTACCAAGGATATTAGAATTGTAAAGGGGAGGGGTCATATTATAGATAATATAAAAGAAATTCCCCTTGTTGTTGAGGATTCATTTCAGAGGTTGAAAAAAACAAATGATGTTATTAATGTGTTGTATAATTTGGGTCTGAAAGAGGATTTAGAAAGGGCTAAGGAGAAGAGAATAAGAGCAGGTAGAGGTAAACTCAGAGGTAGAAAATACAAAAGAAGAAAGAGTATCCTAATAGTCATACATAAGGATGATGGTATTAAGAATGTCAAAAATATCCCTGGAGTTGATATAGTCAACTTGGATGAACTTGATGTGGAGTTGTTAGCTCCTGGAACACACCCAGGAAGATTGACACTGTGGACAAAATCTGCATTAGATAATATAGAGAATATTATTTGCCAAAATGGATGCTAATGATGTGATATTATATCCGTTAATGGGTGAGAAAGCAACAATACTTAGGGAGAAGGAAAACAAACTCACATTTGTAGTTAATAGTAATGCAACTAAAAAAGATATAAAGAATGCTGTAGAGGAATTATATAATGTAAAGATTTTGAAGATAAATATAATGTGGACAACCGAGGGTAAGAAAAAGGCTCATGTTAAATTATCATCAGATTATAACGCAGAGGAAATAGCATCGCACTTTGGTGTATTATAAGTATGTAGATAAAATAAAATGGGTAAAAGGATAATAACTCAGAGGAGAGGGAGGGGAAGCCCAAGATACAGATCCCCATCACATAGGTTTAAGGGTGATATAAAATACCCTCCGTACACTGAGGAATTCAAGAGGGGAATTAAAGGTCAGATTGTTGAATTGATTAATGACCCTGGCAGAAGTGCTCCAATAGCAAAAATCCTGCTTGAGAATTTTGAGGAAATACAGAATATTGCACCCGAGGGGGTAAAGGAGGGTGACTGGATTAGTATTGGAGATACATCAAAAATGGAAACGGGAGATATATTATCCATAGGTAAGATGAGTGAAGGAACCATGATTTATAATATAGAGATAAATCCGGGAGATGGAGGTAAATTGGTAAGGGCATCTGGGTCATCTGCATATATAGTGTCCCATGATAAATCCTCAGGAGTTACATATATTAGATTGCCATCAAAAAAGACTGTCGCGATAAACAGTAATTCAAGGGCAAGTATTGGTAGAGTGGCAGGAGGTGGTAGAAAGGATAAGGCAATGGTTCATGCAGGTCAACGATATCATGCCAAAAAAGCAATCAATAAGATATATCCGAAGGTTAAAGGGGTCTCGATGAATGCTGTAGATCATCCTCACGGAGGGGCGCATTCAAATGTCGGTAAACCAACAACGGTTTCCAGAAATACCCCTCCTGGCAGAAAGGTAGGTCATATAGCTGCAAAAAGAAGCGGTAGAAAGAAAAGGTAAAATGGCTAAAAAGGAATTTAGATACAAGGGTTACACTCTAAAGGAATTAAATGCTATGTCTATGGATGAATTAGTTAAAATAATGCCGTCCAGAATAAGAAGATCATTGAAAAGGGGATTTACAGAAACTCAGAAGAAATTAATAAAAAAGATAAGGAAGGTTCGTAAAGCCATTGATAAAGGAGAGACATCAAAATCAATAAGAACTCATTGTAGAGATATGCCAATACTACCTGAAATGATAGGGCTTAATTTTGAGATATATAATGGAAAGGAATTTGTGAAGGTTACTATAACCCCTGAGATGTTGGGTCACTACTTGGGTGAATTTACATACAATAGACATATAGTTAAGCATAGCGCTCCGGGAGTAGGGGCTACAAGATCATCGCTATTTGTTCCTATAAAATAAGATGGAGTTAAGATATTCATACAAGGTCAAGGATAAAAGCAAAACAACAAGGTCAATGGGTAGGGATATGAATATATCATTCAAGAATGCAGTTGTTATCTGCGATGAAATTAGGGGGATGATGCTGCAAGATGCCATTTCATTGCTGCAATCCACAATCTCGCTTAAAAATCCGATACCATTTAAAAGGTTTAATAAAGGCGTTGGTCATAGAAGGGGAATTGGAATTGGAAAATATCCGAAAAGGGCTGCTGAACACATACTAAATGTATTGAGAAATGTAGAGACAAATGCGGAGTATAAGGGGCTGGATATGGATAGATTAAAGATAGTACATATACAAGCCAAGGAGGGGGTTTCTAGAAGAAGGAGGAAACCCAAGGGGAGATGGCGTATCTGGTGCTCAGATTTGGTGAATGTTGAGGTGGTAGCAGAGGAGATATAAAATGGCAATGGAAAAACATTTTATACAGGAGGGAAAAATAAGGTCAGAGATGGATAGTTTTCTAAGAAGAGATCTTGGTAAGGCAGGATATTGTGGAATGAAGATACAAAAGACCCCTCTTGCGGTAAGGATTAATATATATGTCGAAAAACCACCGCTTGTTATAGGAAAAAAGGGTAAGAGAATTGGCAAATTAACCAAACTACTTGAAGAGAAATACAATATAGAAAATCTCGCAATAGATGTCCAGAGGGTTGAAGACCCTGTTTTAAACCCAGAGATAATCGCCAGAAGAATAGCAACTGCCATAGAAAGAAATATGTATCGTAGAAAGGTTGTATATAAAGCAATGAGAGCCATAATGGCTGCTGGGGCTAAGGGTGTAGAGATTTCCCTCTCGGGAAAGATTATTGGAAAGGGAGGTAGATCCAGAACTGAAAAATATTCTGAGGGTTACATAAAGAAGGCAGGGGATTCAACAAAATTGGTAAGGGTAGGTTCAACACAAGCATATCTAAAAGCAGGAGTAATAGGCGTGACAGTAAAAATTGTACCACCTGATGCTGTATTTCCTGATCAAATTACAATAACATCAAAAGATGAGACATCAAAAGATGAGGAGGAAAAGGATAAGAAAATTTAACATCTAAATTTATTTATTATTATATATAAAATGGCTATATTACATTTACATGAACTTATGGATATGGATGAGGAGGAATTAAATAAAAATTTGAGAGATTTACAAGAGGAATTGATGAAGATTAACGGTGTGTTGGCCTCTGGGGGTATTCCAGAGGATATAGGTAAGGTCAAAGAAATAAAAAGAACCATTGCTAGAATAAAAACCATAAAAAATCAAAAAAGGTAAATAAAAAGGACGGAAATGAATTGCCCTAGGTGTGGACTTCCTGAGGAACTTTGCGTCTGCGAGGAGATGACCAAGGAGGCTCAGAGAATAAGAATTCGCAGTGATAAAAGAAAGTACGGTAAGGTAGTGACTATCGTTGATGGTTTAGACGATATGAACATGCAAAAGATAGCCAAAGAACTTCGGCAGAAATTAGCATGTGGGGGCACTATACGGGGTGAACAAATAGAACTTCAGGGAGATCATGTGAACAAAATAAAGAGGATATTGATGGATATGGGCTTTTCTGAGGAGATGATAGATATTGGATATTAAAACAATATCGGCAATCTCCAACACCTATCATCCATCAGATAGCAAAATAAAAAAGTGAGGTAGAGTTTATTCAGATATTACTCCATATCACATGATGATTACTCCCTTAAATATATTAAGGCATGAATTGATAGGGCTGAGGGTGAAGATAGTTGATGCAACACACGAGGGGTACATCTGCGAAGGAACAGTGGTTGGAGAAACAAGGAATATAATAAAGATAAGGATGGAAAAGGGCATAAAAACAATACCGAAGAATAGTGCTACATTTGAGTTCACACTTCCGTCCAAGGCGAGGGTTAAAATTGATGGTAAACTTTTGATATCAAGACCTGAAGACAGGATAAAAAAGAAATATAGAATAAAATTTGTTTAAAATGGTAAAGAAAAAAAAGAAATGTGATGACAATAACTGCCCTATTCATGGGCAATTACCCACACGAGGAATTGTTTTGGAGGGGGTAGTTGTATCAGACAAGATGAATAGGACTGTTATAGTTCAGAGAAATTATTATGTAAAATCCAAGAAATATGAGAGATTTAGAATAGCCAAATCAAGGATACCTGCCCATAATCCTCCATGCATAGATGCAAAGGTAGGTGATAAAGTAAGAATAGAAGAATGTAGAAAGTTGAGCAAAACAATAAGTTTTGTTGTCACTAAGAAGATATCATAATCTCGTAAAAATGGCTAAACCACTCGGTGCGTCTAAGAATCTACCACTGGGAAAGGCGATAACATCTAAAATAAAACCAGTTATTCCAGTTGGTGCGAAATTAAATTGCGCAGACAATACTGGAGCAAAGGAACTCCAGATCATTGCTGTCAAGAAATACAGAGGAGTAAGAAGAAGAGTGCCAAAGGCATGTATTGGAAGTTTGGTTGTGTGTTCGGTAAAGAAGGGAAGGCGTGATTTAAGGAAGCAGGTGGTTTTAGCAGTAATAGTAAGACAGAGTAAGGAATATACGAGATATAGTGGAGCAAAGATAAGATTTGAGGACAATGCAGCGGTAATTGTTGGTGATAATGGTATTCCAAAAGGAACAGAGATAAAGACCGCTATTGCAAGAGAGGCTGCAGAAAGATGGGTTAAAATAGGTTCAATAGCATCAATAATTGTTTGATTTTAAAATGGGTTTGAGATCTATACAACCACGGAAGCAGAGAAAATGGAGAAAAGAGGCACCATTACATATAAGGCGTAAATTTATGGGAGGTCACCTCAGCAAAAATCTCAGGGAGAAGTATGGAAGAAGGAGCATACCTATCAGAAAGGGGGATAATGTCAAGATTATGAGGGGTGAATTTAAAGGCATTAAAGGGGAGGTAATTAAGGTTGATTTAAAGAAATGTAAGATATATGTAGATGGAGTAACTATCAAAAAGACAGATGGAACAGATGTACCTAAGGCTATAGACCCATCAAATGTTATGATTACGGATTTAGCACTTGATGATAAGAAAAGGGTGGCAATCCTTGAAAGAGGTATGAAGGGATAATGGCACATACTAAAAGAATTGCTGTGGGGTATGGGAAAAAACCTAAATTTATAATCACTGTATCTTCTGGACCGCATCCAAAAAAAAGGAGTTTGTCTCTTATGTATGTACTTAGGGACTTACTTGGATATGCAAGAACTGCAAGAGAGGTAAAAAGTATATTAAATAATGGTCATATCTTGGTGGATAAAAAGGTCAGGAAGAACCCCAATTATGGGGTGGGTTTGATGGACATTATTGAGATACCGAAGATTAAAAAACAATTCATTGTGCTTCCTGAAAAGGATAAACTCGTTCTGAAAGAAATTAAAAAGAGTGAATCAAATATAAAACTATGTAGAATCATGGATAAAAGAATACTAAAAAATAATATAACCCAACTTAATCTTCATGATGGCAGCAATATAATAATTGATAAAAATGATAAAAATGATTATCAAACAAAGGATACTGTTGTGTTGGAATTGCCTAAGAGAAAGATAAAGGATTTAATTAAATTTAAGAAAGGAAATATTGCATTGATTATGCATGGAAGACATGCTGGGAAGACGGGAAAGATAGATGAAATACTTCCCGGAAGCAAAAAGCATAAATCGCTAACAAGGATAGGTGAACTGCAAACACTTACTAATTATATCTTCGTTATAGGGGGGAAGAAACCACTTATAAAAACATAGACAGAAAAATGAAGATGGAATACAGCAATATCATGCAAAAACCAAGAATAGAGAAGGTTGTTGTTAATATAGGGGTGGGGGAATCTGGAGAAAAATTGGTTAGGGCAGAGACATTACTGCAAAAATTAACCAACAGAAAACCTGTAAGAACAATATCAAAACATAAAATACCGACATGGAAGTTAAAGAAAGGGGAACCCATTGGCTGTAAGGTCACACTCAGGGGTAAAGAAGCAGAAAATTTCCTTATAGAATGTCTCAAAGCAGTTGATAATAAAATAAAGGCAAGTAGTTTTGATGAAGAGGGGAATTTATCATTTGGAATTGGGGAATATATAGATTTTCCAAGTATGAAATACGACCCCGATATAGGTATTTTTGGTATGGATATCTCTGTAACAATGGAACGTCCAGGATACAGGATAAAGAGGAGGAGGATAAAGAGAAAGAGGATTCCAAGAAAAATCAGAATAACACGAGATGAATCTATCAGGTTCATGAAAGAGAAATTTGGAGTTGATATAATAAATGAATGATATAAAAATGACGAAAAAGAATCCCAAATTTGATGCAAGAAATCTGAGATGCTCTATATGCGGAACTACGAGAGGGCTTATACATAAATATGGCTTACATATATGCAGAAAATGCTTTAGAGAAAATGCAAGAAGCATAGGATTTAGAATTTACAGTTAAATCAAAATGGTTGAAATGAAATTGTTTGGGAAATGGAATTTCAATGATGTTGTTGTAAGAGATGAGGGATTAAAGAGATATATCTCTCTGAACCCAATTTATATGCCTCATACATCGGGAAGGCTTGTTGGAAAACAATTCTCTAAATCAAGAATGAATATAGTTGAAAGATTAATTAATAAATTAATGAGGAGCGGGCAGGGTACAAGAAAGGTTGGTGGTAGATTTATAAGAGGTAGTGGAAATACAGGAAAGAAGCATAATGCAATAAAGATTGTGGAAAAGGCATTTGAGATAATAGAAAAGAGAACAGGAAAAAATCCAATTCAGGTTCTTGTTGATGCAATAGTCAATTCAGGACCAAGGGAAGAAACCACCACCATCATCTATGGTGGAATAAGATACCATAAGGCAATAGATGTTTCATCTCAGAGAAGGATAGATTTTGCTTTGAAATATATAGCACTAGGTGCTTTTTCAAATGCCTTCAATTCAAAAACATCAATTGAGGAATGTCTTGCAAATGAGATAATATGGGCTTCAAATTCAGATACAAAGAGTTACGCAATCCAAAGAAAAGAAGAAATTGAGAGGATTGCTCAATCATCGAGGTAAAAATGGGAAGAGCAGAAAGGATGGCGGAGAAGGTTAGAGGCTTGATAGAAAAGCCCGAACAAATCCGAAATATGGGTATTGTGGCACATATAGATCATGGAAAGACAACTCTGTCTGATAATCTTCTGTGTAATGCAGGTATGATATCCAAAGAGATGGCTGGAAAGCAACTTGCATTAGATTTCCATGAAGATGAAAGAGAAAGAGGAATTACGATAAATGCAGCCAATGTATCCATGGTTCATTCTTATGATAATAAGGACTATCTAATAAATCTCATCGATACTCCAGGGCATGTAGATTTTGGTGGGGATGTAACAAGAGCAATGAGGGCGGTTGATGGTGTGATAGTGGTTGTATGTGCAGTAGAGGGTGTAATGCCCCAAACAAAAACCGTTATTAGTCAGGCATTGAAGGAATATGTAAGGCCAACGCTATTCATAAACAAGGTTGATAGACTTATAAATGAACTTAAATTATCATCAGATGAATTACAGAAGAGGTTTTTAAGAATAATAACAAATGTTAACAAATTGATAAAACAGAGGCAACCGAAGGGTCTGGATTGGACAGTAAATGTTGAAGAAGGGTCAGTAGCATTTGGTTCTGCATACCATAACTGGGCTATTTCGGTTCCCTATATGAAAAAAACAGGGATTACATTCAAGGATATTATTGATTACTGCAACAAAGATAAACAGAGGGAACTTGCTGATAAGGCTCCAGCACATGAGATTTTGCTTGATATAGCTGTAAAACATCTACCAAATCCTCTTGAGGCACAGAAACTCAGAATTCCACATATATGGAAAGGGGATATTGAATCAGATATTGGAAGAGCAATGATTAATTGTGACCCCAATGGAAAATTGGCTATGATGATTACCAATATCTCTGTATTTGATAAAAGGGAGGGGGAGGTTGCCACGGCAAGAATATTCTCTGGGAGATTAACACAAGGTCAGGATGTTTATCTTGTTGGTGCAAATACAACAGAAAGAGTGCAACAGGTAAGTTTCTATATGGGTGCCACAAGAGTAAATACAGATTCCGTATGTGCAGGAAATATTGTGGGCATTACGGGATTGAAGAAGGCTACTGCTGGTGAGACGGTATCAACTGAAAATATAAAACCATTTGAGGGAATGATTCATGTTTCAGAACCCGTTGTTACCATAGCAGTTGAAGCCAAAAATACTAAGGATTTACCAAAGGTTATAGATGTTCTAAAGCAGGTATCGAAGGAAGACCCTACATTATCTGTGAAGATAGATGAGGAAACGGGGGAGCATTTATTATCGGGTATGGGTGAACTGCACCTTGATGTTATTGTCAATAGAATTAGGGATGGTGGTTTGGATATTGAGACATCCCCACCAATTGTAGTTTATAGAGAAACAGTTACAAAGAAATTTGGTCCTGTTGAGGGTAAATCCCCAAACAAACATAATAAATTTTATATAGAGGTAGAACCGTTGGAAGAGGAGATTTATAAAGCAATTGTTGATGGTAAGATAAAACAAGGTAGAAGAAAGGGTAGGAGTAAGGATATAAGACAAAAATTGATAGACTTAGGTATGGATAGAGAGGAGGCTGGGAGGGTTATAGATGTATATCACGGTAATATAATGGTTGATATGACAAGAGGAATATTACATCTGGATGAAGTGATTGAGTTAATATTGGATGCGTTTGAAGATGTTATGGATTCCTCTCCCTTAGCAAACGAACCTGCCTCAAAGATGAAGGTGAAGTTGGTAGATGCTAAACTCCATGAAGATGCAATCCATCGAGGGCCGGCCCAAGTTTATCCTGCAATCAAAAATCCTATAAGGGCATGTATTCTTTCAGGAAATCCTCTTATCTTAGAGCCTGTTCAGAATATATGGATAGATGTTCCACAAGAGTATATGAGTTCCGTAACAAGAGAAATTCAAAGAAGAAGAGGAGTAGTAAATAATATAGAGCAAAAGGATGAATTGATAACAATAGAGGGCAAACTTCCGGTTGCTGAATCGTTTGGATTTGCAGGCGACATAAGAAGTGCCTCAGAGGGACATGCCTTATGGTCAACAGAGAATGCAGGTTTTGAAAAACTACCAAATGAACTTCAAAATAGTGTTATAATGGAAATCAGAAAAAGAAAGGGATTGAAGATGGGAATACCCAATGCATCAGAATATATGGAATAGATAATGGCTAATTTCTATTTTTAAACTCTCAAACCATATTACTAAAACTATACTACTCAATAACCAACGAGGTGAAATAAATTGGAGGTATATTAAAATGGCTGAGAAACCACACATAAATCTAGTATTTATTGGGCATGTTGATCATGGAAAATCAACACTTGTTGGTAGACTATTATATGAACTTGGTGAAGTTTCCGAACAAACCTTGAAGAAATACAGGGAAGAGGCTGAAAAACTTGGTAAAGGAACATTTGAATTTGCCTGGGTGATGGATTCTCTTAAGGATGAAAGAGAGAGGGGGCTTACCATAGATATAGCACATAGAAAATTTGAGACAAACAAGAATTATTTCACCATTATAGATGCACCTGGACACAGAGACTTTGTGAAGAACATGATTACTGGAACATCTCAAGCGGATGCTGCAGTGCTGGTATGTTCAGTGAAGGATAGTGTACAGCCACAGACAAGAGAGCACGCATTTTTGGCAAAGACACTTGGTGTTAATCAGATTATTGTAGTTTTGAACAAGATGGATGCAGTGAACTATGATGAATCAAAATACAATGCAGTAAAAGAAGACCTAGGCAGGTTACTGAGGAGTATTGGTTATAAGGTAGATGAGATAGATTTTATTCCAATTTCTGCATATAAGGGAGATAATATAATCAAGAGAAGTGAGAATACTCCATGGTATACTGGTCCAACATTCTTGGAAGAGTTGGACAAGTTAAAGGCTCCTGAAAAGCCAATAGATAAGCCATTGAGATTACCAGTACAAGATGTTTATACAATAACCGGTGTAGGAACAGTACCTGTGGGAAGGGTAGAGACTGGTGTAATAAAACCTGGACAGAAGGTGATATTTATGCCAAGCGGTGTATCTGGTGAGGTAAAAACAATAGAGATGCACCATGAACAATTATCTCAAGCAGTTCCAGGTGATAATATAGGATTCAATGTAAGAGGAGTTGGTAAGACTGACATTAGAAGAGGGGATGTGGTTGGACCTGTAGATAATCCACCAACAGTAGCGGAGGATTTCACAGCGCAGATAGTAGTCCTGCAACATCCATCGGCAATAACGGTGGGTTATACGCCAGTCTTCCATGTACACACCGCCCAAGTAGCATGTCAATTTGTAGAATTAATAAAGAAGGTAGATCCCAAAACTGGTCAGGTGATAGAAGAAAAACCACAATTCCTGAAGACTGGAGATGTAGCAGTTGTGAAAATAAAACCAACAAAACTTCTATGTATAGAAAAGGCAAAGGACTTCCCACAACTTGGAAGGTTTGCTGTAAGGGATATGGGTAAAACAGTATCTGCAGGTATGGTTATTGACATAACACCAAAGAAGATTTAGATTCCAAATGGAAAAAGCCAGGATTATCCTAATAGGAAAAGACCCGAAGGAATTGAAAGAGGTATCAGATGAGATACTCAATGTTACAAAAAAGACTGGGGCAAATTATTCCGGACCAGTACCTTTACCTACAAAGAAAATGCGAGTAACAACAAGAAAGAGCCCTGATGGAGAAGGCACTGCAACATGGGAGCGTTGGGAGATGAGAGTACATAAGAGAATAATTGATGTAGATGCTGATGAGAGAAGTTTGAGACAGATAATGCGAATTCAGGTACCTGATAGTGTTCATATTGAGGTAGAATTAACAGAATAAACAGAAAACAGAACAATTACACATTATCTCCACTTTTTTCTTTCTAATATTTAATCAATGACGTTGATAGATAACTATAAAGATTTAATGAAAAATAATGAAAAGCAAGATCTGAGATCAGAATTTGAGAGATATCTTATGGAGGGGGAAGAACCAATAAAGTCATTTAATATTGGTAACACTAAAATTCTTCTTACAAATGAAAGACTGGTATGTTTAAAGAAATTTCCAAAATCATTTATACCGATTTTTTACGATGATATAACAAATATCGAACATCATACCTACGTATCATGGAATAAATTCATAAATGGAATCATATCCCTTTTTATCGCAGTATATT
>CAZQER010000029.1:0-14004 GCA_964592095.1 uncultured archaeon
TTGTTGCTATAGTTGCCTTTACAGCACCATTACTCGGCTTTTGCAATGCATTATCCGTCAATTCTTCTCCATTCATAATCAATTCATCAAATACTGCTCTTGTTCCAGAGCCACTCTCTCTCACTACAACAACTATTTCTCTAGTATCGCCACCAATATCCTTAAAATTTCTTATCTTGCCAGAGAATATGGCTTTTACTTGCTCTTTTGTCAAATCACCCAATGGATTATCTGGATTTACAACAATTGCAATTCCATCTAATGCAATTGCATATTTCTTTAATTCTGGAGTTTTCTTATATTCCTTCTCCTTTATTTCCCTCGATGACATACCAATCTCGACTGATTCCTCAGAGACCCTCCTTATCCCCGTGCCAGAACCACCTCCTTGAACATAGATAAGCACATCTGGATGTTTTTTCATATACTCCTCTGCAGCTGCCGAGATTATTGGCTGTAGTGTTGTTGAACCAGCAATCCTTAGGGTCTTTTTATTCTCAGTATTAATGCATCCCAGTATCACGGCTGTTGTCAAAACTAAGACGATAAAAAACACTATAGAATTCCCATTACTTAGAGAATAGAAAAATTTCCGTTGTAATGATCTGCTCATATCCATTTTCCTTCCTCCAATTTGAATTTTTTAAATAAAATAGATAAAATTTAATTATAAATCGGATGCAAATAATCTACATAGCTTACATAGATTATATAAATTCTACATATATTTGTAGATAAGGTAATATTGTAGAAGTAACTAAAATGGAATATAGAAAGCTCCAAATAACCGGAAAATCAACATTTGTTATCTCGATCCCGAAGGAATGGATAAAGAGGAATAATCTAAAGAAGGGTGACATTCTACAAATAGAAGAGGTTGGTAATGCTCTTATGATAAGGATTGGTAAAGACAAGGGGGAGGAAGAAAGAATAGAAATCAAAGATGAGGATAAGATGGCTCTCTCCAGGCTCTTGATTACAAAATACATACAAGGCTATGATACAATTGACTTCGTGTCAAATAAATTCATTGAACAGGAAAAGAAGAATTATCTAAAGAGAATTTCTAATTTTCTTATAGGAATGGAGCCATTCGGAGAAACTCATAATGAAGTAGTATTTAAAATGCTTATGCAGGAGGGAATTGACCTTATATCGACGATCGATAGAATGCATGATATCTCATTCTCCTCGTTGAGGAACATTATCCAGGCACTGAGGGATTCTGACGGGATTAATGAAAATTTTCTTAGGTCAATAATCGAAAGGGATGATGAAATTGATAAATTCTATTTTCTTGTATTAAGGCAACTATCAACCAGGTATGGAGCAGATGCAACAGCATGGGTACAGATTGTCAAAAGTATTGAAAGACTATCGGACCATATAGAGAATATCGCATCTCTGCTTTTGAAGGGGGAAAAGATTGAATATTCTCAGCATTATGAGTCATTAATTATGCTCTATGGTCAAGTCATGCTTGCACTTCGTTCGCAAAACCCAAAGATGGCTGAGGAAGTGCTAAAGGATGTAGAGAAGTTCAGAATTGAAGAGAGAAAATCATTAGAAAAGTGCAATGATAACAAAAGATCAATACTTATAAACGAAAGTCTTAGGAGGGTTGGTGAATATATCTCAGACATTGCCGAGGGTGTGATAAATATGCATTAAGAATGAAAATAGGAGTATATGGTGTTTTTGTGAGTATTTTCCAAGACAAAGGCGAGGGTTTGGGCTTAAGACCATCCCGCACAGAACTACTATCGGAAAATGGGAAACGCTCATATCGAGTGAAACCAACAAAGAGATGTATATGATCGGGTTGGACTTGTAGCTCATAGATGGTAATGTTATACCCTTCAGCTATCTAATGAAATATTGCTCGTACTCGGATTTAATCTCAGAATCATAAAATATATAATGTCTATATTTCGGCAGAAAACGATGTGGTAGCTTAACTGCCCAAACCCGTGGGAAAAGCTTCGTAGATTCATTTTTACCTCCGAGGTGGTGATCTTTGTGTCACTGCCTCAAGAGGTAAATTATATATTTCATTTCCGAAATTTGAATCATGGAGTGGATTGGATTTTAGGTGTTCGGTGTTGTGTGGGTTATTATTTTATGATATAATTATCCCATATGTTTGCCATTTCTCTTAATGATTCTGAAAATTTGCTTGATATGTGTAATTCGTGTGTTTTTTTATGTTTATTGTATATCTTCTCTATGAGACCCGCCTTTCGAAGTCTCTTTAGCATATTATGATAACTGCTCTGGGTTAAATTATTCCTTATACAATAGTTCCTCCATTCATTTACCTTGTATGGTGACTCTGTTCTTCCCCACTCTTTTATATAATCCAGAAAATCCCTTGCAACAGGGACCAAGGATGGTTTTTTCCAGAATATAGATATAAGTAAATCGTCCAAACCCCCGGGTGATTTTTTCATAAAACCCATTTCAATTTCGATCTTGGATTTCATATTTCATTCATATTTCACATTATATAAAATAATAAGTGGAATTATTATATTAAATTTTATTTGTCAAATAATATTGCACATAATATAAAATATCTTATAATAAATAATAAATAATTTAATAATAAAATATTAGAGAACATCATAAATCTGAAATACATCTGCATTACTTCTTATTCCCAAGGCTGAAAAGTGGGTTTTAGAGACATAAAATCCATTTGCTCTCAGATTGTCGACTATATATTCTGTAGGTTTTGCGGGTATTCCTTTCTTCTGGAATATTCTATGTAGATTGTAGTATGGGTTTTTTATTTTCTGTTCTTTCCTAATAATGCCTATAATCTTTAATATATCTCTTTGGTTGCTTTTGTTGTCAATATTTTTCTCAAGTTTTTTACAGAATGTTGTGTCTGCAAATTTTTCTGACCATAATGGACCAGCATTTGAGAATTTAAACCCGCATCTGCATTTTTCCTTTAGATTATTCAAATCTGAGAACACTCTATTAAGACATCTGAAACAGTGTTGTAGAAATTTTATTTTCTTAGCAGCTTCATTACATTTTCTCCTGCTTTTTTCTCCTCTTAGATAAACCCTAAAGTAATGTCTTGTGCAATGAGAGAATAGTGGTGTAAATGAAAGATTATGTTTTAATCCGCTTCTTATTATATATCCCAAAAATATTCTCAATCCAAGTTCATTATAGTATTCTGTCCTCAATGAAGTTGAATCGTATTTCCTTCTACATGCCCTTGAGTATGTTCCGCATAGAGCAGATGTATCTGTTGCGGTAACAGCAAGGATACCATTATTTTTCAGTGCCATTATTGCAGAATCTATAAAGGTGACGGGAGAACCAAATGGGTCTATATCAATAAAGTCAAACGAGTCTTCATTTAAAATAGAATTTGCATCGCTATTTTTTATAATCAAATCCAATCCATTTATCTCAACATTCTTCTTCATTAATTTAAATGCCTCTGGATTTTTATCATTTAGTAGGATATTATTCATCCCAGTTTCCTTGGCAATTCTTATTCCCCTCGCACCCGTTCCAGCAAACAGGTCGCAGAATTTTTTTGGTTTTATAGCCTTTGCAACAAGAACAGATATGTCCCTACTTAACTTCATGTCTGGATTATAAAACACAATGTCCTTTTTAGATATGGTTCTTTTTGATGGTATGAGAAGTTTTGTTTTTCCTTCGATTATTTCTGTTGTTTTCATCAGAAGATTATGATTTATTATGTCTTATTTGATTCTATTCTCATTTTCAATTCATGCTCATCAATATTTCTATTGCTACCCTCAGAGTAGCGTTCTGGATAATGGCGCCTGTGTTCCATATGTTTTAAGCCTTTCTTAATCTTTGCCCAAATGCCCTCTGGATTTCTATAATATGACCTTATCACCCCCAAAACATCCTTTTCCTTACAGATATTTTTCATTAACATATATTCCAATATGCCCTCTCTCCTTCTAATCTCATTTATTATCTCTCTCGGCTCCATACCTACAGATTCTGAAATCTTTGTTATTGTTACAGCTGGGAATCTGTGAAACTCTGTCTTCTTTGTCTTTGGATTATATTTACAAACAGATCCAAGTTGAATTTTACCGTTCATTATGCTACCAACCTCTGCTATGTGCGTCACCTTCCTTGTACTTGTATTTTTCTCGTGAAATCTACTAAGCACGACTATAAGGTCAAGTATTACCAACATCTCTGGATCTACATTCATTGGGGGGGCGCTCAGTTTCAGTAGTGCATCTCTTGCACTATCGGCATGTATTGTACCCATGCCTGTGTGTCCTAAATTCATGGCATTAATAAGATTAAATGCCTCACTGCCCCTGACCTCACCAACAATCACTCTATCTGGTCTTAATCTCAAACTATTTTCAACCAGCTTTTCCATATCTGCAAATTCTGATGTTGTTGTTCTGCACCAGTCCTTACAGTAGTGTAAATCCAATTCAAGGGTATCCTCTATCGAAACTATTCTCTCATGCTCTCTTGCAAATGGAAGTAATGAATTTAGTAATGTTGTTTTACCAGAACTCGTTCCTCCAGTAATGAGCATGTTTCTGGGAGCAATATCAAATCCATCAACACAAACCCATAGGAGTGCAGCCATATCCAGTGGTAATGTTCCATTCTTTATTAACTCTATAACTGTTGGCAATTCCCTCAGATATTTTCTGATTGTAATTAATGGCTTATTGAATGATACGGGTGGCAAGGTGATATTTATTCTTGGACCCTCTGGAAGAATCTCATCTATTATGGCACTCCCCTTTTTTGAGCCACAGAAGACAATTATCTTATTGATTAAAGCCATAAGATCCTCCTTACTTTCAAATTTTATGTTTGTAACACACTTACCAAATTTTCTGTGCCATATCATAACTGATGTCTCCCATCCATTTATAAATATCTCCTCTATCTCATCATATTCAAGCAAGGTATCTAGGATACCATAACCAGATAGGTAATTTATAGCCTTTTCCATATCTATATCCAAAATACTTATGTTCTTTCTCTCAATCTCACCATCAATGAAATTCCTTGCCATTTCACGCCTTTCATTCCTGCTGATCTTGGCTAAATCACTCATGTGCGTCATTAGGAATTTATTCTCCATGTCGGTAAATATCCTCCTTTCCTTTTCCCTGAATTTTAATTTTTTAATCTTGAATGTTTTCATATTCTCATTAGATAAATTGAGGGAATCACATATAAATATTGTGTTGTTTAAAGGATGGTAATGAGTGTTATTATAGCAATTACAGGAGCATCTGGGATAGTTCTTGCTGAGAGATTAATTGAGGAGTTATCAAAGATAAAGAATATAGAGATTTATACAATAATATCTAAAAATGCTGAAAATATTATGAATTATGAAACATTTGATATAGAGAAGGTTAGAAGGCTTAGTGGATATATCTATAGGGAAGATGAATTGGATGCGGAAATATCCAGTTCTTCATTTATTGCTGATGCAATGGTTATAGTTCCGTGTTCTATGAAAACATTATCGTCAATAGCAAATGGGTTTTCAGATAACCTAATAACGAGGGTTGCTGAGAATATACTCAAACTAAATAAGAAATTAGTAGTTGTTCCAAGAGATACTCCGTTGTCATTAAATGCAATAGAGAATATGAGAAAATTAAAATTACAGAATGCGTTAATTCTGCCCCCGAACATGGCATATTATTACAAACCAAAAACTGTGGATGATGTTACAAATTTCTTCGTTGGAAAGATATTAGATGCCTTAGGAATAGAAAATAAACTATATGAGAGATGGAAATGCCAAGGTTTTGATTGAATTTTGATTTGTTGGGTCTAAAGAGAATTGCTCCCATTAAATTAAAATTTAACGATATAATTTAAAGAGATAAGCGAAATGAGGGGTTTTATGAAAAAGATTGAGGTTTTAGAAATAGAAAATGAGGTTGACCCTTATTTAGAAATAGCAAGGATTCTAAGGGATGATGAAAGAACAGTTCTCTTTAAAAATGTTAAGAATTCTAAGTACAATCTGATAGGTAATCTGTGTAATACGAGGGAAAAGTTTGCCATTTCATTGGGAATTAGAAGGGAAGACCTTATTTTTAAGATAAATGAGGCAATAGAAAACCCCACAAAACCAAAAATAATCAAGAACGCTCCCTGTCAGGAGATAATTGAAGGGGATGTAAATCTATCAGAATTACCAATTCCCACATTCACCAGCAGGGACATGGGCCCATATATAACATCTGGTGTCTTTATTGCATCTGATAAAGAATACGGGCAGAATATGAGCTTTCATAGGGCATCGCCGATATCAAATGATAAACTTGTAGCGAGGATATGTAAAAGAGATCTCTATGAGTTTATGAAGAGGGCGGATAAGGAACTCGATGTTGCGATATGTATTGGCTTACACCCCTCAATTTTGATATCTGCCGCTATTTCAGTAGATATTGGCGTAAATGAATTAGAGATTGCAAATTCTCTTAATAGATTTAATGTAGTAAAATGTAAAACAAACGATATTCTAATACCCGCAGATACAGAGATCGTTCTTGAGGGTAAGATAACAATGAATAGACATAAAGAAGGTCCATTTCCAGATATAACCAGAACCTATGATATTATAAGGGATGAGCCAGTAATAAAAATAAACTGTATTACACACCGAAAGGATGCGATATATCATACAATTCTTCCTGCATCAATAGAGCATCAGCTTCTTATGGGAATGCCAAGGGAACCATTAATATACAACAGAATTTCAAGGGTGTGTAAATGCAAAAATGTTCTTCTAACATCTGGGGGGTGTTCTTGGTTACACGGGGTTATACAGATAGAAAAGAGAGATAAAGATGATGGTAAGAATGCTATTAAAGCGGCATTTGATGCGCATAAGAGTATGAAACATGTTGTGGTTGTTGATTCAGATATAGATATTTATAATATAAAAGATATTGAGTGGTCCATTGCCACACGCTTTCAGGCTGATAGGGATATGATAATAAAAAGGGAAAGGGGGAGTTCTCTTGACCCATCGGCAGATGATGATTGCATAACAACAAAGGTTGGATTGGATGCAACAATACCGTGGAGTAAGAAGATGGATGCTTTTAAGGAGATAAAAATGGGTGGGTGATATAATGCATCTTACAAAAGAAGAGAGAGAGATGCTGGAGGGGAGAAGAGGCGAGGGCGTTCAAAAAGCAATGGAAATTCTAACGGCGCTTGGTGATATCTATAATGCAAATAAATTTATACCGATAAAAAGTGCTCAAGTCTCTGGAGTAAGTTATAAAAATCTTGGTGATGCGGGCTTGGAATTCCTTTGTGAATGGGCTGATAAAGGTATTAAGATAAAAACACCTGCCACATTAAATCCGAGTGGGATTGATTTAAGTAATTGGAAGGATATTGGTTTTCCTAAGAAATTTGTGGATAAGCAATTGAAGATAATAGATGCTTTTAGGAGGATGGGTATAAGAACAGAATGTACATGCACACCTTATCTTATTCTTATGGGGAATAAACCAAATTTTGGAGACCATATTGCATGGAGTGAATCATCTGCTGTATCATATGCAAATTCCATAATTGGTGCAAGAACAAACAGGGAATCTGGAATCTCTGCACTATCATCGGCAATAACTGGATTGACCCCAGAGTATGGTTATCATTTGGATGAGAATAGAAAGGCGGATTTTGTAATAAATGTTAAAACAAGACTAAATAAGATATCAGATTTTGGGGCTCTTGGATATGTTGTTGGAAAGAAGATTGGAAATAATGTTCCTTTCTTTAGGGGAATAAAAAATGCCTCATCAGATCAATTAAAATCACTATGTGCATCAATGGCAGCATCTGGTGCAGTGGCGCTTTATCATATTGAGGGTATAACACCTGAAGCAAAAAGGAGTATTATAAAGAGGGGTGCTCAGGAGATTGTGATAAGGGATGAAGATATTAAAGAGGGTTATAAAGCATTAAATTCAACGGTAAAAGAGATAGATTTGGTTGCAATAGGCTGTCCTCATGCATCTCTGGAGGAAATAGAGAGCATAGCAAATATTCTTGATGGAAAAAAGGTAAAATCTGCTCTGTGGATAACAACATCAAGGGGTGTTAAAGAAATGGCTGAAAAAACAAGTCTTTTGAAGAGGATAGAGGAATCCGGTGGGGTTATTGTTAGTGATACATGTATGGTTGTAGCTCCAATAGAGGAACTTGGATTTAAATCAATGGCAACAAATTCGGGAAAGGCTGCATTCTATGTACCATCACACTGTGGTTTAAGTGTTAGATTTGGTTCTCTTGAGAGGTGTATTTGTGCTGCAGTAAATGGTGTGTGGGAAGATGATTAGAATAGAACTGAATGGTAGAGTAATAAAAAAAGGAAGGGCTGTTGGGGAGGCATTAAAATCTGATGAACCAATATCGTTTTTTGGTTGTATTGACAAAAAAACGGGAGTTATTACTGAGAAGGGTCATGACCTTGAGGGTAAATCCGTAAAGGGTAAAATCCTTGTATTTCCAAATGGAAAGGGCTCTACTGTTGGTTCATACTCCTTATATATATTAAAAAAGAATAATGTTGCCCCAAGGGCGATTATAAATAAAGATTGTGAACCAATAATTGCTGTTGGTGCTATAATATCTGAGATTCCGTGTGTTGATAAGGTAGATATCTCAAAGATAAAAAATGGTGATAGAATAATAATTAATAACGGCAAAGTGGTTGTTGAGAGAATCTGATTAAAATGTCCAAAGAACTGGTTTTGTTGAAGATTGGTGGGTCCGTGATTACGAAGAAGGATGAAGATATAGCAACAGTATTGGAGAGGAATGTAAGGAGAATTTCAAAGGAGATAGTAGATGCAATAAATGAAAGAGATTTTAAACTAATTATTGTTCATGGTGCTGGTCCTTTTGGTCATATACCCGCCAATAGATATAAACTAAATAATGGTCTCAAAAATAAAAAGCAGATTTCTGGTTTTGTTAAAACACATCAATCGATGGAAAGATTGAATTATAAGGTAGTAGAGATACTGCAGGAGAATGGATTGAATGCCGTTGCATTTCAACCATCTGCTTGTGGTGTATTAAAGAATAGAAGATTGGTGTGTTTTCCTATAGATATTATGAAGAGATTTATAGAAATTGGTATAATACCTGTAAGCTATGGAGATGTCCTTTTGGATGAAGATACGGGAATTAATATATTATCTGGAGACCATCTTGTTCCTTATATAGCAGAAAAACTTAAGGCTGATAAAATAATAATGGCAACTGATGTAAAAGGAATCTATGATTCTGACCCAAAAGAAAACAAAAACGCCAGATTTATACCTGAGATAACATCAAATAATATAAAATATATCGGCATAGGTAATTCAAGGACCATGGATGTTACTGGAGGGATGAGGAGGAAGGTGGAGGAATTGATGAGGGTTGCAGAGACGGGTATAGAGATTCGGATCGTTTCTGGGATAGATAGGGGTATTTTAAAGAAAGCACTTCTTGGTGAGCATGTAGGAACAGTTATAAAGTACTAATGTAATTAATGTATGCCGATGTTGTGGTTTTTCTTATAATTATAATAGAACCATAATATAAAAACAGATATATAAAATAATATAAAATAAAAAAATAATAAATAATAAAAATGTCTTGGAAATGTAAAAAATCTCAGGTTTCTCTGGAATACATGGTTGCTGCTGGTTTTATTGTGGTTGTTATAACCATTACATCAATTTTGGTTTGGCAGAGTGGAATTCTCAGGCCTCCAACGGGTGAGAAGGGAAAGATTGGTTTTGCAAATATAGATGTGGAGGATTGGGCCGTATATGCTGAGCCAAAATCTACTGTTGCTGTTAGATTGGTTAATGTTGGAAGCGATAGTTTAAAGGTAAAGAAAATTGAGTTAAAGATTAATGATGTTGTTTGTTCAAATAATATATCATCAATTCTGATTCCTGGAAAAAGAATTATTAAATTATTAAACTGTAGTAAAGACCTTTCAAAGGAGTATGTTGTTGGTGATTTTTACTCTGCTAATTTGAATATCACATATAGAAATATGAGGGTAAATATTAATGGTACAAGTGAGGGTAAGATATGGGGTGTTGTTGATAAGGGTAATGTGTCTGAAATAATTCCTCCGGTTCTATTTAATTTGAGATGTAGATATACAAACAAATCTACCGGGGGTTGTTCATCTTTGGGTGGTGGTGGCTGGGTGTGTTTATTTTCAATTGGTAGTTCATCCAACAAGGCTTATGGAGACCATATAGGTGAGTGTAGTAATCCGAACTTTGACAGGGTTCTGTGCTGTAAATCTACTGACCCAAATTATGATTTATCCTGTGGTGATGGCGAATGTATAATAAGAGTAGGGGATAATTTTTATGGTGATTCTGGAGACCATGTATCTGATTGTGGATTAACATATTTCTCAAATATGATAAAGTGTAGTGTTGGTATTGATGCGTATATTGATTGTAATATTAAGGATTCCTGCTCAGATGATGAAACATGCCTCGTGTCTGTTGGTGATCATTATAATACGGAGTTTGGTGACCATGTTGGTGAATGCAATACATCTCTGCCATCATTTAATAAAAAACTGTGTTGTAAGGTATTATAAACGGCAGGGGATTTCACTATATCCCAAGGTCTGTTTTTGTGAAGATTGGTTCCAGTGTGTAACCATTTTTGGCAAGATTCTCTTTTGCACCCTCTTCTCTATCCACAATAACAATTATTCTCTTAACATTGCATTTATTTTTTTTAACGATATCTATGGTTCTTAGTAGAGAATTTCCGGTTGTGGCAACATCATCAACTATGGCCACTTTTAAATCTTCTTTCAGGTTTCCTTCTATCAATTTCATTGTTCCGTGTTTTTTTGGTTCTTTCCTCACTATAAAGGTTTGGATTGGTTTCTTATTTAAAAAACTTATTACAGCAAAGGAACCGCATATTGGGTCCGAACCCAATGTAGGTCCTCCTAATGCATCTATATTGTCATTTTTAAGTTTCTCAAAGAGTATCTCTGCCACAAGATATGCCCCCTCTGGGTCCAGTGTTACCCTTCTGCAATCTATGTAATAATTGCTTGTTTTGCCAGATGTAAGTTTTATTTTTCCCATAAATAATGCCCTCTCCCTGATTATCTCAAGTAGTCTCCTTCTATTTTCTTTCATCTCTCCTTCTTCTTATGTAATGGTAACTAAAATCCTTTGTAAATCTTATAAAGTCCGCTGTGTTCTTGCTTTTTTCAACAGATATCATATCTCCCTCAGATAGTTTCTTTTTACATCTCCCGTCTAGAATTAGGTTTGCATCCTTTTCCTTTCTCCGAAGTTCAATCTCCGTTTTTGATTTGTCTGGAACGATTAATGGTGCCTGGTCCCGCATTAGTGGGCATATTGGTGAGATTATATATGCCTTTGTATTGGGGTGTATAATTGGATTTCCCAAGGAAAACGAATATGCTGTAGAACCGGTGGGTGTTGAGACAAGAATACCGTCACTTCTAAAGTTTGCGATCTCAATGCTGTCCAGTCTTATATTAAATTCCAAAAGGGTGGCGGGGTCGGATGGATAGATAATTAACTCATTTAAAACCTCATATTTTTTATTTATCATTAATTTCGCCCTGTTTTCCACATAGAAGTCTCCATTTAAAAGCCTTTCTATGCCCTCTTTTGCATCTTTTATATCTATCTCCGATAGATAACCGACCTCTCCAGCATTAATTGGAAGGATTAATGTTCCATTTTTGAGTTTTCTTACTGACCATAAAACAGTTCCATCGCCGCCAAGAATTATTGCAACTGTAACATCCATGTCTTTAACATCTGTGCTTTCCCTGCCAATCTTTTTGGCTGTGTATGGGTCAAAGAAGAGGTGTGTGTTTCTAGAACTAATTATCTTTATAATTTCCTTTATGTGTTTTGGGTCAAGTTTGGGGTGTGAAATAACGCCTATGCTGGAGATTTGCATTTTTCAATTAGAATTAGATGTAGATTGTTATGTTTTTCTCCTTTTTTTCTCTGCCCTTGGGTCTTTCTTACAGATTATTATATCCCCTATTCTCACTATTTCTTCAAATGATATGCTCTCTTCCTGAAGTATTTTTCTCACATCAAGTCCTGCTATTGATTTTGGTTTGAATGACCTCAAACTTAACTGCATGATCTCCCCCTTCTCCAGATTTACTATAACATCCTCTACCCTTCCCACATGTTCTGCCTTTTCAGTAAATATTTCCATCCCGTATAATTCTGAAAGCCTCTTACTCATTTTGTTTCTTTTAGATAATTATACTATAATATGTAATGATAAGTATAAAAATCAGAGATGGGTATAAGGATTATAGGAACAGGACATATATTTGAGAAGAGTGTGAGAGAGGTTAGAGAGTCTATTTATAAAGAAACTCCAGACATAGTTGCTGTTGAGTTGGATTTTGTAAGATTCAAGGCGTTGGAAGAACAAAATTTTTCTGTGGATTTGAAGGATGATGATTTTAAATTAAATCTCAATGATGTTGTGAGGGGGGGGTCACTTCTTGTATTCCTTCAGAGGATTCTGTCTATGATACAAAAGGAGTTGGGTAGAAGGTATGGTATAAAACCCGGTGCTGATATGTGTGCCGCAATACTTGCAGCAAAGGATATTGGAAGTAATGTTGCCTTGATTGATAGAAACATTGATATTACAATGAATCATATATTGGCAATTCCATTTAAGGAGAAGATGAGTATGTTTAAAGGTGTGGATAATCCCGATGTTCTTTTTGGATTGTTGGGTGGTGATTTGGAAAGGATTCTTGAGGAAGAGAATCTAAATAGAGTTATGGATTATTTAAAGAAAACCTCCCCCTCACTCTACTCTGTTTTGGTTGATGAAAGGGACAGGTATATGGCACTGCAGTTAGATATGCTTCAAAAGAAGAACCCCGATGCTAAGATAATTGCTGTTGTTGGTGCGGGGCATAAGAGGGGTATTCAGAGATATCTTGAAAGATTGAGTGGTGGTGATGAGATAAGTTTAAGACCATTGATTGAGATAAAGAGGGTGTCTGTTTTTGGTGTGTTATTTTTAATATTTGGTGTAGTAGTTGCATATATGTTAATGAAAATTGGTTCAAGATGAAGATGAGGGTTGGGTTTTTGGGTTGTGGGAATATTGCAAGTATAGTGATGGATTTCATTCAGAAGGAGCGATTAAACTTTAAGGTCACGAGAATATTTGACATTGACCTTAAAAAAGCAACAGAATTTAAGAAAAGGTTTGATAGATCTATAATAATAGTAGAGGATATAGATTCGTTATTAGAGGATACGGAGATTATTATAGAGGCTGCATCACAAGATGCTGTAAAGAGGTATGGAATGAGAATATTGGGGGCTGGAAAAAATCTGATTGTTATGAGTGTTGGTGCTCTTTCTGATGAAATTTTTTTAAAGAGAATGAAAGAGATAGCAAGAGAGAGGGGTGTTAGGATTTACATACCTTCTGGGGCAATTATAGGGGTTGATGGGTTGAAGGCGGCGGTTTTAGGGAGTATAGATGAAATCATTATCACTACAATAAAGCCACCAAAGAGTTTGGGGGTCGTTGTTGATGAAAGATGTGTTGTTTATGAGGGATATGTAAAGGAGGGTATCAAAAGATTTCCACAAAATGTAAATGTTGCAGCAACTCTTGGCTTGGCTACAGAGAATTTGGATAAAACAAAACTCAGGATAATTGCGGATCCTGATATTGATAGAAATATACATGAGATACATATATCTGGTAACTTTGGGGAATTTAATATAAAGAGTGTAAATCTTCCATCACCAAATAATCCAAAAACAAGTTACATTGCAGCCCTTTCTGCTGTTGCTTTACTGAAGAGGATTAGTGATGTTGTGGAGATAGGTACATGATGTATTTCATTTTGGATTTAAGTGAGTATTCTAATTATACAATATGGATGTAAAAAGATTA
>CAZQER010000030.1:0-13963 GCA_964592095.1 uncultured archaeon
TCAGAACACCGAAAATACCTGCCTTTACTACTGCAACGGCATGTAATAAGGCAGATACCGGTGTTGGGGCAATCATTGCTGTTGGTAACCAACTATGTAATGGCATAAATGCAGATTTTACACCAAAACCGATCATATACAGAAGAAATAAAAACCTTAGTGTTTCTACTGAGGTATGGGCATTTATAAATCCATTATTGGTGAAATCCAATGTATTGGCTAATGAATAGGTCAAGATTATTGCAAATAAAAGAACAACACCACCACTTAAGGTATATACAAGATACTTCCTGCCAGCACTTTTTGCCTCTGGGGTTTCCTTATGTATAACCAAAGGGTATGTAGTCAGGGTTAGAATTTCATAGAATATAAAGAGTGTTAAAAGATTTGCTGAGAATGCGACTCCTATTGTTGATGATAGTGCTATTGCAAAGCATGCAAAATATCTTGTCTGAGAATGTTCATTCAGATTTCTCATATAGCCTATTGAATATAGTGATGTTAGAATCCAGAGGGATGACGCTAAAATACCGAAAAATAGTCCAAATGCATCTACCCTGAACGCAAATGAGATATTCGGAAGTATTGTAAATAATCTGTATGATATTGTATCTCCATTGAGGATGTTTGGAAGCATTGATACAATTATAATAAATTTTATGATAGAGGCAAGAATTGTCCATGACTCCCTAAGATCTCTGTGTTTCCTTGACAGTACTATCAATACTGCAGCCATTACCGATACAAATACCGCCAAAAATGGTTTTATCGATATTATTTCCATTTAAATCAACGATTTGGATATAATTTCCATGAATTGTCCAAATATACCAAATACAATGCATCCAATTGCCATTATTGTGATTGGAATTAACATGCTTTTTGGAGCCTCATCTGTTTTGTGTTCATATTTACCAAATAATGCCCTTTCCAGTATCCTAAAGAAATATGCAGCGTTTAATAGACTGCTTAACAGTATTACCAATGCGAATATCCATTTTCCAGATTTTATAGAGCCAAGTGCCAAATACCATTTACTAAAGAATCCACATAGTGGCGGAATACCTACCATTGAAAGTGATGCTATTGTAAATGCGAGCATTGTTACGGGCATCTTCCATGCAAGACCTTTAAAATCGTATATATTTCTTATACCCGTTTTATAGATAATTGCACCAACAGTCAAAAACAAACACCCTTTCATAAATGCATGATTTAGTATATGTAGAAGACTACCAGTAAGCCCATCATAATTTGCAAGCCCCATTCCCAAAACAATATATCCTATCTGACTAACACTTGAATATGCAAGCATTCTCTTTATATCTGTCTGTGCTATTGCATTTATTGACCCAAGAATAATTGCAATTGCTGCAATCCAAGACAGGATTTCTCCTACAGGAACGGTATGTAAAAAAAACTGGACTGTAAAGATGCTAAATAGTATTCTTATCATTATATATATACAAACCTTTGACATGAGGGAAGCAATTAATGCAGTTACTGTGGATGGAGCGTGTGTATATGCATTTGGTAGCCATGTATGTAATGGAAATAATGCGATTTTGATACTCAATCCAACAATGAAGAATATAACTGCTACATGAACAACATTTGAATCATACAAATCCTTCAATCTTATGGAAATATCAGCCATATTCAGAGAACCAGTCATGGTATAAATAAAACCAATACCTATAAGTATGAAACATGCTGCTATGCTGCCCATTATTAGGTAATTAAAACTGGCAATTAATGCATCTCTTTTTTCACCAAGGGATATTAATGTATATGCTGCCAATGATGTTATCTCAAGGAATACATACAGATTAAATAAATCACCCGTAACAACTATACCAAGCAAACCGGTTATAAATAAAACAAAGAGTGTATAGAAAAGAGCAATATTATTTGGTAATTCCTTTTCAACACTTCTCCTTGAATATATTGTAATTATAAAAGCAACAGATGTAATCAGGAGTATCATAAATGTATTGAGATAGTCTATGACATACTCTATGCCGTATGGTGGTTCCCAGTTGCCTATATGATAATGTATTGTACCATCATTTATCACAGAGTTTAAAATTAATACACCTATAAGGAGTGTTATGGATATGGAGATAAGTGATGTATAAAAGCAATATCTAATTTTAAATAAACCAATTATTGGCATCAAAAATGCCGTAATTAATGGTATTATGACTATTAATACGGGGAGATTTTGAATTATTATATAGATCATTATAGCGCCTCCATAATCTTATCCTCCTCTATGGTCTTGAATTCTTGATATATCTTCATTATTAATGTAAGTGCAACTGCAGTAGTACTGACACATACAACAATTGCTGTGAGTATTAGAACATGAGGTAATGGATTGACATAATTAATATGCTCTGTGATATTTGAAACAATAATTGGGGCCCTTTTACCCTCTATATCTGCTATTGATATATAAAACAGGAATATTGCTGTCTGAAATATATTCATTCCTATGATCTTCTTTATCAGATTATTTTTTGCAATCATTGCATAGAATCCAATAAGTGTAAGTATTACAAAAACCCAGTAATTGTATCTACCAAGTATCCAGCCTAATTCCACTTTTTTCACCAGCCAAATATATAAACAATAAAATTGTTACCGACATAACTGTGATACCTATTCCTATCTCAACACATAGAATTGAAATGGCACTTATCTCATTATTTGGCAACGGTAATGGAAGTTTACTATATTCTAAATATTTTCCATTAAACACCATGTCAATTACACCAATACCCGAATATATTATAAGACCTGTACTCATGAGTACAATCATACTTTTTTTTGAAATGCGATTTTTGATGGCACTTATACTGAAGACTATCCCAAACAGTATAATACTTGTCCCGAGGATTATTCCACCCTGAAAACCACCACCGGGAGAGGATTCTCCATGAACTATGACATAAATGCCAAACAACTGGATAAATGGAATCATTATCCTTGATACAGTTCTACAAACTATTGACTCAACCTCCTTTTCACCCATTTCTCCACCTCTTGAATAAAATCATAACTGATATACCTGCAGTGAATATTACTGTTGTTTCACCGAGAGTATCATACCCCCTATAATTTGCAAGAATTGCAGTTACAATATTTGGCACACCGGTTTCCTCCTCTGATTTCTCTATATATCTTGGAACAATATGCAAATTTGCAGGATTTTTGGGATTTCCAAACTCTGGCATATCATCAACAACATATATAAAGATTATTCCAAGCAATAATAGTGATATTATGGATATGTATCTTAACATTCCTAGTCCATGGTTGCTTCCCTCTCTACTTACTGTTTTAGACAGTGCAGCAATGAATAGGAATGTTGTTACACCCGCTCCGACAGCAGCCTCGGTAAATGCAACATCAGGTGAGTTCATTTCCAACCATGTTAGTGCCATAATCAGACTATAGCATGATAATAATACAATTGCACCTAAGAGGTCCTTTAGGTTAACGACAACAATTGCAATGATAACCAAAAATAAAAGCAATAAAAGGTCTAATGGATAAATCACTTTTTACACCTCCTTTCTTTTCCATATCTCTATTCCTTTATTGTAAACGGCCCTGGATATTGCATGAGTAGCCACGGGGGATGTTAGAAGCATAAATATTAACATAACAATAATCTTCACGGTAGTTGGTGAAAAACCCGTATGTATCGCAAGAGCAATTAGAATTAAACTTGCACCCAATGTATCTCCTTTACCAGTTGCATGAAGGCGTGTAAATAAATCTGGAAATCTTAACAATCCTATTGTTGCAGTAGTGAAAAAAAATGCTCCCCCAAAAAGGAACAAAGTTATAATTAAATCAAAACCCAACATTTTAAAGCGTTCCAAATTCAATATATTTTGAAAGAGCAATGGTTAATATGAAATTGAACAATGCATAAACAAATGCAACATCGATAAAATAAAGGCTATCGAATATGAAGCCTATTAAAACCAAGATTATTATTGTCTTTGTTCCAATGACATTTATTGCGATCAATCTATCCCATGCATTGGGTCCAATTATTGCCCTATAAAGGCAAAGAAATGCTGTAATTATCAAGATTAGTGTAATGATTTCAAATATAATGCTGATGTTTATATCAATAATGTTCATATTACTCACCCTCAAATATTTCTATCAATCTTCTTCTCATAGACCCTTTTAGAAAGTCCTCCACGGACTTTGATGACAATGCATGAACATAAAATGTATCTCCTCTAACATCAACGGTTATTGTTCCGGGGGTTAATGTTATAGAATTTGCAAGTGCTGTTTTTCCTATATCTGAGGTTAGTTTGGTTTTAAATTTTATAACCTGTGGGTCTATTGGCATTTTTGGATGTATTACTCTGTACGCGACATCAATATTTGCCAATAAAATACTGTATGCGAGATAGAATAGATATAAAATTGAAAGATACAGTCTTCTAAATGAAAATTTGATTCCTCTCTTTATTAATAAATCATGTGAGAAATATGCTACAAGAAAACTTCCAATTATACCCGAAAAAATGTGCAATAAATCAAATCTCAACGAGAGTGAAATCCAAAAAGTGAACATAATTGCATAGGTAACAAAAAAATTTTTTATATCCCTCATTTTATCAACATTTTTATCAATAATTTTAATTTAATTATAATGATTTATAATCAATAATATAATCAAATATATAATCAAATCATAATGATTAATCATGTAAATTATAATTATAATCAAAATTAATAATTTTTATCCTTTAGTTCAATAATCAATAAAATATTAATCAAAATGTTCAAACCCGTACCCATGAAAAAGGTAAGGTTGGGTGTTTTAGATTGCTATGTTGAGAACACAATAAGAGAATTGAGTAAACTCAGTACGCTACACATAGTCGATATAAAAGAAAGAATAGAAGAATTACCTGAAATAAATATAGAACACAATTCTAAGAATTCTGAACAATGTGCAGATTTTCTTAGAAAAATTAATAATATTATGGAATTGTTGGGTATTGATGATAAATATTATACATTTAATGAATTGAGGGTTATCAAGGAAAAACCACTAAATGAGCAGTTGTCGGATATAAAAAACAAATTTGAGAACATTGAAGAGAAGATACTTCAAATCAATAATAGAATCCCTGAACTCTCCGAAAAGGAGAACAAATTAAAAGAGGATAAGAAGGAATTGGAAATACTGAGTTCTCTTGATATTGATATAGATTGTATAAAGGAATCGCATCTTCTTTATACGGTGGCTGGGATAGTTGAGTTGGATTATATAGATTTGTTAAAAGAAGAACTAAATAATGTTATTGGCAAGGAATATATTGCCCTTGGGGTAGAAAAGACAATAGATAATAAAATTCCAACTGTTATTTCAACCGTTATTGAGAATAAAGAAAAACTTGATGAGATTCTGAGTACACTTGATTTTACCAGAGTAAGGTTAGAAAAGTATAATGGTAAAACAGAGGATGCGCTTGAGATTGTAAATAGAGAACTGGAGAAAATAAAAAAAGAAAAGCATTCATTAATACAAGAGATAGATACATGCAAAGAGGAGTATACTGAAGATCTCCTTATAATGAAGGAGATTGTGTTAATAGAAAAGGAGATTGCTGATGTAGAGAGCCTGTTGGGAAAAACAAAGAGGGTTTATATTTTGGAGGGATGGATTCCACAAAAAAAGATTCATGAGATGTTAAGAAGGATAAGAAATGTAACTGATGAACACCTGTTCATCAGAATAGAAGACCCCAAGGATAATGAAATAGTTCCAACATACTTAGATAATCCAAAGATATTTAAGCCGTTTGAAATCCTGACTGAAACATTTGGTTTTCCAAGTTATGATGAAATTGACCCAACACCATTACTTGCAATTACATTTCCTATACTTTTTGGACTTATGTTTGGAGATTTTGGTCACGGATTGATAGTTGCATTAATTGGATTGATGCTGTTTATTATGGGGGAAAAAACACTAAAGGATCTCGGTTTTATTACTCTAACATGTGGTATCTCAGCAATGATTTTTGGAGTTATGTATGGTGATGTATTTGGTTTACATAATATAATCCCTGTTATATGGATTAATCCATTACATAACCCTCAGGTATTTTTATTAATTGCAATTTCAATCGGTGCTATACATATCGGTCTTGGGTTACTAACAGACCTTATAAAGATGATAAGGAAGAGGGAATATTTGAATGCACTTTTGGAACCAATACCGAAACTGTGGTTATACTATGGTTTGATATTGTTTTTTTATATAAACTTTCTCAAATATGGAATGAATATAATGGAGTGGGTAAATAACATACTTTCAATTCCATTGATAGTCACACCCCTTTTAATAATCACAATATCTGGAATTATTAAACATCTATCAAATCTAAAACCAACTGAAATACCTGCACTTCTTGGTGAGGGTGGGTTTGAAGCATTTGACACAATACTTGTATTTTTATCAAATACAATATCCTATAGCAGGGTTTTTGCACTTGCTTTAGTGCATGGTGGTTTATTCCTTGCACTTTTCAGTGCTACTGGAGCATTAACGGGGATTGATAGTGAGCATCTTGTAATCTCCAATATCATATCCCCGATTGGATTGATATGGCTTATAATAATCTTTATGGGGACAATGTTGATTATAGCACTTGAGGGGCTGATTGTATTTTTACATACCCTGAGGCTTCATTACTATGAATGGTTCACAAAGTTTTTTGAAGCAAGTGGTATAAAATACAGACCATTTACTGTACAGAGAACATACACCTTGATTAAATAATAAATAATGAATAAATTTATAATCATCATCTACATATAATTAGTATATCATATTCAAAATAAAAAGGAGGTGGAAAAATGAGGTGGTGGAAGTTTTTGTTGATATCTACAGCAATATTTTTGTTTGCAGGAATTGTGACAGCAGAAGAGGGAGGTGGTGGAATACTTAATGGTGGAATACTGCAAGGAAGAGAAATGGCTGCTGCGCTTGCAATATCTATACCAGCCCTTAGTGCAGGGTACGCCATTGCAGTATCTGGTTCAGCATCGGCAGGAGCAGTAGCAGAAAAGCCAGAGATCTTTGGTAAAGTGCTTGTATTTGTTGCATTTGCTGAAGCAATAGCCATTTATGGTCTCTTGGTGGCTTTGATGATAGTACTAAGAATTGGTGGTTAATTACATAGATAGTAAATTACACAGATAATGGAATAGGAATATAGAAAAGGATGGGAATTACAGAAATTAAGGATTATGCATATCCAAATGCCAGAATAAGGGCAATGAAGAGTCATCTCTTGGATAGAAAGGATTTTGAGAGGGCATGCAGAATTGATAGTCTATCTTCTTTTGTTGGTTTTCTTGAAGATAATGGATATGTAAACCTTTTGGATATTAAGGAAATGGAATATACTCAGAATTTGATAGAGGAAAATCTTTTAATGCATCTTATAGATAATTCTAAAAAGATTTATGAACTCTCACATAAGAGAGCAAGGAATTTTATGTATGAAAGGATTATGAGACATGAAATAAGTGCAATTAAATGTATTATAAATTCCAAATCACAAGACAGATATTCCTTTAGAATAGCACTTTCTGATGAATTGAAGGATATATTTAGTAAATTGAAGGATTCTGTGGATATAGGGAATATTGTTGATGCATTCAATGGTACAAGATATGAAACAATATTAAATGATGCATTGGAGGGATATAAAAAAACAAATTTGATATTTACAATTAACATTGCACTTGATAAATACCACTTTGAAAAACTATTTGAGAGTATGAGAACCCTAAACAGTAATGATAGAAGGATTGCTGCTGAGATCATAGGTATTGAGGTAGATACGATAAATATCATGACTGTTCTTAGAACTCGTGGAATGAAGAATGCAGAAGATTATATAATACCACAATACCATCATCTTAATAACGATATATTAATGGACTGTATGAAATCAAGGGATGTAGATGGTATAGTTGAAAGGTTATCAGAGACAGCATATAGTGATGTCATGAAAAGGGGATTTAATGAGTATAAAAAAATAAATTCTCTTTTTGCATTTGAAAAGGCTCTGAAGGAAAATTTCATCCTTTTCAATAAGATTCTGCTTACAAGAAGGATATTCATGATAAGTACTCTTTTAACATTTCTAAATTTAAAAGAGAATGAAATAGAAAATCTGAGAAAAATAGCAGTTGGGATAAACAATCAATTAACAGAAAAGGAAATAGAGGATATTATTATCTATTGAAATCTATTTATTATTCTGTATAAAAAAATACAAAACCCTATTGTAGCGCCTATGAACATACCCAAAACACTGAAAAAATTATTTATTGCACTGCCTATAAAATAACCTATAAAAATAGATATAAAAAGACTTGCTACAAGTTCTATTGAAATTGGTAATGAACTTGTTACAATTTTCTTACTGGGTTTTAATCTCAATCTTATCACCAAGGTGTCTTTTTAAGTTTTAAAATCCATGCAATAATATTCCCGATTACATGAATTATTGGGGTTATAACCACAAGTACATAAAATCTTTCATAATCTATCTCCTCTATCAAAAACCATGATAAAAAAATGGCACCAAAAACAAAATCCAATTGGTCTAAGAGTGGTGCTGGATCGCCCCTTTTTAATCCAGACTGCCTCTTTATAAAACTTGCTGCCATATCACCCAATAGCGCTCCAAGACTGAGCATAAATGCCAATTCCAGTGTCATTCTTGGTAAAACAAATGACGGCTTATGAAGTAGAAAACGGAAAAAGAATTCTGCACTGAAATGTGAATATTGTTGTATAAAACCAATAAGAGAACCGCCAATTATACCGGTAAAAAAACCCCTCCATGTTTTTCCATCACCAAAAATCCTCTTACCCATGAATTCTCTACCATTATCAATCGGTTTTTCAAGCCATTTTAGATATTCAAGTTTGGAAACATTGACTGGTATGGAATTTGCGAAGTATGCAGGTAATATGAACCATAAAGCATCCAGAATTCTGATATCTATATCAAATATCATTTTATTTTTATAGATAAAAATATGAGTATAAAAAAATAAAATAGATGGGTTTTAATGTTAATTCTTTAATCTATGCTACCAATTCTTTATAAGTAAAAAATAAGTGGAAAAATAAAATGAAGGTTGAGATGGAATTGGAACTCAAGGATGTTCCAGGTAGTCTATTGAAAGCCTTAGAACCAATTTCAATGCATGGAGGAAATATAAAAAGTGTACTACACTACAGAAGTGAGAGGGATTTGGTAAAGGTAAAGATCGTATTTGAGATAAAGGATAGAATGTCATTTGATTTAATACAGAAGGCTTTGAAGGAAAGGAGAATTCATATATCAAGGATTACTATTGAAGGCAGAAAATATTATGAGAAGAAGACAATCTCATTTATCCTAATTGGTCATGTCATAGATACAGACATCAGAGATACCATAGATAATATTAATGAAATCGGATGTGTATCTGATGTAGATATAATAATGCCCGACCCAAATGAAAGGTCATCTGTGCTTATGAAAGCAGATATTGATAATGAAAAAATGGATAAAACCATTTCGATAATTGAGAGTATATGTAAAAATAAAAATTTAATCCTAATTCGTTCCTTATACAGTTAGATTTAAATTGAAATCAGTAGATGTTATCATCATAGGTTTTGGTGTAATTGGAAGGGGCGTTGCAAGGATAATTATGGAAAAGAGAGATTTTCTTAGAAAAATGAATGGTTTTGATTTGAGGGTTGTTGCAATATGTGAAATAAATGGTAGTATAATATCTGAAAATGGTGTTGATTTAAATAATGCTTTACTACTATCGGAAAGGGGCAGGTTGGAAAAACATAGAGACTGGAATTCAATGAAAAGTTTTGATGTCATTGATAAGATAGATGCGGATATAGTCCTTGAACTTACTCCGGGGGATATCAAAAATGGTGAGCCCGGATTTTCACATATAAAGGAATCTCTTAAGAGAAAAATGAATGTGGTCACATCAAATAAAGCACCAATAGCATTAAATTTTAAGGAACTGCAGAAGATTGCAAATAAGAATGATGTAAAACTGAGATATGAAGCAACAGTAGGAGGTGCAATCCCAATAATAAATCTGCATCAAAAATGCCTTCAGATCAATGAAACAAGGTCCATATACGGAATTCTGAACGGAACTACAAATTATATATTGAGCAAGATGACGGAGGAGGATATGAATTTTGATGACGCACTCAATGAAGCAAATGAACTTGGAATTGCTGAAAGTAATCCATCTTATGATATAGATGGTGTAGATACTGCATTAAAGGTAGCCATTTTAGCAAATTCTGTTATGGATAAAGATGTGAGATTCAAGGATATTAAAATTCAAGGAATAAGAGATATTACTCAAGAGGCAATAGAACTTGCAAAGAAGCATGGATATGTAATAAAATTGATTGGGGATGTGGGAAGGCTTGAGGTTTCACCTCGTTTGATACCCGTAGAACATCCTCTAAATGTCTCAGGTTCATTAAATGCAATAATGATGGATACTGATATCGCTGGAGAGATAACTATAGTTGGCCACGGTGCTGGAGCAAAAGAAACTGCAAGTTCAATATTCTCAGATATAATTGATATTTCAGATTCACTTAGCCTTTCTCCCTCTTGCCCTTAGACTTGGTCTTATTTTCTCTGCCCCCATGCCCTTATTTCTTAGGCCTCTTCCCTTCTTTCCAGCGGGTGTCAATCCTCTAAACACTCTCTTTCTGTGCTGACTTTCGCATATCCAATTTATATCACTATCGGATTTTATTGCTGGATGATTTGGATCTACAAGAATGACCTCATACCACTTGTATTGCCCATCCTCAAATAACCAGTAAGAACCAAGAACCTCCAAATTCATAAATCTTCTCTGTGCTCTCTCTTCAGCAATTCTCTGTTTACTCTTTGAAGGAGATATCTTTTTTTGCCCTGCCCTCTTTGGTCTCCTACCAGCCCTTGGTCTTTCTCTTCCAGTTATGCCCTTTCTTACCCTCACCCTTGCTATAACAAAGCCCTGCTTTGCCTTGTAGCCATATTTCCTTGCCTTATCGATTCTTGTTGGTTTTTCTACCCTTACCACCGCCCTGCCCTTTCGCCACTCCTTCTTCCTTTCTACGAGAAGTTCTCGTAAATCTTTATACTCTAAATTGGAATATTTCCCTCTGATTCCCTGATATAACTCACTTACATATTTATAATACCCCATTTTAATTGATTTAATAGTCTAAATATTTTATATTTTATCAATAAAAATTCAATTTCATACTTATAATGCCTCTAAGTAGACTTATCAAATGGTTTAGGAGTATATTTAGAAGAAGGAAGATAATAAGACTTGGACTTTACGGACCACCAAATGCTGGAAAAACAACACTCGCAAACAAGATTTCTATGGATTGGACTGGAGAACCTGTAGGGAAAGTATCTGAAATTCCCCATGAAACGAGAGAGGTGCAGAAAAAGGAGATGGTAGTTGTAAGGTCGGGTAATAAGAAGATTATAATGAACATACTTGATATGCCAGGTATAGCCACAAAGATCGATTATGAGGATTTTATGAAGTTTGGTATGAGTAAGAAGGATGCACAGAAAAGAGCCAAGGAGGCTACCAAAGGAGTAATAGAGGCAATAAAATGGCTGGAGAATGTTGACACGGCATTGGTGGTCATGGATTCAACAAAGGACCCATACACTCAGGTTAATATTACCATCATAGGAAATCTTGAGGCAAGAGGAATTCCAATCATTATTGTTGCAAATAAACTGGACCTGCCAGATTCAAAACCTGAATGGATTGAGGAGGCATTTCCTCAACATCCAGTTGTGGAATTATCAGCCCTGAAGGGTACCCATATGGATGAACTCTATGAGGCAATAGCCAAATATTCAAGGTAATTGAGATGAGAATAGAGATAGAGTTTATATCGTCAAATGTATTGGAATCAAAAACCGATAAAGAAAAGATGGATTTTATATTGAATAAAATAAAGGATGGTAAGATACTTGTTGTAGAGGAGAGTTTGAGTTCATTAGATGAATCAAAACTTATAGAGGCAACGATGAATCAGATAGATGAGAAATTTCACGGGATTGAGGTATCAACACTTAGAGAAAGTAATGTGGACGGTATTAGAGAAAAGGTGATTAGATTCCTTGGTGGGAAAACAGGTGGATTGACAGTTATTGGGCCATCAAAATTGATTAAGAAAATCAAAAAGGAGCCGCAGAGAATTTCCCTCCTTGCCGAGGTAAGAGAGATAAGGAGGGTAAGGAAATGGAAATGAAAAAATTTAAAAAAAATATTATATATAATTCACTAAAAGACACATATAGATTTGCATTAGAAAAGAAAGAGATTTTCATAATAGGTTTTATGTATTTTATTGTAATGATATCATATACAATAATAATAACAGAGATAATGCGATACTTCTTTAATTTTCCATTCAACTGGGACATATATTCTATAAGATATATCGTAGATAAAGGACTTATACATATAATCTCTCTATTTTTTATAATAATATTGGATATATTTATCTTTTATCCAATAGGTGCATTTTTTCTTGCGATATTTTTCAATTTTATAAAGAATTGTAATCTGAGAGAATCATTAACTATATCCCTTATATTAAAATTCTTTCAGAGACTATTTTTTTTACAAATCGCAATATCTATATTCTCCTTGGTGGTATTTATAATAACATTAATACCTCTATCACTGATTTATGTAACGATGATTTCTGTTTTTCCAGAAAGTAAATTCATAATCATACCAATAATAATGCTGTTGGTGTCTTTTATTATATTAAGCATTTTATTAAGGCCAATATTCTCAATACCCATTGTTGTATATGAGGATAAAGATGTTCTGGAATCGATCAGAGAGAGCTGGTACTTGACAGATAATTATTTTATGGAAATGCTAACAACAGTATCCTTCTTCATATCCTTCATATTTACTGCAAATATATTTGCTATGTTTATAAACTCATTTATAAGAATTCCACTATTATATCCCGTATTAAATTATTCTGTAATTACACCATTAATCTGTATTCTAATAGCATTTCTATACTTTAATATAAAGGGTAAAAATGCCTCATAAGTGTGCCAGATGTCAAAAGATATATGATGATAATGCAATAGAATTGATGAATGGTTGTAGTTGTGGCTCTCGTGTGTTTCTATATCTGAGGAAAAGGGAGGGTGAAAAGGGTGAGGAAGAGGCAATAAATGAACTGAAAGGCAAGGAGATTTCAAAGAGCGATTTGGACTGGATAGAGAGGAGATTTGGTAAGGAACTTGAAAGGGGTGAGAAGGTTATCAGTCTTGATATAGAGAATCTTCTTCAGTTAGATGAGGGAAAATTCAGGCTGGATATATCATCATTGATGAGGGGTGAACCATTGGTGATGAAATCCAAGAATGGGGTTTATTATATTGATATTGCATACGCCATGAAGAAAAAGAAAAGGTAATAATTTATCAAAATGTTCCTTAGCAAACTCATATTCTGCCTTATTTTCTTTAACTATATCGCTTATCCCTTCTTTGTCTTTAATGCATTTATTTCTTTATCTACATAAACGAAAAAAACGTTACTGGCAGATAAATTATATTGCCTTCTTTTTTAACATCATTCGCATTTGATATTACCACTCCATATTCTACTTTGTATCTGTTAATTGCCTTCTTTATCTGACTTTTTCCTTTCTTTCCAATTGATACCTCTACAGGGATTATTTCACTTATTCCCTTTTGAATAAGAAAATCCACGCCTTCTTTTTCTGCATCATAAAATATCCCCGTTTGGTACATTGTTTCTTTCATTCTGAAAAAATAGGATGCAACAAGATTTT
>CAZQER010000031.1:0-13265 GCA_964592095.1 uncultured archaeon
ATGCAAATATAATCTCAATTGAGGATATAATATAAGTTGCGACGGGCAGAAGCCCCAAATTTTCGGCTTACTGATATTACAACTCCAAATAATCAAAAATCATCCCACAACACCCACCCAACCTAAAAATTGGTAAGCCGAAAACTTCGCGCAACAGGAGATTAAGCGGTTCGACTTCGCTTCGCTCGTCTCATCTAAATCCCTTTGGGACTTCGCTTAATCCCGATATGTTATCGGAGTGCGATATCACCGAGCGACTGATAGGAGCGAGAGTTGCAGGGGTTTTTGTTTTTGGCAATAATTGAAAAATTACTCTTTACGTACACAAGTATGTTGAATACACATACATTCATATCCGGGTGAGAAACCCTCTGGACCGGGATCACACATTATTCCACAATCTTTAGCAACACAACCACAACAAGGGTTATAATGACAATCCCCATCAAAATTACAATATTCAATTTCTTTTTCGTGACCGTGTTCTTTACAATAAACAGAATTTACACACTCTACCGTATCACACGATAAACTAATTCCACATTCACTCGGCGGTCCAGTGAAAACATTTAATCTTTGACTATCCCAAATCCACCATCCACCAACTATAGCAATTCCAATTATCAAAATGATTAATCCAATTTTAATTTTCTTTTCCATAGTCGTAATTTAATTGTATTAAAGTTAACAAATGTTTTCAAAAGCCCCGCAATTTCCGATAACACAGCATATACGGGTCACTTCGTCACCCAAATTCCGCCTTTAACTACCAAAACTTTGTATATGCTTAAAACGATATAATATAATATAGAAAATATATAATGTATAATGTTCGATACATAGATTGAATGAATGATAATTATTTATGCTTTGCTATCTCACCCTTAAGCCATTCCACAGCCTCATCTATTTTCATCAGATTATCCAACTCGGATGGGTCACTCATATCAATCTCAAAAATCCATCCCTCTCCATACGGGTCTCTATTAATAATGGTCGGGTCATCCAAAAGTTTTTCATTGTTACTCTTTATAGTACCAGAAACTGGAGCGAATATCTTTCCAACCCATTTACCAGTCTCTATTGTTCCTACCTCCTCATTCTGACTAACCGTATCTCCCTCAAATGGCATTTCAACAAAACTTATATCCCCAGACATTTTTTGTGCAAAATCTATCAATCCAACCCTTGCTGTATTGCCATCAACCCTGCACCACATAAATTCCTTGTGGTAATATAAATCATCCGGCATATTGTATCCTTCCACATCCATTTTATCATCAATTTTATCATCAATATTCATTATACAAATACGAATATAAATATAACATGAAAATTATATATTTCATTCATAATTCATATATCTTAGCCAAACGGTTCTCTGCCTCTTCGATGATTCCCTCACCCCTTCTTCCTCTTATCTTCTCGGCATATTCAAAACTCTGCATGAATACTCTTTTTACCGATGATGATATATTTCTGGAGTTTATATAGATTGCACCTATCAGATTTTATGTTCATCTTTTGTAAAGAGGAAGAGAGGAAGAATTCATTTACATATGACCTTTCAGGTATGAATGCATCCATCGCCTGTAAATCTCTCATATATCTAATATCAAGATTTTCATAATTATCTATCTGATTTGCCAGTTCCTCTATAATAATGAGAGATTCCTTGTAAGCCTTTTCTGGATCGCCAAAAACCCTAATGCGTGATTGAAAAGGAATTCAACATCCAATGGTGTAATATAATTTATATGCAGTTCCTCATTTCAAGACATCTCTTCAGAGTGTTTTTATACATTCCGTCCTTCTTCTACCAACTGCAAGTTGATATAGTTGATATGTATATGAGATTGTGGGAAAATATGTAGTTGTATTTATATATATGTAGATTTCGTTACTCTTGTAATGGAATTCATCATTTCATTATAATCCATATAAAAAACCCTCGGTCTCTGTTCAGAAAAAGCCACTTTTTGGAAGTATTCTTTGATATGTGATGATATTCTGTCAAATTCCTTAACTTCTCGCATTAGTTTTTCCCCTCTTTTCTTCCAGATGCAAATCCAATACATCAAAATTTACATAGTATGTTCATTCTGTTCTCTTTTAAGATAATTCCTATCAAAGTGCCCTTAATTGACCATTAATTGACCAAATAGATTTGACCTCTGCATGTATTTTCCATATTCTGATGAATATTTTCCCGTATCCTCCCGGGTGTTGTACCCCCACATTAAGCTGTAATTTGTAGACCGTCATGAGAATATCAATTGCCGGGGTGTTATTTCAAGCCACTCCACAATCTTATTAATCTCATAACTTCCATCTTTTTTATTAATGATTAATTATGAAAAAAGTATACACCATACTATGATATTCTTGTATACATATTTCCCAGTTATCAGGGATGATAAGATTGTGGGATTTATTTCAAACTCAGATATATTCAAGGTATTTACGAGATTAATATAACAAACTATTACATTCCATTACCTACCATATCTGTACTGTATCTAGGTACTTCTAGGTACTCTGGAGCAGATATCATAACTTAGTAATCCTTAATTCTTTCTTGCCCTCATCATACTCTATAAGTAATTTGTCTTTGTTCTTAAGATTCAAGAGTTTAACCAAATCCTTACTAATTGTTATCTGACCTCCACCCCAAGGTAATTTATGATATCTTCCTACATCTCTTGCCATATATATTCATAGGATTATAGGTATATAAAATATTCTAAAGGGTGGTAATATTTAAGCAAAGAATCCAAATTATTTCTCTATTCAACTTATTCCGTTCAACTACCGATGGTAGGAGGAAATGAATAAAAAGGAAATTGTAAAAAAGATAGAGGCGGCAAAAAAAATCTCAAAGAAGAGGAAATTCAGACAATCCTTTGAAATCTGTATTAATTTTAAGAATGTTGATATGAGTTCTACTGATAAACTCAATATCCATGTAAAACTGCCAAAAGGTAGAGGAAAGGATGTTGAGATTGGTGTTTTTGCAGATGGTGATTTGAATTTAAAAGCAAAAAAGTTATCCAAGTATGTTCTAAGCAGGGCGGAGATTGAAGATTATACAAAGGATAGAAGAAAGATGAAGAAGTTTGCAAATTCATGCTATGCATTTATTTCACAACCCGATCTAATGCAGATTGTAGGTAAAAACTGGGGTATTGTTTTAGCACCAAGGGGGAAGATGCCATATATAATCCCACCAAATGTTGATTTAAAGGGTTTTATAGAGGATATAAAAAATACTGTTAGGATAAGGTCAAAGAAGAACCCCACAGTGCATGTTCCAGTTGGTACTGAGGATATGAAATCTGAGGATCTGGCGGAAAATATTCTGGCAGTAATCAATAGTATAGAAAAAAGGATTCCTATCGAGAAGATATCGTCTATTTATTGTAAAACTACTATGGGTCCCGCAGTTAAAATTAAGTAAAATGATTGCTACATGGAAAATAAAAGAGGTGGAGGAATTAGAAAATAGAATAAAAAATGCAAAAGTAATTGGATTAGTGAAGATAAGTGGTATTCCCTCAAGGCAATTTCAAAAGATTAGGATGAAACTTAAAAACAAGGCGACTATAAGGGTTACCAAAAATTCATTAATGCGCAGGGCCCTTGAGAAGGCAAATATGAAGAATTTGTGTGATTATATAGAGGGTTCCATGGGTTTGATATTTACAGAATTAGACCCATTTAAATTGAATAAGATTCTTGAAGAGAGTAGAGAATCTGCACCTGCTAAGAATGGCGATATTGCACCTGATGATATCATTGTTCCAAAGGGTGAGACATCCTTACCCCCAGGACCTATAATCGGTGAATTACAAAATGCTGGAATAAAGGCAAAGATAGACTCCGGGAAGATTGTTATAATGGAAGACTCGGTCTTAGTAAAAAAAGGAGAAAGAATTCCTGGAAATATTGCATCAGTACTCACAAGACTTGGTATAGAACCGATGGAAATTGGATTGGAGTTAAGTGCGGTTTATGACAATGGAATTATCTATACATCAGATATACTTCACATTGATATAGACAAGACTATAAAGAACTTACAAAACGCTTATCTTAATGCATTTAATCTATCCCTAAATTCAGGTATATATAACAAAACTGTAATAAAGGTAATGTTATCAAGGGCTTTTACAGAGTGTGTTAATCTCTCAATCAATGCCAACATATTTAATAAAGAATCTATAAAGATACTACTTGCCAAGGCAAATATCCAGATGCTCTCTCTTACATCCCACATAAATACAAAAGATACAACAAAAGAAACAAAAGATACAACAGATAACAGATGAAGGAGTAAGTGATGAGGGCAAAGAAAATTTATTTGTTTGATTTTGATTCACCACCTATCTCCGATTTTGCCTTGTGAAGTTGATGTATTACATCACTTCTAAAATTTAATGCCTTATTTTTTCCCATGGATAATAGACCAGAGCCCTTTCTTGTCGTTCTTCTTCTTTTATCATATAAAATCATACCCGTTTTCCGTATACTCTTCTTTATACTCTTCCCTGCCTTCTTTTTATTCACTATAAGTATCAGTAAAATAACTATTATAGTTAGAGATAGGTAGGGGCTGGTTATAGACGGCATGGTAAATCTTGGAAATGTTATAAATCCTATCATACCTCTCTTCTCCTCTTTTTCCTCTGTTTGATTTAATTGTTTGGAACGCGGTACTATTATCTCAAGTGAAAAACTGATAGAACGGGTAATCTCCTCCGATTTTGCCACGAAATTTACAAGATTGTATTTCTTACATCCTGAAGCACAATGCTCTGGAGTTATTCTGATTTTTAGACTTACATCTCTTTTTTCATTCACATCGAGACTGTCTATTGACCCCGGCGATAAAGAGTACCAATCATTTGGAATACCATTTACCTCTAAATATATTGGTTTTGTGAAATTTGTCTGTCCAGTATTCATCAAGGTCAGGGTTAAATTTAGGGTTTTATTAAGATTTATCCTTTCTATATCTGAAACACCAGTGATAGCAAGTTCTTTACTCCTTATTACTCTAATAACCCTGCTATCATTCACAGACGAATATGGTTCTTTATCTGCCTTTATATTAAGAAGAAAATTTCCAGTTGAATACGGAGCATTAATTCTGGCAGAAAACCCACCAGTTCCGGATGTTACTGCCTTCTTAGATATATTGAATTCTGGAAAAGAAAGTGTGATTACAGCCCCATTTACTGGATTATCATCGTTGTCAATAACTGCTCCATCAACAGTTACTGGTTCACCCATATACACCTCCAAATCCTTTAACTCCAATTTGGAGAATAAAAGCCATTTATTCTCACCTATGAGGAACGCTGCGGATCGATTTGTGGTAAATTCTATTGCATCTCTTATTGTATGCACATTTGCAGGTATCTGTTCCCATTCACCAGTGCATGAACTCTTCATAAAATTCCAATCTGCACATCTATAAACCCTCAGATTTTCTTCCCTCCCATTTACCTTTTTGCTATCATAGGGTATATAGATCCATACATCAGATGAGGGCAGTGCAAACTCCAGCACAACTATTTTCACCATATTAACCCCAGATGGTAGTCCAGATATAATATGATCACTATCAAATCTAATCATATTCCCAGGGATTGACATCAACTCAAAATCTGTAATTGAGACATTGTATATCTTTGCCACAACTGCATTATTAAACTTAAAGGCTATATTATAGGTTCCCGGTAAAAGTTTTATTGAATATTTTCCATTACTATCGGTTTTAGATGTAATAGTTTCACCAGTTTCAATATTCTCTAAGACAATTTCTGTACTTACTACCTTACCAGCAGCGTCCTTGAATTCACCCGAAATTTCAATTACTGATTCAAATGGAATTGAGTCCTGGGCTTTATAGGGATCATCTTTTATAGTTATGAATAAATCGTAACTGCCTGAACTTACAGAGGAGGGTATGGTCATAGATATAGTGCATTCCTCTATACTCTTACTGCAATTAATGTCGTTTACAGTAACTTTTTTTATATCATATTTACTTACAAGCATCGCTTCTACATTCCATACAGTAAAATCTTCAATGGATCCTGCCCTGTATATAACCTGTACAGTAACATCCCTCTTGCATAACTCATTTGCTGGGCATTTAATTTCATTATCTATTATGTGCACATCGAGTGGTGGATTCACCCAAAGAAAATTCCTCTTGGTATCCCCCACTGTTGATTTAGATCCATCTTTGCTGTAGGTCGCCTTTACTTTTATGCTGTGTTCTCCAAGGGATATAACATCTTCATGCAAGGGCATATATATAGGGATCTTCTGGTATTTGTCAAATGGAAGTGGTTCACCAACATATTTATCATCTAATTTCTTCCAATCCTCCCCTTCAGAATAGAAAATCTCAAATGTATCAAAATATGGCGTAACTATTTCTCCATCAAGCTTTAATTTAACCTTTATGAATAATTCATCTCCAAGGTATGTTTTTATCCTGTCTTTGCCTTCATTATCTATATCCAATGCAAGCTCATGCACATAGAATTCCTTTGTATCGTTGCATGCTTTAGCGGTATAGATTCCAGTACCATACTCACGGAAGATCTGATATACATGTCTGAAAGTATATGAGGATGAGCCTCCAGAGATACATTTGGATTTTCCAGGCGGACATATCTCTATCGTGCAGTTGTTCTCAGAGGTGACCTTAAGATTCTCTGGTCTCTCATTAAGCCACACTACATTGTTCTTTATATCCCCACTTAATGTTATCGCAGAAACATTACTGAGGTTAATTGGAAGTGAAAAAATCAAAACTACAAATATGAATTTTCTCCATATTCCCTTCATTTTATTTTATCTATTTAAGAGGCGTCTGAGGAACAGGAAACTTGGCGGTTTATATTCCTGTCTCAGAAGCCTTGATGCCAAATATCTATAATCAATAGATGCTTGCGAGTATGGATTCCTATGAATGATTGGAATATTTTCAAATGATGATTTCCGTATATTTGGGTCTTCAGAGATTTTGGATATTATAGGGGTTTCACACATCAGTTCTATTTCATCCTCTGTTAATTCATACACATCACCATTAACCCTGTTGATTACAACATATATATTGCTTTTTCTCATATCCTTTGCCATCTTGATAATCTTTACCGCATCTATAACTGCAGCATGTTCGGGGTTTGTTATTACTATAATAGAATCTGCAGCCTTCATGATTGCCCTCACATCATCACCCATTCCCGGTGGAGAGTCAACAATTATCAATTCATTAAGTTCCTCCAATACCTCTCTTAACCTCTCCATATCGATATTAATTTTATCCATGGATATTGATGATGGTATTATCCTCAAACCAGTTGGATGTATAAAAACGCTGTGGTGAATGCTGGCATTACCATCAAGAACATCCTGAAGAGAAAGAGAAACATGAGGAATTCCCAATTTCAAACCAATATTTGGATTTGCGATATCTGCATCAACTATGATGCATTCTCTACCAAACTCATTTAATGTAGCAGCGAGATTTATTGAGAATGTAGTTTTACCTACACCTCCCTTACCAGAAACAACTGCAATAATATTTGACATCATTTAACTATATGGTATGCATTATATATATATTTAATATAAAAAGATATCAATATATCAATTATCAGATGGAACTCGAAATCCCTGAGCATATTCTAAAAAATTGAAAAAGTTAAGTAAACAAGATATAGAACGGATTAAGAGGAGATTAGACGACATAGATTACAAATTATCCAAACTCGATATAGAACCTCAAAAGATAATAGAAAAGAGACTTAAAGGTAGGTTGCATCCATTTTTACAACAAAGAGTTGGTAAGTGGAGATTATGGTTTAAAGAAGACAAAGAAAAAGATCTGTATATCTGTCGCTATTAAAAGCAAAAAAGAAGCTAAAAAGGAATATTAAAATTCGTTTCTTATATCCCTCCATCTGTAGGTTTTACCTTCATGAATTTCCTTTTCACTTCTTATAATCTGTTTCAGAATTTCCTGATCCCGAAGGGTCTCAATTGCAGCCTTCATCTCCTCATATTCCTTCTTTGATATGTATACCATCTCTGGCATATAATCCACCGTTTTATTTCAATATATTTAACTGATAATATATTGTATTTATATTGTATTCTCTATTCTCATATTTAAAAATCTATATCCAATTCTAAACCAACTGATCTATTTCCTTCTTTTCTCAACCCTTCATACATTTCATGGACCAGCCAATTTCCAATTTTTTGTATCGTTTACCTGTTAATATAGAATTCTAATTTCTACTGTGTTGAATAAATCGTAAATACGCTTAAATAGTTAGCATTACAGTAATATTCAACAGAGCAGATATTAGCAAAGGACAACATGCGTATAGAAATGTGTACGGAAGATAGTATATAACCTTGACTATATTTTATTTTTTATTTTTATATATACTATATATTCTGTTTATTGGATATCTAATTCTCTATTGATAGAGATAAAATGGATGATGAGTTTGATGATGAATTAGAGCATTTGAGGAAAAAAAGATTGGAGGAAATGAAGGCTAAAATGGAATATCCAAAGGAACCGATTAAGGTTGATGATAAAACACTTGATGAGGTTGTGCAGAGATATCCTCTGATGGTTATAGATTGCTGGGCAGCGTGGTGTATGCCTTGCAGGATTATTGAACCTGTAATTGAAGAACTTGCCAGAGAGTATGCAGGAAGGGTTGTTTTTGGAAAACTAAATGTGGATGAAAATAGAATATCTGCACAGAGATTTGGAATAATGTCAATACCAACACTATTATTTTTCAAGAATGGAAAACTTGTTGATTTACTCGTTGGTGCAGTTCCAAAGGAGCATATCATTTCCAAAATCCAAAGAATAAGATGACAATAAAGATGACAATATGAGTTTTGAGGATATTGAAAGAGCGAGAATTGTTCTTGGTTTGGGAGAAAGAGCAACTTTGAAGGAGATCAAGGAGGCATATAGAAAGATGAGTAAGAAATATCATCCTGATAAGGGTGAAGGTAATGAGGAGAGAATGAAGGAGATTAATGAGGCTTATGAAATACTAACAGAATTCTGTGAGAGCTATAGTTTTCCTCTCACAAGGAAAAGATTAGAGGAGGATAAGGATACATATTCAAAATACATAGAATCCTTTTTAAAGGACTGGATGTGGACATCCAAAACCATAAAGGGGGGTGAAAATGATGATTATAGCGGAATTTAGTATCATTCCCATTGGCACCAGAACCACATCTGTTTCCAAATATGTAAAAAGAGCAATAGATGTACTAAAAAGACATAATGTTAAGATTACTACTGGAGCAATGGGAACTATAATAGAGGCGGAATCCTTAGATGATATTTTTATGGCAGTTAAAAGTGCACATGAGGCAATGTTTGAGTTGGGAATTAATAGAGTTGTTACTGAGTTAAAGATGGATGATAGGAGGGATAAAGAATCTACTGCTGAAAGCAAATTAAAGGCAGTTAATTAAACAAAAGTTAAACATTGTAAGCTTCCTCCGCCTTCAATACCCTTATTCCAACACCTTCCTCAAATCTTATTGGATGAACATCTTCACTATGAGCCGTTGCTCTCATCTTCCTGATAACAAGGGTTCTTCCAGCCTCTGTGCCTATTGATGTATAATACAGAATAATCACACCATCAACCACATAACTTTCTATTCCATGTGCAGATATCGATTCGCTTGCCTCTGCCATCTCCGTAATAAGAAGTGTTGTTAATCCCTCCATCTTCAGTCTATAATTAAGAGCAAGCAAGGTTCCTCTTAGTGTCTGTTTTATATCAGAGCCAGATTCCTTCAATAGAAAGTCAAGTGCAGGTAAACTATCTATCACCACTCTTTTTGCATCTATTCTTTTTGCCTTACTCACTATTATCTCCAAAAGCATTTCCATATTGAATTCGTCTGGTAGTAAAGAGATACTTCCAGGTAATTGATGGGCAAATTGAGTATCCTGATATGGTATCTTCTCCTTTCTTGGTTTTAACCCCATTCTGGATAAACTGGCATCTATAATGATAAGTTTACCCTCGTTCTCATATTTCTGTAAGTCAAAACCATACTGAAGCATATCCTTTTTCATCTCCTTGGGGTCTTGCTCCAAACTTACCAAGACGCCATTTTCATTATATTCTCTTATTCCATTTACTATAAATTGAATACCAAAGGTTGATTTTCCAGTACCACAGGTTCCTGAAATTAAAATACTTCTGTTTCTTGGAAAACCGCCCTGAAGGAGGTCGTCCAAACCAGGTATTCCTGTGGGACACCTCTCCTGGAGATCAACCATTTTCACATACTGTTATAGATGTTGGATATATACAATTTAATTTACAATTAAATTACATTAAAAAAATAAGTCAAGATAATATAAATACTTGTATTTAACATGTAGACATAAAAAGATGTTAATACTTATGTATAAAAACATTATAGGATATTATGAGTATAGAGGTTGGGCAGATTATCGGTGCTACTACATTAAGGGGCTTTAGGTTTGTGATAAAAAAAGGTATGGAAAGGTATGTGAAGAGAGATGAATTTGTTACTGTTAGGGAATCTGTTACCAATAATAAGGTTCTTGGCGTAATAAAGGATATTACCATCTCAAATGAATTGTTGCCGGATGAATTTGGAAGGGATTTAAGACTGGGCGATATATTTCTTACTGAAGGGGAATATCCAGTTCCTACAGTGAAGATTTTAGGATATGAAAAGGGCAATGCCCTTGAGATACCGAGGTATGGAATAAAACCGGGCTCAATTGTTTATCTTGCAGAGGATGAATTGCTAAAAAGGATTCTACAACAAAACCCAAAGGAATCTGCATATATGGGCACACTTGCTACAAGAGATACGATTCCCGTTTACATTAATATAAATGAAATGGTTTCAAAACATTGTGCTGTATTGGCAATGACAGGGGCGGGTAAAAGTTATTCTGTTGGTGTACTGATTGAGGAAATTATGGATAAAGATGGCTCTGTAGTTGTTTTTGACCCTCATGGAGAATATAAAAATATGAGTTTTGAGGATTCTGATGTAAGGGTTTTTTCTACAGAGGGTGAAGATAGAATAAGAATTGATGTTGCTTCATTTAGTGCTACAGATTTTATGAATCTCATTCCAGATATTACTGAAACACAGAGGGATTTATTGGAGGAGGTAATCAATCTTGCAGAGAAATTTTATGAGAAATACGATTTGAATACAATTCTTACAATTCTTGGGATTCTATATGATATAAAAAAGGGTGGAAAGAAGGATAATGATGAAGGAGAGTATATTTTCCCACCAGAACTACTTAAAATTATGAGCAAAAAGGTTGGTATTACAACAATAGGTGCATTGATGAGGAGGATAAACAGATTAAACAGAATGAATCTCTTTGATATGGAGGGTACATCACTAAAAGAGATTGTGAAAAGAAATCAATTAACTGTTATAGATTTATCAGATGCTGATGAGAGAATTAGCGAGGCTATTGTATCTGCAATAAGTAGGAATATCTTTTCAAGTAGAAAGGCATATATGAAGGGTCATGATGGAATTGATATCCCCACATTTATCATAATAGAGGAGGCACACAACTTTGCTCCAAGGGGAATGGATGAAAGAGTTATAATTTCAAGGTCAATTTTAAAAAGAATTGCAAGAGAGGGTAGAAAATTTGGTGTTGGATTATGTATTGTATCTCAAAGACCAAATAAACTCGATGCAGATATACTCTCACAATGTAATACACAGATAATACTAAGGATTGTAAATCCATCTGATCAGGAGTATATAAGACAATCTGTCGAGACGGTTACAGAGGATATTGTTAGAGATTTACCATCACTTGGAAGAGGGGAAGCCATAATTACAGGCTCAGCAATCAATCTACCAGTTCCATTAAAAATAAGGCAGAGAACCACTCAAACCGGTGGAGATGATATCAATATTATAGAGGAATGGGGCAGGAATAAAGAATGAACAGAAAATTGTTTATAGTATCTATTATTGGTATTATATTTGTATCTGGCTGTATAAATACCATTATTGAGAACAGAGACATATCCGGAAAAAAGAGAATTTCAGGAGAATCACCATATATCAATATAGAACTTCTAGATTCAATAGATATATCACCAGATTATGTATTATCTAAAAACTACTCTTTAGAATCCACAATAAAAGATAGATATTCATGGGCATATTCAAAAAATGGGTTGAAGGGCTCTATAAAAGAGAATTCAACATTTATAACAAGAGTGCACTTTACCTATCCTCTAAAAAGAGGAGAGAGTTATATTACAGGTACCAGAATTAATGTGAAATATTATCCAGATATGATAGGCATTATAAAGCCCATTTCTGATGAATATAATCATGTGGATGTTTTTTATAGAAAGGGTCATGAAGGAGGTATTCTTAAGGTTGATGAATATCGATATGGAGCATACGGTGAATTAAAGAGAGGTGAGGAGCAGGAGATTATCTTTATAGGGACAACAAAGGAGATTAAAAATATAAGAGAGGGGATAACTCCAATTTACATTGGACTTTCTATTTACGGGGATGAGATTGTAAATGACACCCTATTAGTTAGAATAGTTGAATAAGCCAATAATTAGTCTAATAGACGACTTTGAAGAATTCATTAATAAAAGGAAAAAACTTGTGAAAAGAGGCGAATTCTACATCAGCCTTGATTTCCTCGATTTTCTGGATTGATGTATGAGTTTTTTCATCGTATAGGAAGTATATACTTTCCCCTACCGTCAGCTAGAGGGTGCATTACGCAAGCTTTCATCATGGCATAGAATAATGGATGTGAAAGAAATGGTAGCGAAAAGAAAGAAGAGGTTGGATTAAGGTACATATTGGGGTTGATGTTGAAACAAAGGAACTTCTTGCAATAAAATTCTAAAGGAATTTGCTGAAGCTGTGAGAGCAACATCCGTTGAAGAAATGATGTTGGAGGTGAGAAGAAAGTTTCTTTTCTACAATGATACCAATACCTTCTATAACCTGGAGGGTGTCCAGTATCACCACTACAACTACAACAACTACTGTAACTACTACAACCTCTACCACTACAACTTCAACAACAACTACGGTCAAAAAGAAAAGCAGTGGCGGAGGAGGTGGTGGAGGCTCCGGTGGAGGTTATGTATTTAAAATCAAAGCGACATGCTTTGATAATC
>CAZQER010000032.1:0-13068 GCA_964592095.1 uncultured archaeon
GAGATGTCTACAATGCCAAAGAAGGATATAGTCCCGATAACTGAAGAGGCTGCGAAGACAATAACAGAGGAGTAAATAAACATCTCTGTTCTTATTTCTTTTTTATAATTTCTTTCTTTTCCTTTAAAATATCAGAATAAAATATAGTGAAATGTTTCCACCAAGAGTATATTTAAAAAAGATTGAACCATTTTCTTTTCTTAGTAAATCAGAGTTAGAGGATATAATAAAAGGTTTAGAATCTGAGATATTTGGTAAAGACGAGGTGATATTTAGAGAAGATGATATGCCCCTTAGATATTTATATATACTAAAATGTGGCAGGGTATCACTTATGGATAAAAAAGGACACGAAGAAATACTTAAGGATGGTGATATGTTTGGTGTGGCATCTATTATCTCATCTAATCCACCAAAATACACGGCAATAGCAGAAGAGAATAGTGTGTGTTATCTTATAAAAAAGGAGAATTTTCTCAAAATTTTTAACTCAAATAAAGGATTCTCTGATTTTTTTCTTAAACTTATAACAAAAAGATTATCCTCTCTTCTAACATTATCAAAGGTTTCAAGAGGATATGAACATCTGTATGCAACCCCACTTATAGAACTTGTATCAAGGGATCCAGTTGTTTGTTCTAAAGATACAAAGATCATAGATATTGCAAAATTGATGAGTAAAGAAAATGTTGGGTCAGTTGTTGTAATAGAGAATAATAAAGTGGTAGGCATATTCACCCAGAGGGATTTGGCAAGAATAGTGGCATATTCTGTATCTGTTAAGGATGAAGTTGGAAAATATATGTCCTATCCTGTTATAGAGGCAGGTGGAGACAGCACAATAATGGAGGCATATCTTTCAATGGTTTCAAAAGGTATAAATCATCTTGTAATAACAGATGATGGAAATATAAAGGGTGTAATATCAAGTAGAGATATTTTATTAAAACTTGAGTCATTTTCATCATTATTGTCATTATCAAGAAGGATAATTTCATATGAGGAAAAAAATATGTATGAGATAATGCAGAATATTTTGAAGCGTATAGAGGATATCTCATCGAAGATAAATTTTTCAGAGGTTTCAAGGGTGGCTTCAGGCATGTATGATATGATCATTGAAAAAATAATAAAAAGGTATGAGAAGGAGTTTAATGTTGATTTTGCTTGGATACAGATAGGGATTTCTGGGAGAAAAGAGTTGGTATTCCCCAAAATACATTCCGTTGTTATTTATGAGAGTACAACAGCAAAAAAAATGAACAAATTTATAAAATCGATTAAAGACAGATTGATTGATACAGGATTTGATATACTATACCTCAAAATAATAAATGCAGAGAATATGGAGAGATTTGTAAATTCTAATAACAACTTTACAGATTTATATGATTCTCGTTTCTTTTATGGAAACAAGGAATTGTATGAGAAGTTTCTTGATATTTTGGCAGAAAGGGAGGAGGAAGCAGTGTTCTTATCTGCAAAAAAATGCATAACAATGGATGGTTATGATTCAATTATAAATGGTATAAGAGCACTCTCTCTGGAATTCGGAATATGTGATATCAAAAATACTGAAGAAAGATGCAGGTTATTAGAAAAACATGAAAGATCTATCAATGATGTCCTTGAATCTTATAGGGTAATATCAGATATAGATATGAGAAAGAAATTTTATCATAAACTAGAAAGAATAGATAATATGCTCTTGAGAGAATCAAAAAAGATTTTATTAGATTTCAAAAGATTTATTGGGAGGAGATATGGTATCAAAGGCTAAATTTAGTGTGATAGATCTAGAAACTACATCATTGGATGTAAAAAAGGCCGAGATTCTATCAGTTGCTATACTCCCAATGATTGGAACCAAAATCTTGATAGGTGATTATTATTTCACTTTTATAAGGCCAAAAAAAATGAATGCAGAATCAATCAAAATTCATGGAATAGATACAAAAACCATAAAAAATGCCCCAAGATTTGAGGATGTAATGAATATAATTTTCAAAAAAATTGAAAATAGCATTATTGTTGGATGTGATGTTGGGTTTGATATAGAAATTCTAAAAAAATATTTTAAAAACAAGAAACCAAGGTTTAAACCCGAATGGATTGATATAATCCAACTTGAGAAATTTTTAATCAAGCGAAATAATATTAAAAGAGATATCAATACATTTGAAGACATTTTAAGGATATATAACTTAGATGATTCATATAGACATTCAGCATTAGCAGATGCCTATCAATCGGCACATATTTTCCAATTACAATTAAAGAGGATTATATCCTATGGAATTTCTGTTGATGAATTGTTAAGTATTGGTAAGCGAAAACACGAGTTTGTACCATACTATATTGGATAATCTACATGAAACTTGTCGTATAGTAAAGATATTTCCCTCTTATTAGATTATGAAATTCAGATATTGTTTTTAATGAATCCTCAAGAAACTTTGATTTTATTTTCGGTATCTGTTTTCTGACATCCATATCATGTATAGTATTTTTATCATTTCCAGAAAGTATATTATTAATTTGTATCATAAAATCTAAGTCTTTTAGGAATCTGTACCCGATCTCAAGATTTGATGCCAATTCCTTACTCAAAACCTTTTTCTCTTTTAGTCTTTCTATCCTGTCAAATGTATTTGTTTCATGAATATCAAATTTTAAACTAAGTACTCTTATCGGTGCTATTAGGGGTAGTAAGGCATCATTCTTCAGATTAATTTTCTTCGGTTTTAATGGTATTGAAAACCCCAATGAGACATCAAGAGATTTTCTAAAGATAATCTCGTTTTTACATAAAGAATACAACCTCCTATTAACTCTCAGAAACAGGTCTTTATTACCATAAACATGTCTCATATCACCAAATACAGCCATATTGAGTAAATCCTCAGATGATAATGTATATGACCAGTGTTCTATTATCGATAACCATTCATCTACATTCTGCACAAATTTTTCATTACCGACTGTATATCCTGCAGGACAATTAGCAAAACCAATTTCCAATAGAGATGTGTGAATCTCATTACCTAATTCAACAAATTGTTTTTTATTTCCGCTATTGGAAAATATCAACGCATTATCTTGATCTGTTCTCAGAAATTGTTCCATACGACCTTCACTACCCATCACAAAAAATGAGAATTTTTCCCTGCTTATATTCATCTTCTTCAAAACTAATCTTATAACAGATTTCATAATCTCATCATCTATCATTGTAATGATATTACCCATATATCTCGAGTTTATACTCTCTCTCTCAAGTTCCTTGGGCAGTATCTGAAATGTATATTTTTGAAACTTTTCGTAGGAACTCTTTATTTCATTTATATTTCTTGCTCTTGAGAATTCCTTAAGAAAATATAGAGGTATCCTTGAAAGGAAAAACGCCAAATCCTTAATGGTTAGAACTCCAATAATTCTACCGTTCTTTTCAACCGGTAGATGTTTTATTTTATTTCTAAAAAAATCGGCAGTTGCTTCCCATAACATACAGTTGGCATCTATTTTTATAAGAGATTCACTCATAATAGATTTTATATTCTCCCTTACATTCATTTCCTGTAATATGGCTCTTCTGAGGTCACCCTCGGTTACAATACCACATATCTTTCCTTTTGAATTTTTAATGAGAACATAAGTGCTTCCCTCCTTTTCCATAATCTCTGCAGCATCTTTTATTGTATTCATATCAGATAGTGTTGGAATCTTTCTTGAAACAAGATCTAAAATTCTCTGTTCCATGTTACACTTTAGTATTTAGTATTCATAGATTAAAAGTATAGAAGAAGGCATTTTATTACAAATTCAGCAGCGCTGATGATGAATTTTAACCCCATAATCCTCCATAAAGTTGTTTGATTTTTTATTTATACTTTTGTAATAATTAATATTTGTAATAATTAATCATGAACTTTATTTTTACAAGTAATAAGAGGTGATACAATGACAGAGGAGTTAAGAACAGAGGTTTTGTTGAAAGAAAAGAGAATATTTAAACCATCAAAAGATGTGTTTGAGAATTCAAACATAGCCAAGATTGGCGGCTGGGAGAAGGCATTGAAAGACGGGGAGGAGAACATGAGGGCATTTTGGGAGCGAGAGGCAAAAGAACTTGATTGGTTCAAGAAATGGGACAAAGTGTTGGATGATTCTGAAAAACCATTTTATAAGTGGTTTACAGGGGCTAAATGTAACATAGTCTACAACGCACTTGATAGACATATAAACACTCCCATAAAAAATAAAGTTGCAATTATAGCCGAGAGTGAAAAAGGAGAGACAAGGAAATATACCTATTATGACCTGTATAGAGAAGTAAATAAATTTGCCAATGTTCTAAAGGCTTTAGGAGTAAAGAAGGGCGATAGAGTTGCAATATATATGCCCAATATACCTGAGATTGCCATAGCTATGATGGGAACAACAAAGATTGGTGCTATCCACTCTGTAGTATATGCGGGGTTCAGTGAGGGGGCACTTAGGGATAGAATAAATGATGCAGAAGCAAAGGTTTTGGTTACTGCAGATGGTGTAAACAGGAACGGTAAGGAAATATGTCTAAAAGATGTAGTAGATGAGGCACTAATAGAATGCTCAACTGTTGAAAATGTAATAGTTGTTAAAAATACAGGACAAGAAGTGGATATGAGTGATGGGAGACATCAGTGGTATCATGAACTTATGGATGGAGAATCAGATGAATGTAAAGCGGAGGTTATGGATGCAACGGACCCGCTATACATATTATACACATCAGGAACCACAGGTAAACCAAAAGGAATTGTTCATGTACATGGAGGTTACATGGTGGGAGTATATACAACACTGAAATATGTATTCGATATAAAACCAACAGACATATTTTGGTGCGCAGCAGATCCGGGATGGGTCACAGGTCATTCATATATTGTATATGGCCCTTTAATACTTGGAACAACAACCCTTATGTACGAAGGACATCCACTATACCCAAAACCAGATAGAATGTGGGAGATTATAGATAGATATGGTGTAAATATACTATATACCGCCCCAACTGCAATAAGGATGTTGATGAAATTCGGTGATCAGTGGCCTAAGAGACATAATCTAAATACATTGAGACTTCTTGGAACGGTAGGAGAACCAATAAATCCCGAGGCATGGATGTGGTATTATGTAAATGTTGGGCAAGAGAGATGTCCCATAATGGATACTTGGTGGCAAACAGAAACGGGTATGTTCATGATTACACCAACACCGCAGACACCATTAAAACCGGGCTCAGCAACAAAACCATTTCCTGGAATACAGGCATGTATCATTGATAAGTATGGGAAAGAAGTACCTGCAGGTAAAGGTGGATTGTTAGCAATAAAAACTCCATGGCCTGCAATGCTTGCTACTCTCTATAAGGATCCAGAGAGATACAAGAATGCATATTACAATATAAATCCAAGTGGATATTACATCCCAGGAGATGCAGCAAGGATGGATGAAGATGGTTACTTCTGGATACAAGGCAGGATTGATGATGTTATAAATATAGCGGGACATAGAATAGGTACAGCAGAGGTAGAAAGCGCATTTGTTAGTAACGATGCAGTTGCAGAGGCTGCAGTAATTGGAGTGCCCGACCCAATCAAGGGCGAGGTGTGTAAAGCATTCATCATACTTAGAGAGGGGGTAAAACCTAGTGACCAATTGATTCAGGAATTAAAGCAACATGTAAGACACGAGTTAGGTCCGATTGCAATAATAAAGGAGATAGAGTTCGTTGATTCATTGCCAAAAACAAGAAGTGGAAAGATAATGAGAAGGGTATTGAAGGCAAAGGAGACAGGTCAGGATTTAGGCGACCTTTCTACACTTGCTGATTAATTATTTAATTATTTTATTTCTTTTCCCTTTTATTTTTGTTTTAAATTATAGATATAATTTAATATTTGTATGGATATGACATCAAAATTTCCAATCCTGCAGGTTGCTCTCGATTTTGTTAATCTGAAAAGGGCAGTTCAAATAGCAAAGGAATCTGTGGCTGGAGGGGCCGATTGGATCGAGGCAGGCACGCCATTAATAAAGAGTGAGGGATTGAATTCTGTAAGAAAAATAAAAAAACTATTTCCTGAAAAAACTATAGTCGCAGATATGAAGGTTATAGATACTGGGAGATATGAGGTTGAATCCGCGGCAAAGGCTGGTGCAGATGTAGTTGTTGTTCTTGGCGTTGCTGATGATTCTACAGTTAATGAGGCGGTAGATGCTGCAAATAATTACGGTTGTGAGATAATGGTTGATTTAATGAATGTTGATGATATAGGGAAAAGGGCAATTGAGGTTGAGAAAATGGGTGTTGATTATATATGTATCCATGTTAGCATAGACCAACAAATGAGAGGAATGAACCCAGTAAAAGAACTTGCGAGAATTTCAAAGAAAATAGGTATTCCGTTAGCAATAGCTGGGGGTATGAACACGGAGAGTGTAGCGGATGCGATAAAAGGAGGGGCATCTATAATAATAGTGGGAGGGGCAATAACCAAGGCAGAAAATGCCAGAATCGCAACTGAAAGGATAAAGAAGGTAATGAAAGAAAAAAGACCATTAAAGAGTAAACTTTACAAAAAATATACCGACCCAAGAAAGATATTTGAGATGGTATCCACAGCAAATATAAGTGATGCAATGCATAGGAAAGGGGATATGAAGAATATAAAGGGATTATCAGATTTTAAACTCATCGGTACTGCAGTTACTGTAAAAACATACCCTGGAGACTGGGCAAAACCCATTGAGGCGATAGATATTTCTAAAAAAGGAGATGTTATTGTAATAGATGCTGGTGGAACAGGAAACGCGGTATGGGGTGAATTGGCATCTTGTAGTTGTATAAAAAAAGGAATTTCAGGTGTTGTTATAGATGGATCAGTTAGAGATATAGAGGAGATAAGAAGAATGAAATTTCCGGTATATGCAAGAAATATATCGCCAACTGCGGGTGAGCCAAAGGGAATGGGTGAAATAAACATCCCCATAATCTGTGGCGGAATATCTGTAAGGCAGGGAGATTGGGTTGTGGGCGATTCTGATGGAGTAGTTGTTATACCAAAGGAAAAGGTGGTTGAGATTTCTAATAGAGCACTGGATATATTTGAAAAGGAAAATAGAATAAGGGAGGAAATAAGAAGAGGTTCTACCTTATCAAAGGTGATGGAAATAAAGAGATGGGAAAAGGTAAAAGGTTAGATAATATACATTATATACTTTAATATATTTAACAATCTATGATTAAAAGAATAATACGATATTATAGTATTTTATATACCATTTTATATGACAATTACAGGGTGATAACATGACCAAGGAGCTTGATGCGTTACTTCATGAAAAGAGGATATTCAAACCAGATAAAAATTTTGTTGAAAATACAAACATAAAAAAATTTATGGATGCCCATGGCATAGGTAGTTATGATGAACTTTTGAAAAGAGCAAGAGATACGAATTGGTTTTGGGGTGAACTTGCAAATGAAATAGAATGGTTTGAACCATTCCATACAGTTCTTGAGTCTAATCTCCCCTATTTCAAGTGGTTTTTGGGTGGTAAGTGCAATATAGCCCACAATGCCTTGGACAGACATATAAATACATGGCGAAAGAACAAGGTTGCATATATCTGGGAGGGGGAGCCGGGAGATGTTAGGAAACTTACATATTATGACCTCTATCTTGAAGTTAATAGATTTGCAAATGCGCTCAAGGATTTAGGTGTAAGGAAGGGAGATAGGGTAAGTATCTATTTACCAATGATACCTGAACTACCAATAGCAATGCTTGCATGTGCAAAGATTGGTGCAATTCATTCTGTTGTATTCTCGGGGTTTAGTGCAAAGGCATTTAGAGAAAGGGCAAATGATGCGGAGGCAAAGGTTGCAATTACCGTTGATGGATTCCACAGAAATGGTAAAATCATAAACCTAAAGAAAAATGCAGATAAGGCATTGAAGGATACACCATCTGTTAAACATCTAATTGTTGTAAAACGCTCCGGTATAGATGTAGATATGGATGAGGACAGGGACGAGTGGTGGCATGAATTTGTAGAAGGTAAGTCTACAATATGTAAGACAGAGGTTATGGACTCTGAGGATATATTGTTTATCCTCTATACGTCAGGAACCACGGGAAAGCCAAAGGGAGTGGTTCATGTTCATGGGGGTTATTCAGTAGGTATAACAAATACATTGAAATATGTATTTGATGTAAAGGATGAGGATGTATGGTGGTGTGCTGCAGATATTGGTTGGATTACTGGACATTCATATATCGTTTATGCACCATTAATCTTAGGATTGACATCTGTAATGTATGAGGGTTCACCGATATATCCAAAACCAGATAGGATATGGGAAATGATTGAAAAATACGGCGTTACAATACTCTACACGGCACCAACGGCAATCAGAATGTTCATGAAGTATGGTGTTCAATGGCCAAAAAAACATAATCTTTCATCTCTGAGACTTCTTGGAACGGTAGGAGAACCAATAAATCCCGAGGCATGGATGTGGTATTATAAATATATAGGAAATGAAAGATGTCCCATAATGGATACCTGGTGGCAAACAGAAACGGGTATGTTCATGATTACACCACTTCCAATAACAGATTTAAAACCAGGGTCAGCAACAAAACCATTTCCATCCATAGATGCAGATGTCCTTAATGAGGATGGTGAATCTATCGTAGGTAAAGGAGGCAATCTTGTGATAAAAACACCATGGCCTGCAATGTTGAGAACACTATATAAGGAATCCCAGAGATATGAAAAACAATACTGGAGTAGATTCAAGAATGTTTATCTTACTGGTGATGTTGCAAGGAAGGATGAGGATGGATACTTCTGGATACAGGGAAGAGCAGATGATGTTTTAAATGTGGCAGGTCATAGAATAGGAACTGCGGAGATAGAATCGGCATTAGTAAGCCATAAAGCAGTTGCAGAGGCTGCAGTAATTGGAGTGCCCGACCCAATCAAGGGCGAGGCAATCACATCATTTGTAATTCTCAGAGAAGGATTTGAGCCAACAGCAGATCTAAAACATGAACTCATACATCATGTAGGTGAGGAGATAGGACACATAGCAAAACCAGCAAGTATATTCTTTGTAAAAGACCTACCAAAAACAAGAAGTGGAAAGATAATGAGAAGGGTAATAAAGGCAAAGGCTACAGGTCAGGATGTTGGTGATATATCAACGCTTGCAAATCCAGAAGCAGTTGATGAATTAGAAAGAGCAATCTAATTTATAAAATGATTTCTGAAATTGCTAAGAGAGAAGGAATTAATAAGGATAAACTTGAGGCAAGGGTTAAAAGGGGTTCTGTTGTTATTGTAAAAAATGCGAGAAGGCATATAGAGCCGATTGCTATTGGAGAAGGAACAAGAATAAAGGTAAATGCAAATATAGGAACCTCACCAGATTTGGTGGATTTAGAGAAGGAATTAGAAAAGGCAAAAACTGCAATTATGTATAAAGCAGATACAATCATGGATTTGAGCATAGGTGGTAATCTGGATAAAATAAGAAGGGAGATTATCAAAAATACAAATATCCCCATGGGTACTGTTCCTATATATCAAGCATTTATCGAAAAGAAGATAGATATGACAAAGGAGGATATTCTGAGAGTAATAGAGAAAAATTGCAGGGATGGTGTTGATTTTATCACACTACATTGCGGAATTACTCTAAATATGGTTGATAAACTCAAGGAAAGGATGATTCCTGTAACCAGCAGAGGCGGAAGTTTTCTCATTGCATGGATGATAAAAAATAGACAAGAAAATCCATTATATAAATATTTTGATGAAATAATGGAAATAGTGAAGGAGTATGATGTGGTTATAAGTTTGGGGGATGCTATGAGACCTGCATGTATCAACGATTCATCCGATGAATTACAATTTATGGAGTTATTCAATCTAGGAAGATTAACAAAAAGGGCAAGGAATGAGAATGTTCCAGTTATAATTGAGGGTCCAGGTCATGTGCCTTTAAATCAAATTGAAATGAATGTCAGAATTCAAAAGAGGATATGTGACAATTCCCCCTTTTATGTTTTGGGACCATTGGTAACCGATATCGCCATTGGTTACGACCACATCTCCGGTGCTATAGGTGGTGCATTAGCGGGAATGTATGGTGCTGATTTCCTCTGCTATGTAACTCCATCAGAGCATCTGGGTTTACCAACAATTGAGGATGTAAGGAATGGAGTAATTGCATCCAGAATTGCAGCTCACGCGGCAGATATTGTAAGATTAAATAGAATGGATATTGATAACGAGATTTCTATTGCAAGATATGAGTTGAACTGGAAGAAGATGTTTCAATTTGCACTTGATAAAAAAATAAAAGAAACCCATAAAGAGTTGATAGATAGTAGGGAATGTAGTATGTGTGGTAAATACTGTGCATTGAAGATAGTAAAGGAATATCTGAAAGGATAGAGATTTTATAAATTGATCAAAAAAATCTCAATCTGCGGTAAGGGAGGAAGTGGAAAGAGCGTATTTGTAACGCTTATAGCAAAGATATTATCACAGAAATATGATGTATTAATCCTCGATACAGATGAATCAAATACTGGGCTTTATAAAATGCTTAATTTTGAAAATGCTCCAGAAACAATATCAGATTCCCTTGGTGGTAGAAAAAATATTACAAAATATTGGAATGAAAACAGATTGCTTGATCTAATTTATGATGTTATACAAAGAAAAAAACTTATTACCAAGAACAAAATAGGTTTGCTTTCAATAGGGAAGATTCTAAAGGGTGGTGAGGGATGTGCATGTCCATTAAATGCTCTTGTAAGGGCATTTTTGCAGGTTTACAAAGTGGGCAGTAATGAAATTCTATTATTGGATACAGAAGCAGGGGTTGAACACATAGGCAGGGGTAATGAAAAATATGTAGATGCAATTATAATAATTGTCGATCCATCATTTGAGTCATTGAGTTTGGCAAAGAGAGTGAAGGATTTGTCAATTAGATTAGGCATGGCAGATGAGAGGATATATGTTGTAACAAACAAAACAGATATCAATACAAATAAAATTCTAATAAATGGATTAAAGGAAAGAGGACTTGAATCAAATTTTATAGGTGCTGTACGCTTTGATAAAAAGATTCAAGAAGCAAGTTTGCTTGGATTACCAATTATTAATTATAATGGGGACGTACTATATGATATAAAGAAGATAACAGACACGATCGGATTAACAGATTGATAAAAGATTAGCGAAAGATTTTAATATCCTTTTAGAGTAGCAAGTAACAAATCAGAATGCTTCACTCCACGGATTGATGTTAATCTATCCTTAATATTCTTTATTTTCATAGCACTTCCCCTCACAATTATTAATTCCATACAGTTGTGTTCATTCAAATGCAGATGAGTAGTTGATTGTATAATCCTATAATATCTGTGTTGCAAATCAATCAGAACATCATTTACACCCCTCACATCGTGGTCATATATTATAGAAATTACACCAATCCTCTCACCCTTTTCATCTTTCAGTTCATTCTTTAATATGTAATCTCTAATAGCATCCCTTATCGCCTCTGATCTGTTTGCATATCCCATATCCCTTATTATAAGATCAAATCTATCCAGCAATCTTGGAGGCAAAGATACTCCTATTCTGGTAACATTTTCTTTTTCCATTTTGTATTACACTATTACTTATTAGCAACAATTTTTATAAATTTTGGAATTCATCTGATTTTTAAATGATTGATCATAAATTAGTAACACAAATTTTAAATTTTTATTACCTGATGGATAAAATGTGGCTAATAATATTAACTATGGCGGCGGTAATTACAACCGCAATATGGTACGCTAAGGATACAGAGAGGAAATACAAATTGGGCTTCCTAAGTTTGGTCTTTTGGGGTACATCAATAATGGTCTTTGTCGACCATGTAGTAGGCTATCTAATGGAAGGAGCTGAAGGAGAATTCTTTGAAACAAGTCTGGATGCCTTTCTTCTTAGTATAGTTTTAGTTATTATCGCCCTTATAATATGGGAAATTGTTCTACTCTATAAAGATCCAGCAGGAAGATTAAAAAAATTTAGGGGGTGATATAGATGGCATGTTTTCTTGTACCTATGAGTGAGGCAATTATAACTACAATTATACAGAAGACTATCGGTAGAGAGAGAGCGGAAAATTTAAAATTAAACTGGCTTAATATAATGCTCTGGGGTGGTGTTATATTACTAGCTATAGAACATATATGGCATGGAGAAGTTGTTCCTTGGCCACCATTTCTGACAGCGATGCAAAACCCTGCAGATTTTGCAGCAATGATTCACGAAATGGCGATTGTTGGCAGTGCCATGGCCATAACAATAACCGCCACCTGGATAGTATTAGTCAAAGTTGCTTCAATAATCCAGGCAAGATATATAACACCAGTTACTGCAAAAGTTTAAATTTCTTCTTCTTTTTAATTTTTTCAACATATAGCGTAATTTTTAGAATCTATTTTTAAATGATTAATCATTATAAATTAGTAACACAAATTTTAAATTTAATGAAAAGATTGCAGAGAGAGTTTAAATTAACCTATCTTTTCATCTCCCACGATTTAGATGTTGTGAGATGGATGAGCGATGAAATTGTTGAGATCGATAATGGCAGGATTGTTAAAAAGATTAAAGTAAGTTAGCGAGTTTTTTGATGTCTCTATTTGCAACATAAGTACAGCTGAGTTGTTCTTTTTTACCATCTCTTCAAATAACATTGCCATATTAACTAACCTCTTTTTGATTTTTCTTTAACTCATTTTCCATAAAGATTTCAAATCTCTTTGATAATATCAAGCCATTCTTCTCGCAGTATTACTTATATTTCTCATAAATTTCAGAATCAACAAATAATGTAACTCTTTTCTTCCCCATCTTAACACCATTCATAATTTATTATTTACGTTTATTTAAAGTTATTTACCGTAATTTAAAAGTTTTTCTTTTTAAGAAGGCGGCGTCGGG
>CAZQER010000033.1:0-12761 GCA_964592095.1 uncultured archaeon
ACAGGATTTTAAACACCAAACACAATACTTAACAGAGAGTTTTCACACGGTCTGATGTTAGGCGTAATTGGCTTCAGGACATAAAAGTCATAAAGAGGAAATATCAAAATCAGCAACAAATCTTATATTGGAGTTTCCAACACCAACTATTGCAACACGAATCTCTTTTGCCATCTATATAATTAATTTATTATTTTTTATTTAATAAATATTTTATAATTATAAAATTTATATTAAAATGTTTAATGAAGGAAAAGAAAAACCACTAATGAGATTGAAAAGAAAGACTACTGTAGAGAATCTATGGATTTATATTTTAAAGCTATTAAGTGAAAAACCAATGTACGCGTATCAATTAAATAGAGATATTAGAGATAGATTTGGATTTGAGATAGGTTCTGTAAGTGCATATATTATCTTATATAAATTAAAAAACTCAGGTTATGTTGATATAGAATGGAGGAATGAGGGTAGACCGAGAAAATACTATAGGATTACGGGAAGTGGGAGGAGACTTCTTAAGGAAGGCCGAGCATATATGAAAAAATTGATTAAAATGTTGGAATAAAAAAGGACGAAATGGTTTTCTCTATAGTTCCTTCGGATATGGGCATTACACTGTAATGATATCCGAAGAAAAACCAAACCACTATGATAAACAGTATAATCAAAATTGCAAGAATTAGTATAATATTTACACCAATCTTCTTCGATGCCCTTTCTATTTCTTCAAGTTTTATGCCACCAAGAGATGTCATTATAACCCATCTATAGCAACTACATCAATCTCCCAATCTCCGATTTATATATTAATATAACTTTTGATTTATATATCAAATAGAATTCAAAGGTTATGAAATCCTATCTCTTATTTCATCTACGATTCTCCTAACAAAACTCCTTTGTTGTTGTATTGGTTTTCCCTCTATTGCAGAGAATTCCCTGAGGAGTTCCTTCTGTCTTGAAGTTAATCTTTCTGGAGTTTTAACTATAACCCTTACAAGCTGGTCTCCTCTTTTATTTGAATTTAATAATGGAACTCCTTTGCCTTTTAATCTAAATATTGTACCCGTTTGGGTTCCTGGAGGGATTCTTATTTTAACAGGACCATTAAATGTAGGAATCTCAAATTCGTCTCCAAGTGCAGCCTGCGGAAATGTGATAGGTAACTCATAGTACAGGTCATTTCCTTCTCTTTTGAAGAATCTGTGCGGTCTTACATTAATTATAACATACAAATCACCTGGTGTTCCACCTTTTGTTCCTGCATCACCCTCGCCTCTTATCCTTAGATATGAACCCGATTCGATACCCTTTGGTATTTTTATAGATATTTTTCTTCTTCTCCTTATTCTGCCAGTACCCCTGCATATTTCACAAGGAATAACTATTGTTTTACCCTTCCCGTTACAGTTACCGCATGTAGTTATCGTTACAAAACTACCAAATGGCGTTCTCTGCTCTCTCCTCACCTGACCACTTCCATTGCATACTTGACATGTTCTAATTGCAGTACCATCTTTGGCTCCGGTTCCATTACATTCGTTACAATTTTCCCACCTTTCTATAACAATTTCCTTCTCAGAACCAAAGATAACATCCTTTAAATCAACAGTTAGGTCATGTCTCAAATCTGAACCCCTCCTCGCTTCTGTTCTTCTTGTCCTCTTCCTATCACCAAAGAAAACATCAAATATATCTCTTCCAAAGAAATCCCTCCCGAATATATCTGATATGTCATCAAAGTGAGTAAAATCCTGCCATGTAAATCCTCCACTACTGAAACCTGCCTGCGCTCCTGGATGTCCAAATCTGTCGTAATTGGCTCTCTTATTATCATCAGCAAGAACCTCATACGCTTCTGATATCTCTTTAAATTTCTCCTCGGCATCAGGATCCTTATTAACATCTGGATGGTATTTCCTTGCTAATTTTCTATATGCCCTCTTTATCTCCTCTTTACTCGCATTTCTATCAACACCTAAAATCTCATAGTAATCTCTCTTCGGCATCTTGTTTATAATTGTTTATTTCATTCAACACAATCAAAATCTATTATAATATTGATGTATAAAAATTCACTTACTCAGTATAAGAATGCTTTCCCTTACGGGTCTTTCCTTTTTTATTCCATGAACATCACACCACCTAACATTTGCAACCATTATCTTCTCTACATCAAAACCTATATCCTCCGACAGTTCTGCCATAATCAAATCGGAGTCTATGGTTAAGGAGGGCATACAGGAATTTCCAATAACTATTACTGCAATACCATTATCCCTTAGTGATGCATAGATGGATTTTAATGATAGATAAATATCAGAAAAGTAACCCTCAACTATCTCTGGTCTCTTTTTTGGGTCGGGGTTTTCCCGCAGTATTTCCATAGTTCTGAATAGTCTCTCAGAGATTGGTGATATTTTTTTAATTTTTTTAGCACCAATATGAGACCTCAATGTCTTCTTACGAAGTCTCGAAATCTCTCTTCCAGAATTCAGGAGAAGTGACAGTTCCAATGCATATACCTTTGTATAATCAACCCAGTTTAGATAGGGTGGAGATGTGATACATATATCAAAAAAATCATTTTTAACAGATAGATTCCTTGCATCTCCAAGCCGTGCTTCAGCCTTTATTTCCCCATGTAGTGGGTTTCTCTCCTTTAAATCCTTATACATCCTCCTTAGTCTATTTTTCAGCAATATTCTCACAGGGGGAATGTTTCTCCTTTTAATTATTTTTAAAACTCCTCCATCTCTTTTGACATTACCTGAACCTATGATAATACTTAAAAGACCAAGAAATAGAAAATTTCTTATCTTTTCATCTTCTATTTCCATAATCTTCTCTCTAAGGAAAAGTATATCCGAGTATGTATAATGCGGATATGCCCTTTTTATATCAAAGAATTTTATATCGGGCCATTTTCTCTTCTTTTTATCACATCTAAGTGAGGTAATTTCATCTATCTTTTCCTTTAGAACAGCCATATCATAATCATCCTGCAATTTTGTGTTTGATACAAATACACACAGAGGCAAAATATCAAATCCAATTGAGTTGTATCCGATATCCTTACATGCAAGAAGGGTGGTCCCCACACCACAAAATGGGTCTAAAACATATGACTCCTTTTTTATTTTATTTTTTATATTAAATTCATCCAAAATCCTCCATATCAACCGTGGAGAAAATGCCTCTTTAAAGTAGAACCAATTATACACCGGTATATTTTTTACATTTTCAAATGTTACTGCATCACCATAATCAGGCCTCTTTTCCAATAATTTACTATATCTTCCATGAACCCCTGCTATAGAAAGTTGGAATAATTTCTGATTCATATTATTTATTTTTTCTCTTCTTTATCCTTTTCCACTCTGTATTCTGCATCTACAACCTTCTCCTTGCCATTCTTCTCACCCTTTTTCTCTTCTGTGGATTCTGCTGTTTGTTGAGTTGCCTGTTGTTGTTGATAAATGGCAGCTCCAGCCTCTTGTGTGACCTTGGATAGGGATTCCATCTTTGCCTTTATATCCTGAATATCTCCCTTGGAGATCGAATCCTTTAATTCCTTCAATGCAGACTCAACCTTAGATTTTATATCTGCTGGAATTTTATCGCCATAATCAGAAATAAATTTCTCGGTTTGATAAGCAAGTGAATCAGCATTATTCTTTATTTCAACCTCCTCTCTTCTTTTTCTGTCCTCCTCCGCATGCTCTTCAGCCTCTTTCTTCATCCTCTCTATTTCTTCCTTTGAAAGTTTTGTTGATGCAGTAATTGTAATCTTTTGCTCCTTTCCGGTACCTAAATCCTTTGCAGATACATTTAGGATCCCATTCGCATCTATATCAAAAGTAACCTCAATCTGAGGTACACCTCTCGGTGCTGGAGGTATTCCAACAAGATTAAACTTTCCAAGAGATGTATTGTCTGCCGCCATGGGTCTCTCTCCCTGCACTACATGTATTGTAACTGCTGTCTGAAAATCAGTTGCCGTGGTAAATATTTGACTCTTTCTTGTTGGAATGGTTGTATTTGCAGGAATTAGTGGGGTTGCTACCCCACCAAGAGTTTCTATTCCAAGAGTCAGAGGGGTCACATCAAGCAAAACAATATCCTTGATCTCACCGGCAAGAACAGCACCCTGAATTGCAGCCCCTATTGCAACACATTCCATGGGATCTACACCCCTCTCAATCTTTTTTCCAATATGTTCCTCAACAAATTTCTGTACAATTGGCATTCTTGTTGGCCCACCCACCAAAATAACCTTTGTTATATCGTCCTTTGATATCTTGGCTTCCTTTATTGCAGTATCTATGGGTTTTGAACATCTTTCTATTACAGATGTAACAAGCTCCTCAAGTTTTGCCCTTGTAATCTTCATAGCAAGGTGTTTTGGACCACTAGCATCTGCTGTTATATAAGGCAAATTTATCTCTGTTTCAAGCACACTTGACAATTCTATCTTTGCCTTCTCTGCAGCCTCCCTCAGTCTTTGCATTGCTGCATTATCCTTTCTCAAATCAATACCTGAATCCTTTTTGAATTCATCTATTATGTAATTCATAAGTGCTTCATCCATATCTGTGCCACCAAGGTTTGTGTCACCAGATGTGGATTTGACCTCAAATACACCGCCACCAAATTCCAGTATTGTTACATCCAATGTTCCTCCTCCAAAATCAAATACGAGTATCGTATGTTCCTCTTCGGATTTATCTATCCCATAGGCAAGGGATGCGGCAGTGGGTTCATTAATAATCCTGACAACCTCCAAACCAGCAATTTCTCCAGCATCCTTTGTAGCCTGCCTCTGATTATCATTGAAATATGCGGGTACGGTAATTACGGCCTTTTTTATCTTTTCTCCCAGGAATGATTCTGCATCCCTCTTAATCTTTTGCAATATAAATGCAGAAATCTGTTGCGGTGTGTACTCCTTACCATATATCTTGTATTTATAATTAGTCCCCATCTTTCTTTTAGCCTTCATCACAGTTCCCTCTGGATTGGAAACAGCCTGTCTTCTCGCTGGTTCCCCAACAAGAAGTTGACCATCTTTTGTGAAAGCAACAACTGATGGAAACATCTTTCCAGCTATTGTTGCTCCCTCTGCGGAGGGAATTATCGTTGGTTTTCCAGCTATCATAACTGCAGCCTGAGAATTACTTGTTCCCAAATCAATACCTATAATCTTTTCCTTTGCCATATTAATTCACCTCTTTTTTACTAGCTATCTTTACCTTTGAATGTCTTATCACATTTAGATTTAACATATAACCCTTTTGTAATTCCTCAATTATAGTACCTTCCTCCTTATCTGATTTTTCCTTCATTACAACCTCATGATAATAAGGGTCAAACTTCTTACCTATTGCATCAATTCTCATCAAACCATGATTTTCAAGTATTTTCATAAGATTTTTATAAATCATCTCAAACCCCTTTGCAGATTCTTCATCCTTTTTCTTCAATGACGAAATTGCCATTTCAAGACCATCTATAATATCCAATAAATCCCTTATAAGATTCTGATTTGCCAATTTTACAAATCTTTCCCTCTCTCTTTCCATATGTTTTTGATAGTTTTCAAAGTCTGCTTGTAATCTTAGCATATTCTCTCTCAATTCATTGTATTCCCTTTCCTTCTCTTTAAGTTTCTCTTTAATCTCTTTAATCTTACCCCCCCTTTTTTTATCCTTCTTACCACTATCTGACATAAAAAATCACCAAAGAAACAGTAGATTAATAATTTGGATTTAATCATTAAAAATAATTTAATGGGTTTGATTGTATGCTCAACATTGTGAAACAATAAAGATTGCCCACGCCGGGATTTGAACCCGGGTTGAGGGATATCTGCAAATAATCACCGCAGTCCCTCAGGATAATCCACTACCCCACGTGGGCAGAGTATGCCTCATTACAAACACCAAAAATCATATCCCGTTGTTAAGTTGTCTGATTTATTAATGATTTAAATTCTAAAAAGTTAAATCTGGACAAAAAAATTCTAATAATTTTTATGTTATAATCACCACAATGTTAATGATAATCTGAAATGATGGAAAAAAATTTAAAAACTATTGGTATAATAATAGGCATATGCTTGATATTTGTATTCTCAATGGAAATAATAAAGAATGTGTCAGCCACATCAATATGTCCCGCATCACAGGAGGATTATACTGGAAGATTAAAATGTCTGATTCTGCAACTTTTATGCCTCATAGTTTATATCATAATTCCAATAATAATGATAATGATAGCTATCGGTGGATTGATGCAGTTAAGTGATAATCCAAAGACAAAGAATCAGGGAAAACACATAATTGTAAATGCAATTCTTGGTGTAGCAATCATTGGGGGATTTGTTGGGATTTCAGGCATTTTTATGGATATAGATGTTATAAACGAGTGTTATAAGGCAGGTAAGAAATGTTCAGATATCGGTGGTAATTGTTTACCAAAACCATGTGATAACTATGCAGAATGTAATCCATTCCCACTGGATGGTATATGTGATAATCCAAATGATTATTGTTGTGATTGTGGTGCCATGTGTATAGTCCCAGAAGTGTTAGAGATTGATATGGAGGAAATATAAAATGAGAAAATCAAGTATATCATTAATAATAATTTTAATAATCCTGATAACAATTTTACTGCTTTCTGGAACTGGATATACAAAAAGGAGGCTGCATGTTAAAATAAATACCATGACCAACGGACCCTTTAAGGCAACAGCAGAATGGAGCATAAACGATAATCCAATTACATGTGAAGAGGATTCAATAGAATATGAAATTAATAAAAACACAGAGATCGATTTGTATTGTACATCTGATAAGATACCAGAACCTCCATTTCAGGGAATGATAGCATTTAAACCAAAGGAACAGTTACCATCAGATGTATGTAATCTACCTGTATCATTTACCTACGGTGGAGAATTAACATGCGATGACTGTGAGAGTTGTGAGAAAGCAATTAATAATGCGAAACAAGAACAAATAGTGAAATTGACATTAAGCATCTCATATGAGGGTGAGGGTACCTGTATAGAATGGAAGAGTAGTGGTGTAACATTTGATTGTAATGGAAATGCAATTACAGGAAAGAGTTCACCATTCCAAAAGGGTATCAAGATATTTGGAAATAAGAATACATTAAAAGGATGCAGATTCTGGGATTTAGCCTATCCAATAATAATAAAGGGGTCAGATGATAATATAATAGAAAATAACAAAATAGAAACTCCATATGGAGACTGTATAACATTAAAGAAAGGGAAAGGGAATGAGGTAAGGAATAATGAAATATTGGATTGTAGGGAGGATGGTGTATTCGTCTCAGAGTCTGAAAACAATAAGATAATACAAAATACTATAAAGAATTGTGGTGATGATGGCATTGACCTGACCGATTCTAAGAAAAATATATTGGAGAAGAATATTGTGGAGGAAAATGGGAAAAACGGAATTCTATTATATTATTCAAAGGATAATGAATTAGATGGGAATATTGTATGCAATAATTACAGAAAGGTTGAGGATGCATATGATATAAGTTTTGAAAAATCAATAATATTTGGAGGTTCAAATAAAGGCGATAAGAATAAATGTGATAAAACCAATAACTGGAAGGATGAAAGCCTCCCAGATGGTAAGAAAGGGTGCTTGTATAAGTGTGAATAAATATATTTATCCATCTATAATCTCTATTATATATCCATCTTTTATATATAACTATGATAACTGCACTTACAATTGCAGGTTCTGATTCGTCTGGTGGTGCAGGAATACAACAGGATTTGAAGGTATTTTCCTCATTTAGGATACACGGTGCATCTGTTATTACTGCAGTTACTGCACAGAATACAAGGAAGGTTAATGATTATATTATACTACCATTACATATGATTGAAAAACAGATAGATTCCGTTATGTATGATATGAGCATAAAGGCGGTTAAGACAGGAATGCTTGCCTCTGCAAATGTGATTGCATTAATTATAGAGAAGATCAGGGAATATAAAATAGAAAATCTTGTTGTTGACCCCGTAATGGTTGCTACATCTACCGATAGACTGCTTGATGAAGATGCAGTTGAAGAAATGAAGAAACTATTATCAGTAGCAAAGATATCCACCCCAAATATATATGAGGCAGAGATTCTCTCCGGTATAGATATCAAAAGTACAGAGGATATGGAAAGAGCAGCAAGTAGGATTGGAAATTGTGTTATTAAAGGGGGCCATATAAATGCTACTGATGTATTATTCTGGAATAATAAAACCTATAGATTTGAGAGTAGAATTAGAATGAGGAATGTGAGGTTACATGGTACTGGATGTGCGTTTTCTGCGGCTATAACATCGTGTTTAGCAAAGGGAATGGATGTCATAGAATCTGTTAGAGTATCAAAGGAATTTATGGATAACTCTATAGAGAGATACTTTTCTGTTGGCTCAGGCTCAAGATTAATAGATGTTGGTAATATAAAGATAACTGAGACAACAGAGGATTTAGAAAGGGAGAGGATTTTGAATAATATTGAAACTGCAGTTGAAAGATTTATTTCAGTGAGGGATTCATACAAGTTGATTCCTCAGGTTGGCAGTAATATTGGAATGGCATTAAAGGGAGCAAAAAGATTGAATGAGATTGCTGGCATATCTGGAAGAATTATCAGGGTAAATAAAGGTTCTATGCTTTCAGGTATAATAAGATTTGGGGGAACACTACATATAGGCAGGGTTATTTTAACAGCAATGAAATTTAAAAATGAAGTGAGATCTGCCATGAATATAAGATATTCAAAGAATATTTTGGATATCTGTAGTAATTTGAATTATAGAATATCAAAATTTGATAGAGGAAAGGAACCAGACGGTGTAAAAACAATGGAGTGGGGGACTGAAGAGGCAATTAAAAACTCGGAGGGTTTTCCAGATGTTATCTATGACACGGGCTGTAAAGGAAAGGAGGCAATGATAAGAATTATTGGAAGGGATGCAATTGATGTTGTTAATAAGACATTAAAGATACTCAGGTTAATAGAATAATTTTTATATCAAAAATAATATAACAATAATAACAATAAACAATAAAAATCAAATGATATCAACAATATAACAACCGTTAATAGTTAAATAGTTAATATGGGCAGTATTGAAGAAATCCTGAGTGATGGATTTTATCTATGGAAGAGGAATAAGATACTTGGGGTTCCATTTCTTATTAACTTTATTTTGTTGTTGGTTGTTTTTGGAATTTTTATAGGCACTCTTATTGTTTTTAATCCCACTGAAAATATGAATACTACAAGAGATGTAATAATTCATCTCATTATTATCTTTATCATTGTAGTGATACTCTTTCTAATTTATATGCTTGCAGCATCGTTTTTTTATGCTGGAGCAATAGGAATGGCTAAAAAAACTATAGAGAATGGAAAGACATCACTTTCAGATATGTTTGAATATGGAAAAAATAATCTCATAAATCTTTTTATTTTCAGTTTGATTTCATCCATTTTGTTTTTTGGTTTAGTAGTAATATCATTCATACTAATGTTTCTTGGTATCGGTATAATGAATATTTGTCTTCTAATATTTGTGATAATATTAACGCCGTTTCCCTATGTTATTGTTATAGACAACCTTGGATTTGTAGATAGCATTAAGAAGGGATTTAGATTCATAAAGGAGAATATATTGTGTGTCGTTTTGCTTAATTTTGTTACACAGTTCATTTTCTCATTCATTTTTTTGATAATGATATCGTTAGCATTGATATTCTCAGGGATTTTTGCACTATCTCTACCATCCCAGCTTAATCAGATATCATTATTCATATTCCTTAGTTCATCAACCAATATAATACTCATCTCAATTGGAGTCGCAATAATAATAGTAATTTCCCTTCTTTTGTATTTATTTGTTTTATCACCTCTAATGGCAATATGGTGGTCAAAACTGTATATGGATAGGGGTAAAAATGTCGGAGGATTTTGAGGATACATTAATTGAAGGCTATAAAACATGGAGAAATAATATAAATATAGGAATACCACCACTTATAAATTTTTTAATAAAGTCTGGTGTTGTTGTAGTGTATGTGATATTAATAGGCATTCTTCTATTTTCCTTTGCCGGTCTGTCTGGGATTACAGAAAAGACACCATATATACTATCAGATTTAAACCTTCTCCTTGAAACCATGAAAGGAATTGTATGGGTTATTTTGATATCCATACCGATCATTCTACTACTTTCTCTTCTAATTGATTCCTTCTTTACTGCAGGTGCGATAGGTATGGCAAAAGAAGCAACAGAGAAGGGAGTTACAAAACTTGATGATATGATGTCCTATGGAAAAAGGAAATTTATAAGTCTATTTCTTGTAAAAATTATACTGTTTGCAATAATTTATATAATACCCTTATTCCTGATTATAGGTTTATCTGGATTATTTGGATTATTGAATATGATCAATATCTCCTTGTTCTTTATGTTTATCCTTATAGGAATATTTCTCCTTTACATCTCTATTCTTAATATTATACTTTCTCCTGTTCAATACGCATTGATAGTAAGTGATTTGGGAACAATTGATGGTATTAGAGAAGGATACAGGTTTTTTTTAAAAAATAAACTATCTGTAGTTTTGATTATAATATCAGTGGGTGCTATATCCACTATATTTAATACCATTGTTGGCACAATAGCATCATTCTTCAATGTAATCCCATACATTGGAGCATTTATAAGATTAGCCATAGTCTTTTTATCACTACTTATCTCATCGTTTTTGATAGAAGGAGTTAGTATAACATTATGGACAAGATTTTATATGAAAAGGATATAAAATAAAATAAGAGTGTGCAAATTAAATCTCAAGCGGGTTTAACTCCAATATCCAGTACCTTAATAACAAAACCCACTGACTATAATAAATCTAGGATTTCTAGGATTTATCACCCCCACGGGAGTGCACCCATTATCCTATATCTCCCCCACCTTTCTCAGGTGTCTGCTTAAACCCTTATCTGTTAATCTTGGAACGATGGATTTATTTAATATAACTACCTCCAACACCACTTTATACTTTTCTCTGTACGGGAATTTTGCACACCGCTGGTTTTATATTTATATATCTGTTAATCCTATAGATAAATAAATGGAATGGGTGATAGTATGGATTTCAAATTCGGGTTTACACTATTGGTATTGCTTGTTTCATCCTTAATAATTACTGCATCGGTTTCCAACATTACCTCCAAAGAAATTAGTGTTCCGGTAACATCAGTGACAATTTATGGGAATGATATGGCATTTATTAATAGAAATTCGGTCGTCAATTTAGATGGAGGCATTTTGGAATTAAAGATAGTCAATTTTACAAAGCCAATATTGGATTCAATTCTAATAAATGACAATAATGGTAGGATATTAGAGTGGCATTACCACACTAAGAAGAGTACAGTCACAGAGTATAGAAATCGTACTTTAAATTTCAATGAAATATTAGAGAATTCTACTGGTAAGGAAATTAAAGTGGAAGTTTATGGAAATAAATCTCTATATGGTGAATTGGCGTGGGTTGGTGATGATAAGATTGGCATTAAAAGTGATGATGGAGTTCTATTTATAAATAGAAAAGATATAAAGGAAATTCTCATATATGGCGCAATAACTAAAGAGGTGGTTGAAGTAAACAAAACACTCTCTATTCCAGAACTTGTATTCAGGGAGGAGTCAAATAAGGGAGAACATGATATAGAGATAAGTTACTTGGCGTGGGGTGCAAACTGGAAATCTGACTATAAATTCTATACAAATTCCGAGGCTAAAAAGGGCACGGGGATTTTACAGGCATGGGCAATAATTACCAATAATATTGAGAATTGGAGCAATATCAATATGAAGTTGGTTGTTGGTTATCCAATAGTGCTTTATCCAAAAACAATTCCATCTCCAAGCCCATATGGTGGACTGAAATATGCCTTAGCAAAGGCAGAATCTATTGCGGACTATACTCCCCCAAATGTAGCAGAACGGTTCATAGCAGAGTCAATTGGAGAATTTTGTGTATATGAATTAAAGGAAAAGGTTACATTAAAGAAGGGAGAAACAAGATATTTCCCATTATTTAGTGGAGAGGTTGAATTTAATAAGAAATATCTATGGGATACGAAACAAGGCAATGATGTATATAGAATATTTGAAATCAAAAATTCTCTCGACAATCCATGGGCTGGAGGAATATTTTCTGTCTATATAAAAGGAAATTTCCAGGGACAAGATAGAATAGATTATACTGCAAAAGATGACAAAGTAGATGTGAAAATTAGCAAGGCCCCGGATATTAATGTAAATAAGGAGATTATGGAGAAAATCACATATCCTGAAAAGGGTGAGAAGATTGGGCACAGAATAAGATACTCACAAATTACCTATTACAAGGTTAATTTAACAGTTGAGAATTTCAGAGATGAAGAAATTGACATTAAGATTATAGACTACCTAAATTCTGGAAATCAAGTTATATTAAAATCATCAACAATTGAGCCAAAAAGAATTCTAAATTCGTTGATATGGGAAATAACTCTACCAAAGAATGGGAGGAAGGAAATAATCTACGAATATGAAGTAAAGAATTGGTATTACCGATAAGATATTATAAAGGGATGTGCAAATTAAATCTCAAGCGGGTTTAACTCCAATATCCAGTACCTTAATAACA
>CAZQER010000034.1:0-12445 GCA_964592095.1 uncultured archaeon
TCCGATCCCGATAATACTGTTGTTACGAAGGGGTATTTGGATGCGCAGGTGGGAGGTGGAGGACTTGTGCTTGTGACTAGTAATCCTACTGATGAGGATTATACCTTAAGCCATAGGATTGAGATAATGAATTTTATGCAAAACAATGGAGTAGTAAGGGCTATCAGGTGTTGTAATGAAAGAACATAGTGTTGTTGATTGTTATATGAGCTGGCTTTCATCGGTGGATGAGTGGGACGGGAGTAAAGAAGAGTTTCCAGGAATTGAGAATTATACTCCCAATACAGATCCTGTTTTCCTAAAGTTTGATGATGTTATATGCAGTACTACACATGATGACTGCAGGCTCACCTGGCATCTTTGCAACCGTGGTTGGCAGATATTTGGTGAATATACTTCTGATTGATAGATTATTTAAATATTGAATCTTATATTTCTGAAATAAAATACCGATGAGAAAATCATCTGAGTATGATTTGGAGGAGAAAAATGACATATATAGATTTTGAAGCCCCAAAGGAACTTGTTGATAAGGCACTTGAAGCACTGGAAACTGCTAGAAACTCCGGAAAGATAAAAAAGGGAACAAATGAGGTCACTAAGGCCATAGAAAGAGGAAATGCAAAACTTGTTCTAATAGGTTCTGATGTCAATCCACCAGAGATAGTGATGCATTTGCCAATGATATGCAAAGAAAAGAAAGTACAGTATATTTTTGCACCAAAATCTGAGATAGGTGAGTCTGCTGGTATTCATGTTCCTTGCGCGTCTGCATGCATCGTAGAGGAGGGTAATGCAAAGGACATTGTTAATGAGATTATAGAAAAGATAGAGCAGTTGAAATAGAAAAATGGCAAAGGCAGAGGTGGTAAAGATTATAGGTAGGACGGGTATTTTTGGTGAGGTAATGCAGGTTATGTGTAAGATTTTAGAGGGTGAGAATAAAGGGAGGGTAATACGAAGAAATGTGAGTTCTCCCGTTCAGGAGGGGGATATACTTGATTTGAGGGAGGTTGAAAGAGAGGCAAAACCATTAAAATAAAAATAAAATGGAGTGCAGTTTCTGCCATAATGAGATCGAGAGGGGCACAGAAAAAATCTTTGTTACAAAGAGGGGTGATATATTCTACTTTTGTAGTGGCAAATGTGAGAAGAATTTACTAAAATTGATGAGAAAAGCAAGGAAGGTTAAATGGACTAAGGAATATAGAATGGAAAAGGAGTCAAGACTCAAATCTATACGCACCAAGAAAAAGAAGAAAAAATGAAGACACTTATAATCATAAAACCAGATGGTGTTAAAAGAGGGCTTGTAGGTGAGATTATATCAAGATTTGAAAATTATGGATTTAGAATTATAGCATTAAAGATTCTAAATTTAGATAGAAAGATGGCAGAAAAACTATATGCAATTCACAAAGGAAAATCATTTTTTGATTCATTAATTGAGTATATTACATCTGGACCTGTTGTTGCGGCAGTTCTTGCTACAGATAATCTCACCCCAGAAAACGGGATAAAACTTGTGAGGAAGATAGTCGGTGCAACAAATCCTCTTGAAGCAGAAATGGGAAGTATCAGAGGTGATTACGCATTTGATATATCAGGTAATCTTATACATGCATCAGATTCAGAAGAATCAGCAGAATATGAGATTCCAATATTCTTCAATGATAATGAATTAATAGATTAACTAATAATTAAAATTTTAAAATGGCAACAGTGTATGAGATTGACCCAAAGAAGCTTATAGAAAGGGTTGCAATTGATTTAAAAAATAACATCAAATTGAAAAAACCCCAATGGGCATCATTTGTTAAAACAGGCGCCCATAAGGAAAGACAACCAATAGATGAGAATTGGTGGTGGATAAGGGCTGCATCCGTATTGAGACATGTATATATGAGAGGTCCAATAGGTGTTCAGACCCTTAGGAGGACATATGGTGGAAGGAAAAACAGGGGTGTTAAACCAGAAAAATTCTACAAGGGTGGCGGTAAGATTATTAGAACAATTTTACAGGAGTTTGATAAGATTGGATTTACAGAAAAGGTAGATGGAGGCAGGAGAATAACACCAAAAGGACAATCATATCTGGATAAGATATCAACCGAAATATTAAAGAAATCTAAGAAATCTAAATAAATAATAAGATGTCTGATATTGAAGAACTTAGGAAAAGACGCATTCAGCAGATACTTTATGAGCAACAGAGGAGACAGTTAGAAAAACAATTAGAACAGCAGCAACAACTTGAGCAACAAGAGGCTCAGATTAATGCATTAATCAAAAAGATAATAACCCAGATTTTAACCCCAGAGGCAAGGGAGAGATTAGCAAATATAAGATTGGTAAGACCACAATATGCAAGAGAGATAGAGATCGTTCTCATTCAACTATATCAGCAGGGTAGATTACCAAGAAAACTCTCTGATGAGGAATTGAAGGATATGCTGAAAAATATATCTCAAAGAAAAAAGGAGATAAAGATAAAAAGACAGTGATCTGATTATTGATATTAATTCCGATTTAGATTTTCTATGGCGTTTGATGCAATATTTATAGTAGCATCAACATCAAAGATTCCAGTATTTATAACCAAATCATAGATACTCAAGTCATCTAAATCAATATTATATATACTCTTGTATCTTTTTCTTTCACTCCTCTCCCTCTCTATGATTCTATCTATTGCCTCCTTAACCGATATATTATCCCTTGAGGCAACCCGTTTAGCCCTCACTTTAAGTGGGGCATTTAGCCATATCCTCAAATCGGGATTTGTAGCAAAATATGCAGATAATCTACCATCAACTACACAGTTCTTTGCTTTTTTAATCCTCTTTTTTTGTAAATGGTCAATTTTTTTATCTATCTCTGGATGGGTTTCTGCATACTCTGAAAACTGATTCAGCGTCATATTCATCTCCTCAGCCATTCTCCTCATAACATCACCAATTGAAATATAATCTATATTAAATCTTTTAGCAATTCCCTTTCCAAGAGTGGATTTACCCGAACCAATCATCCCACTAACAGTGATTATCATCTTTTAAAATTTTTAAGCCTTTTTAATGCCTCCTCTAATCTACCTTTAGACTGTGTTAATGCACATCTTACATATCCCTCTCCATACTCCCCAAAACCAACACCAGGGGTCATAACAATCCCCGTTTTATTCAACAGGTCTGAACAAAATTTAATAGAGGATTTATATTGCATAGGTAATTCAAGCCATAGATAAAATGTCGCTTTTGGTTTTTCAATATTCCAGCCAATATCATTTAAACCATCAACCATGATATCTCTTCTCTCCTTTATAATCTCAATATTTCTTCTTATAGAATCCTGAGAACCTTTTAGTGCTTCTATTCCTGCAATCTGTATAGCCTGAAAAACACCCGAATCTACATTTTCCTTTACTCTTCCTAAACCCGAAAGTATTTCTGAATTCCCCACTACCATACCAATCCTCCAACCAGTCATGTTATATGTCTTTGATAGAGAATGAAACTCAACACCAATTTCCTTTGCACCATCCACCTCCAAAAAACTTGGCGCTTTGTAATTATCAAATGTCATCTCAGAGTATGGATTGTCATGACACACAATAATCTCATTATCTACTGCAAAATCAACAACCTCTCTGAAGAACTCCTTCTTGACAATTGCAGTAGTGGGAGCGTTGGGATAATTTATAAACATAATTCTTGCTCTCTTTGCAATCCTTCTATCTATCTCTGCCAAATTTGGTTTGAATTCATTTTCCTTCAGAAGTGGCATAGAAACTGGCTTACCATCAGATAGTATGGCACCTATTTTATATACAGGATACGCGGGGTTAGGAACCAAAACAACATCATTTCTATCGACAAACGCCAGTTGTATATGTGCTATCCCTTCCTTTGACCCTATAAGTGCAATTACCTCATCTGATGGATTTAAATGAACATTAAATCTCTTTTTATACCATTCAGCGACAGCCTCCCTAAATTCATGCATTCCAACATATGATGGATATCTATGATTTTTTGGATCATTAGCAGCCTTATTTAATGCATTTATAATATTGTTTGGAGTTGGTAGGTCTGGATCTCCAACACCGAGATTTATTATATCAACACCCCTTTTCACACTCTTTTCTATCTCTCTATCTATCTCTGCAAAAAGATAGGGCGGGATTTTGTTTATTCTGTCTGAGTAATGCATTCTAATCACCACGGAGAAATGGCAGAATCTTTGTTAAATCCTTTTCAAAGATTACCACATTTGCAAACTTCAATATTTCATTATCCTTTGGATTAAATGCAATACTAAAACCAGCAGTCTTAAATAAAGGAATATCGTTTATATAATCACCAACAGCAGCACATTTTTTTGTATCAATACCATTCCTCTCCGCAATCATTTTTAGAATATTACCCTTGCCATTGAAATCTACAATCTGATTTATGCCACAGACCCTTCCATTATTACAAATGATTTTGTTTGCAAATGCATAATCTATATCCAGTTCCTTTTTAACCCTATCCGCCAAAATCTGCAACCCACCACTAATTATTGCAGTCTTACATCCAGTCTCCTTTAGTTTATTTATAGTTTCCTTTGCTCCATTCATCAGTTTTACTCTGTATAAAATTTCCCTTATTCTTTCTATTTCAACTCCTTTCCATAGTTCCACATCTCTCCTTGCCCACTCATCAAATGTAATCTCTCCACTATAAAATTCATTTCCATGATTCTTTGAGTATTCATATGTTCCAAGTGCTTTATGCACCTCAATCCAACTCCCAAGACCGTCAACTAATACACCATCCAAATCAAAAGCAACCAATTTAAATGCAACCATTCTGAATTTTATTATTATTGGTACATTGGACTGTATTCATCCATCTCCTTATGGGTCAACTTGCCCTTTTTCAGCTCAGAAGTAATTCTTTTGAATTCGTTCTCTATTTCCTGCCCCCTTTTAATCAAATTTTCAATATCAATATCAACATTCAAAAAATTGCATAATATCTTCAACAGAGATGCTGCACCAAGTGGGTCTGGAGTATATCTCGTTTCAACCATAAAACTTATTACTGGTATTCCCTCCTCCACACAATTTAGCATCATATCAGATGATATTCCTGCCAACATGCCCTCCTCAATCATCTCTATGTTCATCTCATGCATAATCCTCCTCATTTCTGGGTCAGTTGTCAATCCAAATATTTCATGCTCCTTATTGGTACCTTTCCCACTTATACCTGCCAAAAGCACTACCTTCTCAGGTCTTATTTCCTTAAACCATCTATCAAATGCATCTGAAAATTCCTTTATGAAGGGATACGGTATTGAGATTTCAGAGAATATAAGAACAATATTATCCTTTCTGTAAATCCTTATGGGGTACATAGGTATTGATTTATGCACTACTGCAATACTCTGAATCTTATCAGATTTTACATAACCTATAACCTCCATATCCAATTCATCTATCATATACTTGGTTGCTATGGTAGATACAAAACCCTTACTTGGAAACCCTTCAATGATGATCGGGTTTCTTGGTAATTCTCCTTTTACGTATATATTGGTAGTCATTTTAACATTGAAATATCTTTAAATGCATCTATAATCCTTTTTAATTCATCCTTTTTAAATCCGTATGTACTAATTTTAAAATTTCTTGTTAATCCCGGTTTAATTCCTATTATGCCCCTCCTTTTAAATTCTTTATAGAGGAAGAATCTACCCCTTTTATGACTCTTTGATATCTCATAAAAAACATTGGTTTCTAAAAAATTCAAATCATGCAATGTAGGTTTGACTCCTAATTGCTTGATACCGTCTATATTTTCAATTTCCTTTATAAAAAATCTAGCATTCTTTACCTCTTTATCCCAGTTTTTAACCCTTTTATAGACAGATGGAAAACTTGCCATTAGCGTAATAACGGGCAATCCTCTTGGACCGCAGCCCAACATTTCTATCTCCTTATTTTTAAATCTCTTGGATTTTTCAAAAATGGCGTCCCTCCAATCCTTCCTTACCCCCAAGATACCTATTGGTCCTGAAGATGCCATTGATTTATGTCCAGAACCAACTATAAAATCTGCCTTGATATCATTAAGACTTATGGGCATCCTTCCGATAGCATACGCCGCATTAATTAATAACGGAACATCATACTCTGAGCATATCTTGGCTACCTTTTTGGCATCAGGCAGATTACCATAATTTCCATCCGGATATGTCAGAATTGCAAGAGATGGCAACTCCTTTGTTTTCTTTTTAACCCCCTCTATCCTTTCCGCATATTCCTCCTCATTAATCCTGAATTCGGGATATCCAGAATTACTCACCTCTATCACATCAAGTCTGTTTCTTTCTGCGGCAATGTATGATGTATAGTGTGCATTAGAATCCACGATTACTGTACTTCCTGCCTTACAGATGGCATGCATTACCATAAACTTTGACTCTCTTGCCCCGTTGGTTAATTTGACATCATCAGCCTCAATAAATTTTGGGAGTATTTCATGTACAAACTCATCTATGGGTGGGTTTTTTATGCATTCAAGAACGCCATCACAGAAATCACATATGGAATAGCCATCAGCCCACTCATTTAAAGCCTCTCTTGCCTCTAATGTGAGTATGCCCCCTCGCTGGATTGGATTTAAATTTAGATACCCCAAAAATTCCCTCCGCATTCCTTTGAATCTATCAAGTTCACTATCCCGAATCTCAATCATATATTAAAAATTATAACTCAAGAATTAAATACATTACAATCTCCTCTCAACATAATCAACCAACTCCTCCTCAAACCCCTGGGATTTAACAATAACATTTAGTTTTTCAGGATACTTACTCTGATGGATGACATATTATCTTCTGTTGACCATTCCATTTACCTTGAACGGTGCACAAGCCATTATCCGTTTGTATGTTAGCTATGAAAACTATCGGGCCTTCATGAAAGAGCCAATCCCATGTCCAATAAACCAAAAATCCTGCTATAACAAATAAAATAAATTCTATTGCAAGTTGTCCTATGACCAAACCAAATGTACCTGTAACGAATGCCATATGGAGCGAATATCCAAGAAAAACACTAGAAACAATGGTAGATATATCTATAATGGTTTCTAACAAAACACCAGCAAAAATAAAATCTGGATCACCACTCCTCTCAAGCTCTTCTACGGCTATTGGGCCCAAAACCTGAGCTATCAGTAGTATAGCACCACTAAAAATCTCGGGTTCTTCAAGACCAAATTTTATTGCTACTAACTTCATCTTATCATATAGAGACATCCTTCCTCTTATAAGAGGATCAGGTATCTTCTCCCACCCTAATGCCTCAGTAATTTTCCTCCAAGCTTTTCCTTCAGCAGTATTGAACCATTTAAAACGTACTATTTTACCAGTCTTGATATATGTCTCAAAACATTCTCCAAGTATTCTTCTCTGAGCCATAATTTTTCTTTTGAATTCCTCTGGTATCCATCTATTATATTTCTTATATAGCTTATGTAGATTGGATAGAATTACTGATGCTCCAGTGCGATAAAGCGTTTGTCCTTCATTTAGTAAATTATGTGTTTTTTCAAATAACTCTCTTGCTTTATTAAATTTATTTGCTTTTATAAGATTTATTATTTCACGAATGTTTTTTTCACAGTTTAGCATTATATTAAGTTTTTCTGCATGTAGGATATGATCTATCATAACAACATTTTCTCTTTTCTTTTTCAAGCTTTCCAGTATCTTGTTCATTTTGTTCTCATCAATATTGCTATTTTTCCTATTGATTTTTTCATTTAACTCCTTCATAAGATCCAGTGCTTCTTCCCAATATATCCTCTCTGTAATAGTAACAACAAGTAATCCTCCACCAATTATCTTCTTATTTTCAACATCATCGATAACTTCATAACCATTATCTGTAAGCCATTTCCTTAGTTCATGACCTTCCGGAATTTTTTTTGGTGTGACATAAGTAAATTTCATATTTTTTCCATATTTTCCCTTAGCTCTTTCTACCTTCTTCTTCAACTCATCAATGCTATGAGATCCACATTCATAGTAATGATATCGCCCCTCTGAGTCAATTGTCAAAACATCTGTTTCACCTTCTATTCTCCTCCCATCTATTATATAAGTAAACTTTTGATCGATTGAAACAAATCTTTCACCTTCTTCAAAAGATGCAAGAAGCACAGCAAAAATTTCTCTCTTAGCACCTTTTTCTAAATCACCTCCCTTCTTTAATTTTTCAATTACTCCTCTGACTCCTTTTTCATCAATAGTTTCAAAAATCGATATATGATTTTCATTCATTTCATTCCACGATAATTCACCTAAATTTTTTACAAGCTGTGGTCTGGCCCTCCTAAATATTTCATAATCGATCTTTGCCATACTTTTGAAAGCTGGTAGATATAGTAATATTGAAGAGGTTACTGCAGCACCAACTATCAACGACCTCTCAAGGAATTCGATGAGGTATGTTTGCCGGAAAAGTTCCATCAGCAAACGCGTTTTATGGTCCACCAGTTCCTCACACTTTTCTGTACTATAAACGCTGACTTTATCTTTATCAAAAGAAAAAATCAGGTTCCCAGAGTCTTTTGATAACAAAACATACATACCAGAATTCTTTATAGTTATTTCCTTACTTTCCTCATCCCATCCAACCGATACTGACTCATCTAGGCTTTCAACTTTTGAAACAGGGGGACCTTTTTCTATCTTCAATACTGCCTCACCCTTAGGAACATAAGCATAAATAAAATAACCTTTATACTCCGAACCCCCTTCAGTTTGTTTTAGAGGATTATTGGAGCAATACTGTATCAATATATCACCTTCAGTTACACTCTTTACCCTTCCGCAATCCGATGCAAACACAGGATAAACACACAAATCCAACAACAAAAAAATAACAAAAAAGCTCACAATTTTCCTCTTATTTCTCATAATCCTATTGATCACATCCATTTTACAATCAAATCCTCCGTAATACATCATCAACGATCTTTGGGTCAATCCCCTGAACCCTGAGAGATTTCCTCAACAACTTAGGATCTTCCCCATCCTTGAGTTCATTCTCCACCCAAGCCTTTATTTCATCTATTTTACGCTCCTTCTCAATTTTCCTTCTGTTCCTCTGGATTTTAAGGTAAATCAAACCCACAATCAAAAACAGTACTATCCAAGTAAGCAGATACAGTATGAAGTCATTATCTTCTGGGTTGGAGGGATTATATGTATAAAAAATTAGGGTGCTTGTTGTAGAGATTGTAGGAGGAGTGGATTCCTCTTTTAATCCCTCCACTTTTATCACCCGGACATAATCTGTTCCATTACTATATTCTACCTTCCTGATATATGATATTATTTTAACAGTTTTATTCTCACAGATACATGTTCTACCTCCATCCACTTCAACATCTATTATATTATCACTTACAATCCTCTTCAACGACAGGGTTCTCCCATAACATTGAATCTCTGAAGAATTTACCTTCTCAACATCTAAAAATAATGCAGTATCGTTATAATTGGAATAGAATACATAACATTGCCCTGCGTCAATTTTTACCTCTGCAGTATAGTTTCCTGTCTCTTTCACTGCCTTTTTAAGTGCTTCCACAAACGAGTCAGAGTTGGAGGCAGCTGTTGGAGACATGATAAAAAACAATAAAAATGTTGTGGATACGAGAGTTACAACTCTAATCCATACACAATCTTTTGATTTAGCTATCATTCTACTTCCTCTTAAAACCAACAATCAGCATCCTTCAATTGCTCCATTTGTGAACTTGTGAACATGAAGGTTATCTCATTTCCTGAAATATCTATAACTTTACCCGTTACTACTACAGATTCATCTTCCTCACATATTAACGACAGAGTACTGCCCTCTTTAACAGGCACTCCAACCTTGGAGGCATCTACTGTTATCAATTGGATTGAGGGCCTGAACCAATTACATAATTCATTCCCTTTGCCTTCATTAATATTGCAGGCATCGCATTTACATGAAGAAGCAACTTCATAATCAGAGCATTCATCTATATTCTTTTCTCTGCAACTATAGCATTTATAGGTCTGTTCAGGAGGGGTCCAGGCATCATAATCGAAACCTATCACACAATCTTCACTAATCTTACTACATGGGTTTCTGATACAAACAGGACAATAGATTTTATCATCCTTATACAGCATATCCTCATCCGAAGGCCAGATAGCAGGGTAACTCCCACACCCATCAATTTCATCACAGCTCTTACACTTTCCTTTTCCGAAATAGATATGGTCATCCCACCAGCATAGCCCATCTGCTTCACATGTTTCTCTTTCTGTGCGTTCATTGCAATCTACAGGATATTTGAATTCATATACTCCACCGCACCATTCTACCATGACACAATGAGGTCCTGTAGTGTCTGGAGGTATCCCAACGCCAGATCTCTCCGGGTCAATAATGCCTGTGCATTTTATCTCCTTTGTTTCACCAGCCTCAACCCTAATATTGTTGAAATCTATTTTCCCAGCCTCCACACACCATGAGGTTTTATCTTCAAAATCTCCCTTACAGTTCTCCTGCACTTTTATGGTTAGTGGGCTTGTGCATGATGTGCCTTTTCTCTTCAATGTTATCTTTATCTGCGCCCCACAAGGATGTCCTTCTGGAATAGGACCACCACAGCATCCGCAATCTGAATGCTCTTTCCTGCAAAATTTTCCACTATTGAAAATAGGAGTTTGATCACAACAAAATGGTCTATCTGCAGTGCATATCTCTGAACCACATTTTTTACCAATACTTTCTTTACATCCACCAGGGCAAGCCACACAATAACCTCCTTCATCTGTAGTGCCACCACACTCACCCATATCAAAGCCTTTAACTACACATCCACTTCGAGATACTTCACCACGAAAAAATGACTTGCAACAGTATGGTTTTTCATCGGTACACTTTTCATCACCGCAGAGTTCTCCTACAGCTTTCTCACAGGTATCGCACCATATTTTACCCAAAACCCCACCTGCAATTAAAAACAATATCAGGATTTCGATTTCTATAAGGATTATGTACTTATTTCTCATTTTTTGTGTTTTATATTATCTTCATGAAGGTCTAATAAATTCTATGATTGCAGATATTTCAGTTTCACCCCCCCCATCGCATTTACAGCAGTGAGGTTTTTCTTCATCTTCACATATTCCATTTAGGTCAGAGCAACCCTTTTCCTCACACGGAACTGATAAGCAAACACCACCGATATCTTCACATTTCTGTTTTGGAGTTATTGGTTTATATATTAGATTAACCAATTCAAGTGCAATTCCGACAATGATTAAACCTATTACAACATAAATGATGCATCTTTTACTCTTATTCCTCAATGCGGGATCACCCACAAGATATTCAATACCACATATAGCAAAAATTATTGCAGCAACTATTATAACAATCAATTTAATACTATCTATGACCTCCTTAATACTTGATACGGCATTACATCTCTCAGTACACGCATCTATACAATCAAGACCAAAACCACTACACCAATTATTACAGCAATCTTCACACTCTGGGTTTTCCTTTGTTGGGCAGTTCGTATTTGCACCGCATGCCCTTTCACACACCCTCTTACAGTTACCCTCTTGTGCAGCAACATGTAATATCATACCATTACATTCGCACTCACATGGTTTACGTGTTGGCGGTATCGTGTATGTTACTATTGGAGGTCTTACAGTTCTGCATTCTATATCCTTCGTCTCTATCCAGTGTGTTATCTTTGCTACATAATCCCTTGTCTCGCTTGGAAATGATTCCTCAGGAACCTCATCTCCATAACCACACTCACTCTTTTGTATACCTCTATTTAAACAATATTTCTTTATTCTAATATCAACACAACCAGGACCACAGTTATATGCAGCAAGTGTGAATTCTATTGGGGTTTCATATTTCTCATAGTGGTAACGAGTTAAAAGGGCATTAAGATAAAGTACACCTCCAAGCACATTTTCATCGGCATAACATGGGTCTATATCAATACCATACATTCTTTTTATATCCTTAATAGCAATAGATGTAAGTTGCATCAGACCAACTGCACCAGCACGGGATCTTTTTATCTTATGATCATCACAGTGATAAAATGAACTTTCCTTTTTTATCACACCCATTACAAGGTCTTTTGTAAGATAATCGCTCTTACCACTTATACTATCTATTGCTATATCTATATATCTATCTATATCATCACAACTGACCTCTATACAATAGACATCTTCACAGAGCGCATTTACCTTTATAGAAAATATAAGAGCAATAATAAATGAAAATATCACTACTCTACTAATATCATTAATATCTATATCAGATTTCATTTATAACATTTATCTTATTATATTCAGACTAATATAT
>CAZQER010000035.1:0-11866 GCA_964592095.1 uncultured archaeon
CCGTGATGAAGTAATATCAATATATGATATCAACTAATATCTAATTCCTCTCCATCTAAAATCAACACCTTTGTATTTGTTTCCCTTTCAACAATCTCCTTGAATATTTTAGCATCCTCCCTCGAACCAACCACATTACCCCAGTGCATTGGTATTGCTATATCTGGTCTAATTACCTTTACAGCATCTGCAGCCTCCCTTGCGTTCATGGTATATTTACCTCCAATTGCCATTAATGCAATATTGATATCACCAAGATTTTTCATCTCAGGTATGAAGTCTGTATCTCCAGAATGATAGATCCTCTTACCCTCGGACCCTATAATGAAACCAACACCATCTCCTTTCTTATGGAAATATTTATTTATATTGTATGCATGAACTGCCTTTATATCAATATTATTTATATGCAGTGTATCATCTGGTCTGACAATTGCAACACCATTCTTTATTTTATTTGCTGCACCATCTGTCGTTATAATGACGGTATTTAATTTTCTAAGTTTTTCAATATTGTTTGTATCGCAGTGGTCATAATGTTCATGTGTAATAAGTATTATGTCTGCCTTGTTTGGATTTTTTGGAATGATATATGGGTCAATATATATTATCTCTCCATCGGTTTCTATCATAAAGCTTGCGTGACCATACCATCTAATTTTCAATTTTCACCCCCCTGCGATTTAATCTTCTTACTCTAAATAAAATTAAGTTAAATAACATATTCATACTACACCTAAATAATGCAAATGGACTGCTGGAGCTTTCCCTCCATTCAATAGGGATTTCATCTATTATAAAACCATTATCCTCTGCAGTTAATAATAACTCCGTATCCCAAAACCATCCATCACTCCTAACATTTAACATAATTGGCAAAACACCTCTATCAAACGCCTTGAAACCACACTGAAAGTCAGATATTCTTGTACTAAATAAAAATCTAACAAGAAATAAATAAAATCTAGAATAGATTTCTCTAAGTAATGATCTCTCAACCTTGGAATCCTTAAGAAATCTTGATGAGATACATATATCTGCACCATTTTTTATCCTGTCTATCATATCTGGTAAAACAGAAATATCTGCAGATAAATCTGCATCAGAGAATATTAGAATATCTCCATCAGAAATTCTAAAGCCCTCTTTTATTGCCCTTCCCTTACCCCTGTTCCTATCAAAAATAATTGTTTTTACAGGTTGGTTAATTGATTCAAGTTTTGATATTATATTCTTTGTATTATCTGTTGACCCGTCATCTACGAGTATTATCTCATACTTGGTATTTAATGAGTTTAATACATTCTTAACCCTTCTGAATGATTCTTCTATCCTGTTAGATTCATTATAAATGGGGATTACAAATGAGAGTTTCATCTTCTAATTTTCTTCTATTTATTTATTGTATTGATATTTCTAAATGTTTGTATATAATCCTAATATCCCAGTCATATTGATTGTATCGATTAAATATAGATAAATACAGAGGGATAATATGCTTTTGTTGATATTATTTTTAATCTCATTTACAATTGTTGGTTATATAATCCTGAGATATCTGGGTATAGATGAAAAATATTTTGGATATAATGATATTATTGGAACAATATCCGTCTCATTTGGGATTGCTAATATATACTGCTTACTATCTCTATATATATTAAATTATATGCTAAGGATACCCTTGCATAGATTTCTTGTATTTTCCATTTTTATAATCCCCGCTCTGTTAATACCATCTATTCCAATAAAAATAAAAGATAGGAAAAATATGAGACAAATAATATTAGAATTCCTTTTCCTTCTATTACTTTTTCTATCGCTGCTATACACAAGATTTCTGTTGGTTACCCCGCCATATCTCATTGTAGGACCAGATGCGGGATATCACCTGTCTCTATCAAAACAGATATTAAAATATGGTATAACAACAATTGACCACTGGTATATGGGTGGTGTAGCGAATATATACCCTCCTGGATTCCACCTATTTACAGTGATAGCATATTTGATATCAAATGAGGATTTTATACATGTCTATAATATTATCCCGGGGGTAATGAGCATATTTACAGTACTTACAATGTATACGATAATCAAGAGATTAACAAAAAGCAGTATCTCATCATTTATAGCATCCGTGCTTGTTGTATATTCTCCATTAATGATATGGCATTTATTAAGTTATTTTGGAACCCTTTATGGATTCTATCTGTTATCATTATCGACCCTGTTATTTATACTTTTTATTGAAAAAAAGGACAAGATAATCTTTATACTGTTTGCACTATCTATGGCACTTCTATTTTTAACCCATACGACATCGTTTATTTTTGGTTCTTTAATCCTATCCATGGTCTTGATATATCAGATGATATCAACAGATAACTACGAACTGATTATGTGGTTACCTGTGTTTTTGTTTATTATATTACCTCTTATCCTGCCATGGTATCTGCCACTGAAACCTGCATTTGATTATCTTATAAGGGTGGATAATCTTGCAGATGTACATTTCGGCAATGCATCTGATTTTTTTATGATTGGTTATTCATCAATAATATTTGCTTTTGTTGGGATAGTGTATACATTAAAGAATAATGATAATTTTGTAAAGTCCATGATTATCGTTTTTGTAGTATTCCTTATCCTAACAAATGCCTATCAAACACTGAGGATTAGGAGTATAAGAGAGCATAGACTAATAACATTTCTGTCCTTTCCAGTATTTATCCTATCCGGATATGGAATATGCTCTCTGATAAGGGAATTTAATATTAAAAATGAAAATAGAAGATATTATGTGTATTTAATTTTGTTGATTGTTATAATTGCTCCAATGATTTTATATCAGATAGACGCAGGGATAAAACATACAAAAACGATTTTTGTATATATATCCCCAAGTGAATTAGAAGCAGTTGAATATATTACATCTACTATATCAAATTGTAGGGATAAGGTTGTACTTGCAGATGACCCATTTTCTGGATTTAATGCGTGGGTTTATGGACTTTGTGAATGTAAGGTAATTACAAATGGATGGGAACCAAATGCTGTTGATAGACATGAACCTATAGAGGATGCAAAAATGATCTTTAATCCATCTACCCCGGATTGGGAAATAAAAAATCTTGTTCAGAAGGAGAATATTGGTTTTATAATACTTCACAAGAAAAATGAGAATCTAAAAAAACTTCAATCTCTCTATGAGAATATATTTGAGAATAAAGAAATGGTAGTATTATCAACGGGATTATGTAAAAATTAAGGTATTGGAAATGTTCTGTCCGAGATGTGGTAAAGAAGGTGAGGAATTTAAGGGGTTGTGTCTGAAGTGTTATCTCAATGAGAATCCCCTTAGAGTAAAAGATATATCACTGAAACTCTGTAATTGTGGGAATATATATTACAAAGGAAACTGGAGTATGATTGAGGATATTGATATCAATAAAATAATAGAGAACAATATCATTATTCCCGAAAGAATCATGATAAATAAAATCAAAACAAAGAGTGATTTGAACAAATTTAGAGATAATATTGGAGGTAAAAGAATATGTATTGATGTATCAATCACGGGAAGATATTATGGTAGAATTTTTAGAAAAACAATATCGGTTGAGATTAAAACAAAAAAAGATACTTGTCCATCATGCAGAAAAATTTCTGACGGTTATTATGAATCCATATTGCAGTTCAGGGTAAAATCACCACACAAACTAATAGAAAAAGAGATAGATATTTCCAAAATAACAAAAATTGAGATTGTCAAGGGAGGTGTTGATTTATATATCGTTTCCTCATCATATGGTAGGAGTGTTGCAAAAAAACTTAAAGAGAAGGGATTTCTTATAAAAGAGTCATCAAAAATTACAGGTAGAAGGGATGGTAAACATATTTATAGAACCTCAATATCAATAAAAGAGCCACCATTTTCGTATGGGGATTTCATATCCTATGATAATAACATCCTGCAGATAATAGAGATGGGAGGGATAGTTAAACTTATGGATATTAAATCCAGAAAGATTATTTCATTATCAATGAGTAGAATAAAGGATATCAAACCAATAGCAAGAGTATCTGATATTAGAAAATCTATTATAACATCTGTAAGACCTGATGAAATTCAAATTCTTGATTTGCATAATCATGAGATATATGAAATAAAGAGCAATATGGGTAAAAAAAGAGAGCTGAAACAAGGTGATGAGGTGGATTTTATAAGGATAAATAACAAACCCTATATTATTTAACTTAAATCTGTGGATAACCTTATATGTCTTGTAGTATATTCACTTCTTATATTTTCTACGTATCTTATCAATGATGGTGCAAATAGGAATACAAGCGTACAACTAACCAAATGGAGTTCAGTAAATGGAATCTGTGAAATAAGAGCAGTCTGTAATGGAATCATAAAGTTTAATGACCAGAAGAATGCGGTTATTGTATCATACATCAGAATCATAAATATGGAGAGTAATGTAATCTCAGACCTTTTCCACTCCCTTTTGCAGATACCTGCAATACCTACCATAAATCCCATTAAACCGTATGTAAATGAGGTGTATAATGACCATATTCCTGGCAGGAGAATCAAAAAGTCGGATATAATCATAGTGCTAAATGCAAACAGAAACCCGTAAATTGGACCAAATGTAAAACCAGCAACTATAGTAAACAGCAAAACTGGTTCTATATTTGGTAGTGGAGCCATTACTGCCCTCAAAAATGCTGCAGTTATTATGCCAACAGATAGGATTGGAATATCTATATTTCTCATTGTTATTGTATTATGTATTGTATTATGAATGGTAATAAATATATTTAAAATATACATATATTCAATTTTTCCCCATATTTATTACAAAAAGGGAAAGATATTAATTCCAATATAATCTTATTCTTAATGATGAATATCAGGAATATCCTATGGTATTTGGGTATATTTCTTTTGGTTGAGGGAATACTTTCTATACTACCAGTAATTATTGCATTATATTATCATGAACCATATCAGCCCTATTTAATGGGGGTTGTATTATCAATAATTACGGGTAGTATTCTGATGAGATTTCCCAGGGTTGAACTAAATTTTGGAGATGCGATGATCTTGTCCTCGGTGGCATTAATTATTTTATCATTCTTTGGTGCACTCCCCTTCTTTAATATATTGGATGGTAATCAAATTGATATATTGATTGATGGTTATTTTGAGAGTGTTTCCGGTTATAGTACAACTGGACTGACTGTTTTACCATCAGATATGTATGCAATTAACTCAAAATACTATCATGCTCTGATATTCAAAAGAACAATGTCTGAATGGATTGGTGGTTTGGGTATAGTGATTCTCTTTCTTTCAATTCTTGCTAAAGGAGGTATGTCATCAGTTTACCTCTATAAAATGACGGAGGGATTTGAGAGATTAACACCCTCTGTAGAACGTACTGCAAGAATCATTTTGAGAATATATATATTCTATACCCTGGTTGGCATTATGCTACTATGGGTCTCGGGACTTGATTTCTTCCATTCATTATGTACCGTTATGAGTACTATTGCTACTGGAGGATTCATAGGTTCTGTTTTTAAGATAAATTCAATGTATCTAGGTATTAATGTCATAAATCAGAGCATTATAATAATTATCATGCTTATTGCTGCTGTTCCATTTACATTACATTACGATTTATTGAGTGGTAAAATAGAACAGTTTTTTAATAATATTGAGATAAAGTCGCTTATAGGTATTTTATTTATATCAATACTTATGTTTCTATCATTCCTATGGTTACATGGCATAGAAATAAATTGTGGTATTATATTTCAAACAATTTTAGGTACTATTTCCACCATAACAACAACAGGTTATAGTGGTGGAAGTATTATTGATGGTAAAGGATTACAATATGTGGGAGATATAGAGAGATTTCTACTTTTTATTCTTATGATTATAGGTGCATGTGCTGGTTCGACTGGTGGTGGAATAAAACAGATAAGACTCTCAGTTATGATTAAGGCAATTCAATGGTCTATCAGAAGATTATCGCTTCCAGAATCCGCAATAGTTCCATTTAAGATATGTGAAAAGGTGTGGAGTGATAAAGAACTAAAAACAATTACTCTGTTTTTCTTTATATATATGGTCATCATTGGATTTGGCTTTTCTGTAATGATTTTGCACAATATAGAACCCATGCAAGCACTTCTATTATCCTCATCATCATTGGGAACAAATGGATTAAGTGGCATAGATATAAGGACCCAACCATTGGATGTGAAGATTATATTAATATTCCAGATGATTGCAGGAAGATTAGAAATATTTCCGGTATTAGCCCTTTTGGGTTATATAAGTGGTAAATTACAGAGAAGGGTTATGGAAGAGAGAGATGAATTGGAAAGAAGAGTTAGATTCATTAAAAAGCATGATGGAGATTAAATAGATAAAACAATATATAAAATATATAAGATGGATATAAAAACAGAGAGATTATCTCTAAGGGTAGGTTCTGATGGATGCATGGTAGATATAACAGATAAAGTACAGGAGATCGTTGAGAATTCTGGATTTGAAAGCGGTATAGTTACGATATTTGCCATAGGAGCGACTGGTTCTGTAAGCACGATAGAGTATGAACCTGGTTTATTGAAGGATTTTCCCAGAGCCATGGAAAGGATTGCTCCAGCAGATATAGATTACGAGCATCACAAGACATGGGGGGATGACAATGGAAGAAGCCATATAAGGGCTACATTATTAGGTCCTAGTCTAGTGATTCCTTTCGTTGATAGAAAATTGGTTCTTGGAACATGGCAGCAGATTGTAGTTATAAATTTTGATACAAAGGAAAGGGAAAGAAGGTTAATTATACAAATCTTGGGTAAATAAATAAAATGCATGAAAAGGTAGAGAAGATTAAAAGAGCTATAAGGAAAATTGTAAAGGATAGTAATTCAAAAGGGGTAGTGGTTGCCGTATCTGGCGGGATTGATTCATCTGTAGTTCTGAAACTTGCTTTTCTTTCAGGGGTTGATACATATGCACTTATTATGCCAGAGAAGGAAATAACCATTGATGATGATGTAAGGGATGCGGAGGGACTCATAAAATCTCTTGGAGTAAGATATTCAATAATAAATATAAATAATGCCTTCAACTCAATAAAGAATTCGTTTCCTTGGGATAAATTTAGCAATAAGAATAAGAAGATTGCAGAGATTAATATAAAACCAAGAATAAGGATGATATTTACCTATTTAGTTGCAAATCTTGATAATAGAATTGTCTTAGGCACTGGAAATAAATCTGAATTATTGCTGGGTTATGTAACAAAATTCGGTGATTCTGCAGTAGATATTGAACCAATAGGTGATTTATACAAAACGGAGGTATTTAAACTGGCAGAATATCTTGAAATACCCGAAAAAATAATAAAGAAAAAACCAAGTGCAGGTTTATGGAGGGGTCAGACAGATGAGGAAGAATTGGGTTTGAGTTATGATATTATAGATAAAATTCTATTCTACCTCTTTGATAAAAAATACTCTGTTGAGGAATTGGCAATAAAACTAAATTTGGACAAGGAGGTTGTAGAGAAGATAAATCTGAGAATGGAAATAAATAAACATAAACGGGAGAGTATTGAAATTGTGAGATTATAATTTCTCTCTCAAATCCAAAACCCTCTTTGCCTTACCAATGCACCTTTCAATACTCATCGGCTCAACGAGTTCTACCTTAACTCCTACATCAAGACCACTTTTCAATTCCTCTTCAATCTTTTCTTTTAACTCTCTTAATTTTATATCACTACCAGTAAAGATTTCTGGTGTAACCTCGATCCTCAATGAAAGGGTATCAATTTGATGCTTCCTGCCTATAATAATTTGATAATTATCACCTATTTCAGGAAATTTCATGATTATGTTTTCAATCTGTGATGGAAATACATTCACCCCCTTTATAATTAACATATCATCTACTCTACCCTTTATCTTAGAGATCCTCCTGTGAGTTCTCCCACATGAACACCTTCCCTCTATAAATGAGGTTATATCGCCTGTTTTATATCTCAACAAAGGCATCCCTTCCTTTGTTAATGTCGTTAAAATAAGTTCTCCTTTATCCGATTCATTACCTTCCTTGTCTATAATCTCTGGAAGAAAATGGTCATGCCATATATGCATTCCATTCTTCTCCTCACATTCTATACATACTCCAGGTCCGATTATCTCTGATAGACCATAATTATCGTATGCATCTATATCAAAACTGTTCTCTATCCTCCTTCTTATAGATTCGCTCCATGGTTCAGCACCAAATATGCCAATCCTGAGATTTAGATCATTCTTGTTTATATCGATTTCCTCCATAATCTCCGCTACATGTAATGCATACGATGGTGTTGAAGTAAATGCTGTTACTCCAAAATCTGACATTACTTGAATCTGTTTTTTGGTATTGCCAACACCTGCAGGAATTACTGCTGCCCCTATTCTCTCGGCTCCTTGTGTAAATCCAAACCCTCCCGTAAAAAAGGCATAGTTATAAATTATCTGGATTGTATCATTCCTTGTTACCCCAACCATATAAAGTTCCCTCGCCATTAGGTCTGTCCAGATTTCAATATCATTCCTCGTATAAGCAACCACAGTGGGTTTTCCAGTAGTTCCTGAGGAGGCGTGAACTCTAACAATCTTAGAGAATGGAACTGCAAGCATATTAAATGGGTAATTATTCCTCAAATCATTCTTTGTTGTAAAAGGAATCTTTTTTATATCATCCAAGGATTTTATATCATCTACCCTCAAATTCAAATCATCAAATTTCTTTCTGTAGAATGGAACCCTCTTATAGCAGTATCTAACAATGTTTTTCAATCGCTTAAGTTGGAGTTTTTCCAATCTATCTTCCTTTACTGTTTCTATATTTTTGTCCCAGAACGGCATATTATTAATGAATTTTAAATAATTATAAATAAAGAATGTCATTTGCTTCGTTATGAGGTGATTTAAAATGTATTGGAATAAGGAGGCTGAAACGCTTAAACAAGATGAATTGGAAAAATTGCAGGAAAAAAGATTGAAGAGTATTGTAAATTATGTTTACAAGAATTCAAGATTTTATAGAGAGAAATTCAAAGAATTAAATTTAAAGATAAGTGATATTAACAGTATTGACGGCATTACGAAATTGCCCTTTACACAAAAGAGTGATCTGAGGGACAATTATCCATATGGAATGTTATCTACTGACATGGGAGATATCATAAGAGTTCACGCCTCCTCAGGAACTACTGGAAAACCCACTGTGGTTGCTTATACGAGGAATGATATTGATATGTGGAGTGAAGTAATGGCTCGTTCTATTGTGGCTCCTGGTGGGACAAAGAATGATGTACTTCATGTTGCTTACGGTTATGGTTTGTTTACAGGCGGTTTGGGATTACATTATGGTGGTGAAAGAGTGGGTTGCACTGTAATACCTGCATCTGGTGGCAATACACAAAGGCAACTATTGTTAATGCACGACCTAAAATCAACTATCTTGGCATGTACCCCCTCCTATGCCATATACATCGCAGAATATGCGGAAAAAGAGGATATTGATCCGAAAGAGGATCTAAATTTAAAGATTGGCATATTTGGTGCTGAACCATGGAGCGAATCTATAAGAAGGAGGATAGAGGATGCATTGGATTTGAAGGCGTTTGATATATATGGTCTCTCCGAAATAGTGGGTCCTGGAGTGGCACAGGAGTGTGAAGAACAGAACGGTGCACATATATGGTCTGATCACTTCTTTCCAGAGATCATTGATCCAGAAACTGGAGAACAGCTTGGTGAGGGAGAGGAAGGAGAGCTCGTATTTACAACATTAACAAAGGAAGGAATGCCCTTATTGAGATACAGAACTGGTGATAGAACAGTACTTGAATATGATAAATGTGCATGTGGTAGATATCATCCAAGAATTATGAGGATAAGGGGCAGAACAGACGATATGTTAATCATAAGGGGTGTGAATGTATTTCCATCACAGATTGAACATGTATTGATGAAGATTCCAGAGGTTGGCTCACATTATCTACTCGTAGTTGATAAAAAAGGTCCACTTGACATATTAACAGTCAGGGTAGAGGTTACAGATAAGATTATTAGTGATAAGGTAAAGGACATTATGAAATTAGAAGAGAAAATAAAAAATAGTATAAGTAATGCATTGGGATTGAATGTTGATGTAGAACTTGTGGAACCGGGAGAAATACCGAGAAGTGAAGGCAAGGCCGTGAGGATTAGGGATTTACGTAAAGAAAAAAGAGGTTAAATAAAATGATAAAACAAATATCTATTTTTCTTGAAAATGAACCGGGGAGATTGGTAAAGGTCGCAAAGATTCTTGGAAATGCAAATATAAATATAAGAGCGCTAACTGTTGCGGAGACATCAGATTTTGGAATTCTGAGATTGATTGTTGATGACCCAGAAAGAGCATACAGTATCTTAAAAGAAAACAATATTGTTGTTGTGATGGATGATGTCTTGGGTGTTGAAGTGGTAGATAAGCCAGGTGGTTTAGCGAGAATTGCAGAGATTTTATCAAATCAGAACATCAATATTGAATATGTATATGCGTTTGTAACCAATAGTCATGAAAAGGCATTTATTGTTCTTAGAGTGGATGAAGAGGAAAGAGCTATAAATGTCCTTAAAGAGAACGATGTGAGAATATTAACATCAGAGGATGTAACAGAGATATAAAAATGACAGATGAATTTCTCAGGGCCCAGATTGTTATGTTAAGAGGTTTGGGTTATACTCAAAAGGAGATTTCAGAGAAGCTTAATGTAAGTCAAAGTGCTGTGAGTTATACATTAAGGGATGTAAACAAAAATGCAAGAGAGGATGGGGATGAAGCAACATTTACAACAATCATAACATCGGGTTTTGGCCCCGTGATAGTTAAGGCATTACAGATGCTTTTTAGAGGCAGGTTTTGATTTTAGTTTAGTTTTAGTGATTTTAGAAACCTTTCAGGATTATTTTCCAAAATTAATTTGGCTTTTTTCCCAAATATTCTTCTTATTTCTGCCTTTGCAATTTTTGGGTCGGCCCATGGAAAATCTGTTCCAAAGACTATTTTATCAATGCCTATTTCATTGACAATTTCTATAAACCTATCATCTGATATATTCTCAGGAATAAACGCAGTGTCGTACCACACATTTCTATAATCCAGAACATAGTACAATGAATCCCATGTTTTATAACCTCCCAAGTGTGCGAGAAGTATTGTTAAATCTGGAAAAGACTCAAGTACTGTTTTAAAGTTTTTTGGATGGGCATATAACTCCTTTATTGGTTTTACCTCATCACCTGTATGAAATACCAGAATCATTCCCAAATCAGACAATTTCTGATATATAGGAAATAGTCTTTCTGAATCGGGATAGAATCTTTGTGCATTTGGTTGCAATTTAATACCTTTTATTCCATTATCGTTTATCCTCTCAATTTCATTTTCTGGATTTTCAAAATCGGGATGTATCGAACCAAAAAAAATCAATTCTGGATATAAATTCTGTATCCCAATACACCAATTATTTGAAGGAAGCACATGTTCCTTTCTATTTGCAACAGTAAGTACAATGGATTTATCTATAGATGCCATTTTCATAGTATCCAAAAGCCCAGATACATTTCCCTTGTATTTCGGTTTAATGCCATATATTCTACCAATTTTTGGTATGAGTTTTATTGCAACCTCATCTGGATATGCGTGTGAATGGCAATCAATTATCATCTATGAAAAACACCTCCATTATTTATCGTGATAATTTTTCATTATTCCCCA
>CAZQER010000036.1:0-11712 GCA_964592095.1 uncultured archaeon
CGAGCCATTTTGGGCTACTTTTCTAAAGGGCTAACGCCGAGGTTGGGATTTGAACCCAAGCGGTCACAAGGACCACAAGCTTAGCAGGCTTGCGCGTTAACCAGACTCCGCCACCTCGGCATTATTATTAAAAATTACTTCAACTTATCTGCTTCATCTATGAGCATAATGGGAATTTCATTCTCAATATGATAACTCAACTTGCATGTATTACATATCAAATTTTCTTTTTTTAACAAAAGATTGCCTTTACACCTAGGACACGCCATAATTTTCAATAGTTTTTTATCCATTTTATAAATATTTTAATATTTTTTTAATATATTGATATTGATTTATTTTTTATTATTTATCCCCATTTTTTAGGGTATGTTCCTGGTTTCATAATAACCCTCTCTAAATCAACAACCCTTCCTCTTTCCATATTCATAATTTCTGTTGATGTATAAAGACTTTTTCCCAACGCAATTAATTCGTTTTTGAGAGTAAGGATTGCTACATCACTGTTCATTTGAATATTGTCTTCTATTTTTGATATGCCTGGTGCAAATAAATCAGCCCCATGACAGAGTGCATCAACTGCATTATCATTGACCCATATCTTCTTTAAATGTTCAATACCTTTCTCCATCGGAAATATTATATTTCTGAGATGAGATTCATCCTTGTCATCTTTATAAAACTCAACAGCATCCTTCAGGTCGTGGAGGGTTATTGCCATATCCTCATTAAATGGTCCTGACCTTATTCTCCTGAGTTCTTTCATATGTGCACCTGTTCCAAGAACAAGCCCTATGTCATGACATAATTTCCTTATATATGTTCCAGATTCACAATCTACCCTAAATAAAATATTTCTTCCCTCTATTTCAATAATTTCAATATCATAAATTCTTCTCTTTCTCAATCTCCTTTTTACAGATGATTTCACAGGAGGGGTTTGAAAGATTTCTCCATTGAAATATTTTAATGTTTTTATTACTCTCTCCTCGGGAACATCCGAATGAATCTGCATGAGTGTTACATATTCCTTCCCAGAAGTAAGCAAAATCTTCAAAATCTTTGTAGAGTTCATCAATCCAATAGGAAGCACTCCAGTTACCTTTGGATCCAATGTACCCGAATGACCTGCCTTTTTGATTGCAAGTATCTCCTTAACCCATGAGACAACTTGATGGCTTGTGGGTCCTGGTGGTTTATCTATGATTATTATTCCCTTTTTTATGTACTCATCAATGGGTCTTTGATATGGATTACATCCATATCTTGGGTCAGATTCAGACTCAGATTTAATTAAAATTTTCATTTTTGCCTGTGTTTTATGTTTATGCTACATTAATAATATTTATGCCTTTAATATTTTGAAAATGAAGGATAAAAGAGGAAATTCACATCCAATTCAGGATTTAATTCAGGAGATAAGGGATATCTTTCTTAATAAAGGATTTGATGAGATTGAGAATCAGATTTTTATACCAGAGGATGAGGTTTATAAGCAATACGGGTCTGAAGCACCAGTTGTTCTGGATAGATGTTATTACATTGCTGGTTTACCAAGACCAGATATAGGATTAAGCACCAAGGAAATAGATAAGATAATGCAAATCAATAGTGAAATAGATATAAGTGAATTAAAAAATATATTCAGGGAATATAGAGATGGCTCCATACCTGGTGATAACATTATAGAGGAAATGGTAAGCAGGCTCAAAATAAGTACCAAAGAGGCAATAGAGGTTATTAATTTATTTCCTGCCTTTAGGGATATAAAGGCCGTATCGAGTAAGATTACCCTTCGCTCACATATGACTGCTGCATGGTATTTGACACTTGAGGCTGTGCAGGATAAATACAAACTACCTATTAAACTATTCTCCATAGGTCTAAGATTCAGAAGAGAACAGAGGATGGATGCAACACATTTGAGAGTACATTATGGGGCATCATGTGTTATAATGGATAAGAATTTAACCGTTGATGAAGGAAAAAGGATGTCAGAAGAGATACTGCATGACCTTGGATTTAGAAATATAAAATTTATAAAAAAGATAGTTACTTCAAATTACTATGAATCTGGTACAGAATATGAGATATTCTCAAATGGCATTGAAATAGCGGACTGTGGAATGTATTCCGAGCAATCACTGAGAAATTATCATTTAAAATATCCTGTATTCAATCTTGGATTTGGTTTAGAGAGAATATTAATGCTCAGAATGAATAAAAGTGACGTAAGAGAGGTATTATATCCACAATTTTATCAATCCTTGGAATTTACTGATGAAGAAATCGCAAAAAACATTAGGATTGATAAAACACCCAAAAGCGCTACAGGGAAAAAACTTGCCAATGAAATAATTAAGATCGCAAAGGAAAATGCAAATGCAGATTCACCATGTAAATTTTTCGTTTGGAAAGGAAGAATTAAAGGCAGGTTGATGAGATTATTTGTTTTGGAAAAAGAGAAAAATACAAAGCTTTTAGGGCCTGCCGCCATGAATGAGATTTATGTATATGACGGAAACATATACGGCATTCCCAAGAATGTTAAAGAATTTGATAATAAATTATCCAAGATTATAGATAATGGTGTATCAACTGGAATAACATATCTTGATGCGGTAGCAAATTTATTTGCATATAGAATTGAGAAAGATGGTGAGAGATTTATGCAGGTCAAAATGGCTAAAACACCATCTGATGTCAATATTGAGATAGATAATATAGTTAGAAGATATATAACATCAAAAAATAAAAAGATTTCTATCAAAGGACCAATTTTTATATCGATACTATTGGAGGATGTAAAAGATACAAAATGAAAGAGGATGTAGAAAAGATTATAGAAAAAATTAGACCGGTACTGAGGTCCGATGGAGGAGATATCGAACTGGTTGATGTAAAGGATGGTGTGGTGAAGGTTAAGTTGAAGGGTTCATGTGCTGGATGTCCATTTGCTCAGATGACGCTAAAGAATTTTGTAGAGAAATTCCTTAAGGAGAATGTGAAGGGTATAAAAAGTGTTGAGGCAGTATGATAATATTGTAATTGATAATATGTAAAAATGGAATTCCTGTCAATAGTAAAATTGTTTCAGAAACTTGAAAAAACCACTAGCAGATTAGAAATGACATCCATATTATCTGAATTTCTCCACGAGGTTCCAGTCGATTTATTGCCAATAATTCTTCTCTTTATAAGGGGGAGGGTTTTTCCACTATGGAGTGAAAAGGAACTTGGTATTGGAGAGAAATTGATGATAAAGGCAATATCTAACATATCGGGAAGTAATGAATTGGAGGTAGAAAATAAAATAAGGGAAAGGGGGGATATGGGTCTTGCAGCAGAGGAACTTCTCGTCAAAAAAACCCAAACTACATTATTCACTGAAAAACTTACTGTTGAAAGAGTGTATAACAATCTTAATAGATTGGCAGAACTCACAGGGAAGAAATCTCAGGATAAGAAATTGAGTTATATAAGCGAACTTTTATCCTCAGCAGAACCTATTGAGAGCAGGTATTTAGTGAGATTGATATTGGAGGAGTTGAGACTGGGTGTTGGAGAGGGTATTGTCAGAGATGCGATTGCATCTGCATTTAATGTTGATGCTATGCTGTTGGAAAGGGCACGTTCATTAACATCCGACCTTGGTGAAGTGGCAAAAATAGCAAGACTGGATGGAGATGAAGGATTAAGAAGGGTATCCATAAAGCCCGGAAGACCAATTGAGGTAATGCTTGCTCAAAAGGCCGAGGGCATAGAGGATGTCTTAGAGAAATTTCGGCCAGCCATCTTTGAAATTAAATATGATGGTGCTAGGATCCAGATACATAAAGATAATGATAATGTTCTATTGTTTACGAGAAGGCTTGAAAATGTTACAAGACAATTTCCAGAAATTGTGGATTCGGCCAAAAAAAATATAAAGGTTAAATCTGCTGTTGTTGAGGGTGAGTTAGTAGCTATAAAATCAAGGGATGATAGAAAACCCAGACCGTTTCAGGATTTATCAAGGAGAATAAAGAGAAAGTATGGAATAAGAGAAATGATGGATGAGATTCCCGTTGAGGTAAATTTATTTGATGTAGTGTTCTGTGAAGGTGAGAATAAAATAAATGATAGGTTCATTGAAAGAAGAAAACTATTGGAGAAAATTGTTAAAAAAAGTGATAATTTCAGACTATCCGAACTTATTATTACCAAGAATGTTGAAAAGGCAAATGATTTTTATCAAATGGCTATTGAGATGGGTCATGAAGGTGTTATGGCAAAGAATCCAGATGCGCCATATCAGCCAGGTTCAAGGGTGGGTTATATGTATAAAATAAAGCCGGTTATGGAAACCCTGGATCTGGTCATCGTTGGTGCTACATGGGGTGAGGGTAGAAGGGCTCATTGGATGGCCTCATTTCTATTAGCACTTATGGATGATGATACTGGAAGACTTCTGAGTGTGGGCAGAATGGGTACCGGATTTACTGACAAACAATTTGAGGAGATGACATCCCTATTGAAACCAAAAATCATCTCAGAATCTGGAAGGGAAATTAAATTGAAACCGGAGATCGTAGTTGAGGTGGCATATGAGGAAATTCAGAAATCTCCTACATACGAATCTGGTTATGCATTGAGATTTCCACGCTTGGTGAGGATTAGATATGATAAGGGGGTAGATGATATAGATACCATAAAAAGATTGGAGGAATTGATTGGTAAATCTGGATGATTTTAATTGAAATCTATTTCAATTTTTATAATTTTATTATAAAATATATTAACAATTAATGAATTAAAATTTCAGACTCTAATGAATTAAATTATGATGAAACCAATAATACAGCTATCAATTGATGCAGATGACCCTGATAAGGCAATAGAGATAGTAGAGGATGTTCAGGATTATGGTGTAGATTGGATTGAAATTGGATTAGCATTAATCAAAAATTATGGGTTAAATACAATCAAAAGATTCAAGGAGGAATTTCCTCTAAAAAAACTCATTGTTAATTTGGGTGAAGAATACACGCTGGATTATATAAATGATGTCATTGATGCAGGAGCAGATATAATTCTAATATCTGGAATTTCTGATATAAAATCCATAGAATCTTCTATCAAAAAATGTAAGGAAAAAGAAGTTAAGATAATGACACGTATTGATTATATGTCCGAACTGGAGGATAAATGCAAAATATTGGAGGATGCGGGTGTAGATTATATTCTCATAGATATACTCAATGATAAAATTGATAATATTAAAAGGATAAAGAAGGTTTCAGACTCCTTAGGAATTCCAGTAGCTATTGGGGGAAATATAAACTCAGAGAATATAGGGGATGTGATAAAATCTGGTGCTAATATAATTGTTATTAACAATGATACAGGAAATTCAAGAGAGGTAATGATGGCAATTAGAGAGATAACAAACGATGATGTAGTAACAAAGGACACAATGAATGTGGTGAATGTAATTGATGAACCCGCGGAACTGGAGACTGATGAATTTTTAGATATAAAACTTATTGAAATTGATTTGGAGAAGATAATGAAAAAATTCAGAGAGTTAATTAAAAGAAGAGAAATTGAGAAAAAAAGGCTTGCAGAGATGGAGAAAAGAATTGAGAAATTTGATGAAATAAAGAGGGAGTGTTCTATTCTTAGAGAGGAATTGGTGAAGCTTGAGAGAATACGAAAAAAAGAAAAGGAGGAATTTGATAAAGAGAAAAAAGCACTAATGGAGGATATAAAGAATATAAGGTATATAAGGGAGATCGAAAAGGCAAAAATAGAGTCTGAAAGAAAGAAGATTAAGGAGGAATTTAATAGATTAAATGATGAGTGGAAGAGATTGAGAGAGGCAGAGGCTGAGTGGGATAGAAAACAGAAGACAAGAGAGGAGGAATTCAGGAAGAGGCAGGAAAAAATCTGGGAGGAATGGGAAAAAGAACAGAGAAAAAGATGGAGGGAGTATTCACTAATGAGGGAAGAGGAGAGAAGAAAGATGGATGAGGAAATGCAGAAGATAGAGCAGAGATGGAATGAAATAAATAGAATAGTTAGTAGAATGGATGAGGAAAAAGAGAAAATTTCTGCAGAAAGAAAGAAAATAAGAGATGAGTGGAAAAAGATAGAAGAGCAAATAAAAATACTTAAAGAAGAACAAGCGAAATTAAAAGAACTTGAAGATAAATTGAAAAGGGAAAAGGAAAACGCAGTTGAAGAAATGGATAAGGATATGTATAAAAGTGTGATTTATCTACCAAAACTGGTATCAAGAGTTAGTGATATCTATAAAGAGAGAGAACAAGAACTCAGGAGATTGGAAAAACAGAGGAGGCTAATAGATAGAAAGATTAAGATGATAAATGATAAGTGGAAGGAGATAGAGAAACTTGAGAGGATGGAGGATAAGGGAAAGGAGATGATAGAAAGAGACAGGGTGAAAATTAAGAATAAACTGAGTAAAATTGAAAGAGATCTGCTACAACTTAAAAAAGAGCATGGTGTTATCAAGGTAAATAAAAAAACAGATGAAAAATCTTTTGATGAAGTGGGTGAAAAAACATTGGAATCTCTTTCCAAGGATGATATCAAAACAAAAGAATTGATCTATTCTCTTATAAGTCTTGTAAATAAAACAGAGAGTATAGAATTGGGAGATGCAGCAGAAATTCTGGATGTTGATGAGAGTGTTGTTAAAAGGTGGAGCAAGTTGTTGGAGGAGAGAGATATTATAACTATTGATAAAAAACTATTTGGCAAAACAATATTGAAGGAAGGGGCAAATATGCATAAATACGCATAAGATCGTTTAGAAATCATTAATCTTTTTATTGGTCTGTCTTTCATTTAATATCAGATCTATAATCTTTCTCTCCTTTTCTATAATTTTGTGATACCTTGCCCTCTCATAATAGAAGTAAAAAATTGTTAATAAAAATAATAATAAAATAACTAATCCATTTCCAGAATATGTTTCCACATAACCAATAAGATTTATATTTTTATTTGTTTTCCAAATTGAAATATTTTTAATGTTGGTTACATTTTTTATTTTTACATCTTTACATATTCCCTCATAACAATAATTACTTATACAATCCTCATTTTTTTTGCATCCCATCCCATTCATACATTTCTTACATAAACCTCCACAATCAACATCTGTTTCGTTCTGATTCTTTATTCCATCATTGCATGAAGGTCTTTTACATATCCCATCATAACAATAATTACTTATACAATCTGAATCATTATGACAATACAAACCATCTCTGCATTTTTTGCATACTCCTCCACAATCTATATCACTCTCATCCTGATTTTTAACACCATCCTCACAGGTCTGAATACCTATGGAACTAGTTATTAGACATAAGATGAGTATTATAATACAAAATGCCAAAATTGATGGATTTTTGCAATACATTTTTCAACTATATTTTTATATAATGTATATTGTATAAATTTTATATTTTTATATAAAATCAAACAACCCCACACTTTAGTGTGGAGTATGAGCAAGACTGTAGAACAGTCTTGACTCAGACAAAACCCTCCGAGTTTTGCTGATGTAATTTACAAATTCAACATTGGCATTCATCTATAAGCTAAAGCTTATAGTATTCTGCTGAATTTGTAATAAATCACAGACTGCTCCATAATCCATCAAAATATCTCTCAAAATAATCTGCTATTTTTGTAGATTCAATCAAAACATCTACCTCATTATTTTTTTCAAGGCCATAATAACTGAAGTTTGTTGACCCCAGTATTACAATCTTACCATCAATAATAATCAATTTTGCATGAGTAGTTACATCTTTTGAGTCATATTTGATATCAATACCTTTACCCTTCAAGATATCAAACGCGTTATTCTTCCTTGAGTAATCATCCACGATAATCTTCACATCCAATCCCCTCTCTTTTGCATCTATGATATCGTCTATAAGAATATTTTCCATACTTTTCGGATATTTATTATAATATTTAAGTTCAAATGCAACAATATATATCGATTTAACTGCCTCTTTTAATGCCCTGTGAACAATTGGGAAATATTCCCTATCCGATATGGGTATTATGTTCGCTTCATCAATACAAGCATCCTCAAAATTGGTATAACATTCGGGACAAACTCTAGTATCTGCAAGATGAATTACAATAGATGTAAGTAAAATACCTATAATTATCCCAATAAAAATCCCTGGGAGAAGATTTCTTTCAATCCTCATTTATAATTTGAATATGTTGGATTTATATAATTGGCATATATTAGTATATATTATAATGTAATTATTATAATTATAATAAAACTATAATAACATATAACAACATTGAGAGGTGATGGATATGGATCCTTGGTGGAGAAGAAGAGGTTTCTTTGGTGATGATTTTTTTAAGGAGATAGAAGAGGAATTCAGGGAGATGGAGGAACGCATGAGTAAAATCTTTGATGAGATATCTGAGATACCTCCAGAAATGTTTGAAAAGGGTCCTTATATCTATGGATTTTCTATAAGAACTGGCCCCGAGGGGAAACCAATAATAAATGAATTCGGTAATATCCCAAAAAGGTTTGGTGAAATTGGAATTAGTGAAAGGGAGCCATTGGTTGACATAATTGAAGGTGATGATAAACTAACAATTGTGGCAGAACTGCCCGGGGTGGAGAAGAAGGATATAAACCTTGAGGTTGAACAAGATACATTAATAATTGATGTAGATGCAAAGGAAAGGAGATATCACAAAAAATTGAAACTACCCTGCGGTGTTAGAACAGATGATGTAAAGGCAACATATAAGAATGGAATTTTGGAGGTCAAACTGAAAAGATTGGAAAAGAAGAGGGAAAAAAGAAGAATAGATATAATGTAATCTATGAATAACGAGGTGATAAAATGAGGAGAAGACGAGACAGGTATGATATATTTGATGAGATGAGGAGAATATTTAATGAATCTATATGGAATAGATTCTTTCCATACGAAGAATCCAGGTCATTCCTTCCAAGTCCTGCTGGCAGAATGCTCTCACCGAAACCATTTGCAGATATGATAGAAACAGATAATGAGATAATCTTTACTACAGAAATACCTGGAGTAGAAAAGGAGGATATAAATCTCAATATAACAAATGATGGTATAGAGGTCAGGGTAGAATCAAAGAATGAGGAGGAAACAAAAGGCAAGGAGGAGTATACTTATCAATCCAGATACTATGGCTTTAGGAGTTTCTATTCCCTGCCACCAAATATAGATGTTGATAAAGCAAAGGCGACCTATAAAAATGGTGTGCTGGAGGTAAGGATTCCAAAACTGAAAGCAGAGGGGAGAAAAAGGATAAAAATAGAATAATTTCCCTATTTCTTATCCAATTTTTATATTTCTTATATGAAAAAAACACTTCTTTATGCCTTTTTCCTGATGGGATTTACATCAATTATCGCTCAGGTAGTTCTAATGAGAGAATTGTTGGTGGTTTTTTATGGAAATGAACTCTCATTAGGTATTATACTTGGCAATTGGCTCATTTTAATAGCCACTGGAAGTTATATAACAATCTTAATTCTGAAGAGATTCATCAAAACAAATGAATCCAGGATAATATTTTTCATATTTATGGAGATTCTTATTGCATTCATATTCCCCTTACAGATATATGTCTCAAGAATTCTCAGAAACATAGTTATGGTACCTATGGGTGAACTCATTGATTTCATTACCATATTCGCATCATCATTTCTCATTTTAATACCATCGTGTATAATTCTTGGCTTACAATTCTCATTAGGTAGTAGGATTTATTCGGATATTACAAAAGAATCATCAAAATGCATAGGCAATGTTTATATTCTGGAGTCTATAGGTTCGTTTATTGCGGGTATAACATTTAGTTATTTATTCGTAGATATATTATCTCCATTTCAAATGGCATTTCTTATCTCAATACTAAGCCTGTTTGCAGGACTTTTTCTGTCAAAAGAAATTAAAACTAAGAAAATAGGTATATTCATATCAATCCTCATTATTATAGGGATTCTGTTTATACTTCCAGTAACCTCGGGGTATATAGAAAGAACCACCAGAGAAATGCAATGGAAAAATAACAATCTGATTGAATCCATAGATTCCATTTATGGAAACATTGCAGTTTTAGAAAAAGACAGAGAGTATATCTTTTATGAGAATGGTGTTCTAATGTTCACAACAGAGGAATCTGAACTTAATGAAGAGCTAATACATTTTCCGTTATTGGAACATGGAAATCCAAAAACCATCCTTCTCGTAGGCGGTGGTATCTCAAGAAACATTAATGAGGTACTGAAGCATCCTGTTGAGAGGGTTGTATATGTTGAATTAGACCCAAAGATTATAGAAACGGTAAGGATGTATCTCTCCACAACAGATAGAAAAGCGATAGATGACCCAAGAGTTGAGATTAATTATACAGATGCGAGATTTTTTATAAAGAGAACAAAAAATAAATATGATGTAATAATACTGAATATCCCAGAACCGGAATCAATTCAATTAAATAGGTATTATACAATAGAATTTCTCAGTGAGATAAAGAAAATACTAAATAATAACTCCATAATCTCCATCAATATTCCTTATTCAGAGAGTTACGCCAGTAATGAAATGAGAATTCTGATAAGCAGCATCTACAGAACAATAAACTCGAGTTTTCCCGATGTGAAGATAATCCCGGGGTTACATCTTTTAATTCTTGCATCCCCCTCCAAGAATGTGCTTACTTATAATGCAACAATATTATCAGAGCGTCTTATAGATAGGAATATCTCAACATCACTCATAAATAGACAATATATAAAATACAAATTATCCCCCAACAGGATAGATTTTGCTCTGAACTCCATAATACCCAATATTCAGATAAATTCTGATTTCAGACCTATAGCAACATATTATCAAATGTTGTTGTGGGGGGAAGAAATAAATTTAGAGAATGAAATAAAATCCATCATATTATCATTTCCGACCCCGATCATTTTTATAATAATTATAATACTCATTCATGCAGTAATAATTACTTCAATATTATCCAAAAGGAGGGAAAAAGGATTTATTTTATATAATGTTCCGAATATAATTCTATCCGGGGTTATATTAACAACCGGTTTTGCGGGGATGGTCTTTGAAATCATATCTATTATAGCGTTTCAGGCTATTTATGGATATCTATACTATAAAATTGCAGTCATTATAGCATTGTTTATGGCTGGTTTGGCATCTGGAGCATATATAATGAATAAATGTAAGGGAGATAATACATTAAGAAATATAAAAATTCTGGAATTATCAGTTGTTATATATTCCCTGATTCTACCATTCATTTTTATTTTCATATCCATACACTCATACAATATAAATGTACCGGAGTTATTGTTCTCAACAATAATGCTTTTTGCTGGTTTTTTGGTTGGTGCTGAATTTCCCTTGGCAAGTAGACTCTATTTTGAAACAGATAGAAGCATTGAAAAAACAGCGGGGGTTCTTTACGCATCGGATTTGATTGGTGCTTTCATTGGTGCAATATTGACGAGTTCTTTTTTAATCCCTCTCTATGGTATAACAAATGTATTAATATTATCTGCAATATTGAATCTTTCAACATTACTCCTGTTACTGTTATTCTCTTTAAAAATTAATAAAAAATCAAACAACTCCCCACTTTAGTATG
>CAZQER010000037.1:0-11537 GCA_964592095.1 uncultured archaeon
TTACGTTCAAATCCCAACCTCGGCGTTAGCCCTTTAGAAAAGTAGCCCAAAATGGCTCGGAAGGGTTGGTAAGTCAGAGAGATGCCCTTACGTTCATTATGGAGGAATAGTAATGATATAAAATGTTTGATAGGATACTGGTATTAAGTCCACATACAGATGATGCAGAACTTGGATGTGGAGGGAGTATAAATAAATTTATTGAAAATGATTCAGAAATTTATTATGTTGCATTATCTACATGTGAAAAATCAGTTCCTCCAGAGTATCCCCCAGATATACTTAAAAAGGAGGTAAAAAATGCAATAGACATCCTTGGTATTCCAGAAAAAAATTTAATCCTGTGTGATTTTGCAGTTAGAGATTTCCCAGAGTTAAGGCAAAAAATTCTTGATAGGTTGATAGAGATAAGGGATGATATAAAACCAGATATTATATTTACTCCAAGTTCATTTGATACGCATCAAGACCATCAGACTGTAAGGGAGGAAACATTAAGGGCATTTAAGGAATGCACAATTCTTGGATATGAGCAACCATGGAATAACATAACATTCAATACATTAGCATTTATTCCATTAAATGATGAACATATAGAAAGGAAGATAGATGCCCTAAAATGTTATGAAACCCAGAAATACAGGAAATATCTAAATCCAGAATTTATCAGAGGATTGGCACAGACAAGAGGAACGCAGATCAATGAAAAATATGCAGAGGCATTTGAGGTAATAAGATGGGTTATAAGGTAATAAAATTGAAATATTATTCAACATTCTCATTGATTTCTTCCTCCTTATTCATATCAATGTGTGTTACTGTTATACCTGCATTCTTCAGAATTTCAAGCCCTTCCCTATCTGTATATTCACCACTTGTTACAACCCTCTTTATACCAGCATTTACTATCATTCTTGCACAGATTTTACATGGAAATGCATTTACATATAAAGTACAATTTAAACTCTGTCTTCCTGCCTGAATCAATGCATTTTGTTCCGCATGTACCGCTGGACATATTTCATGACCTGTTCCACTCTTTATATTGTTTTCATCCTTTACACAACCTATATCAATACAATGAGGAGCACCTCTTACAACACCATTATAACCAGTAGCAACTATCTCATGTTTTTCATTAACAATCACTGCACCTATCTTTTGCCTAATGCATGTTGAACGTAGTGATATGTCTTGCGCTATCTTTGAAAAATACACATCCCAAGAGGGTCTCTTTTCCTTTTTCATAAATAAATATTCTGATTTTGGAATTAAAAGGAAAAAAGGATATGTCTCTGCCAAAAAAATACTCTGTCCAACAATGCCAGACACAGATAAAGGTAAAAAATACTACAAAAAAGAAACAGTAACAGACAGATACAGAAGGAGATACACAGATTTTTTAAAGTTATCTAAGTGGAGGTATCAATTATTGGATCATCATATATAATTTTCATATAATATGTATTCACCAATTTCATATCTTTTATAATTTCTTATATGTTCCAGAATCTCATTACAGCAATCTTTTAACCATCCAAGACTATTTTTTTTAATAACAATAAATCTCGCATTCTTATACGAACAATTAAAAACAAACCTCTCATTTCCATAATCAGAGGACATATACATTATTCCCCTCCCATGAATTGCAACTGATTGGAGTATTACAGATACTTTCCCTTTTATAAATCTTGGAAAATGACTATCCGCTATTATTATATCATCGTTATGTATTCTATTATTAATAAAATTAGATACCTTTATTCTATCTCTTATATTTTCCCTACCAACCAAGGGATTTATCTGCAATACAAATGTATTAAAATCCTGATAGATAAAGAAGATAAAGGGGTATGCAATTATCACAAATATAATTAAATTAACAACAACGTTTCTACATATTGAGGTAAGAAAATCATATATAGTAATTAATAAAATCGCAAGACCAATAGAGAAGAATGGATAGAGCGGGATTATCATATGGTCAAGTCTTCCAACACCCATTGTTATGATAAACATCGGGAGAAAGAATAGTAATATTATGTTTCTTATATCCCCTCTCTCAATAAATATGAAGCCAGTAATTCCAAACCAAAAATAATCTATACTCCCAAAAAATGCACTTCTTGAAAGATTATTTAATGATAAAAATGCAAGTAAAATACTTAGTAGACTTATGGTGAGCATTAAATTTCTCTTTACCCTTTCATTTTTGATTTCATCACTTGTGTCCGTATCAAATGTAACTGCATCATATGCAATCTTTCTATAGAATCCCATTATATTTTGAAGAATCTTCAATGTTTGCTCTTTTAGGCAATATCCAAATATAAACAAGATGATTGTTATAATTGCGAAACCAAAAATAGAATTTTTAAATCTATTGGATGTGAAGATAAAATCATGTATGAATGCATCTGGCATGATAGATAGCATTATCAAAAGGAATATGATTAAGGGCATTATCGATATAACAGATATGATAAAAATCTTTTTGCCATCACATTTTTTATAAAATTGGCATAAGATTAGAATTGATATCAGTATACCAACTCCTGTAAATTCAGTTAGTAATCCAGAAACAGCAGAGATTGAAGATAGATATAAGTATATATCTCCCTTATTGGTATAGTATCTCAAAAAGAAGTACAGGGATAATATATAAAAAAACATTAGTTGATTATTTGCGAATGCTGATCTGTTAAAAAATATTGCCCATGGATGTATAGAGAATAAAAATGACATTATAACAGCATTTTTCAGACCAAATGCCTCTTTTCCTATTAGATAGATAATAAATGCGGTTAATGCACCATAAAATGCAGTTAATACCCTTATGATTATTAGTTTATTACCAAAAAATTTTAATAGAATTGAGGAAATAACAAAAAATAATGGTGGGTGAGGTATGAAAGGGTATGTTAAAGAAAACCATTGGGCCTTTAAATTAGTAAGATTCCATGAGATATTTGCATTCACACCTTCATCCCATGCCCATTGCGGTAATAGTTCAAGACCATAAAATCTAAATAGTATGGCAACCAGAAGTATTAATAGGAAAGATACCCTTCCATATTGTTGTAACATTCTATTACCTCTATTAATCATTATTTAATCATTAAATCCTATTTTTATTTGTTGATTAAAATGTATCCCGCTGGATCTGCTGCATATGACAGGGCAATAACAGTATTTAGCCCAGATGGAAGGTTATTTCAGGTAGAGTATGCCAGAGAGGCTGTAAAGAGAGGTACAACTGCGTGCGGCATAACATACAAAAACGGTGTATTACTTGCCGTAGATAAAAATATAACATCACCATTGATTGTTCCAAGGTCAATAGAGAAGATATTTAAGGTTGATGAACATATAGGTATTGCAACCTCCGGATTAGTTGCCGATGCCAGAAGACTAATTGAGGAGGCAAGAATAAGGGCTCAAAGAAACAGAGTAGCATACAATGAACCAATAAATGTTGCTACTTTAACTCAAGATATATGTGATTTAAAACAATTATATACACAATATGGTGGTGCAAGACCATTTGGAACAGCATTATTAATAGCTGGATTGAACGATAAACCATCTCTCTTCGAAACTGATCCATCCGGAGCGTTTACAGAATATACAGCATCTGCCATAGGTATGGGTAAATCAGATGTGGAAAAGATATTTGAAAAGGAATATAGAGAGGGGATGTCTAGGTCAGATGCTATAGATTTAGCACTTAAAGGACTCAACTCTGTTTCAGAGGAAAAACTTAAAACAGAATATGTGGAGATTATTACTATTGAATTTGGAAAGATGTATCAAGAAGTCTCAAGAGAAGAAATTGATGAATCTATGAAAAGAATAATAAAATAATTATGCTTGTTGTCTTAGGCTGTAAGCTATGCTTGATTTTAAAATGGTAAGTTTGGAAGAGGCAGTCATTGCCAGATTAAAGACTGATGGGGAAAATTTTGAAATACTTGTTGATCCAAATTTGGCTCTGAGATACAAAAGAGGAGAGAATATTGACTTTGGTGAATTACTTGCCATAGATAAAATCTTTAAGGATGCCAAGAATGGTGAAAAGGCTTCTGAGCAAATGATGAATACGATATTTGGTACTACAGATGTATATAAAATAGTTCAGATAATACTCCAAAAAGGGGATATTCATTTAACAACAGAACAGAAAAGGGAGATTCTAAAAGAGAAAAAAAGAAAGATTATATCCATTATTGCCAGAAAGGCTATAAATCCTCAAACCAATACACCTCATCCACCATCCAGAATTGAGAAGGCTATGGATGAGGCAAAGATAAATATAAATATAAATAAATCCGCCGAGGAACAAGTAGAAACAGTAATGAGAGAAATTAGAAGGATAATACCTATAAGATTTGAGAATATTGATGTTGCAATCAAAATTCCATCAAGATATGCAGGAGGAATCTATGGAATTTTGAGGGAATTTGGGGAGATAAAGAAGGAGGGGTGGGACAAAGATGGAAATTTATTATTGTTGATTGAAATTCCTGCTGGTTTACAGGATGAATTCTATAAAAAGATAAATGGTTTAACACATGGTGAGGGTCAGGTTAAAATATTGAGAAGGTGACTGAGTTATGTTTATGGTTGGTGATGGAGATTTGGTAATTCCGGGACAGTTGATTGGAGAAAATGTGAGTTGTTTAGATAATTGTTTTATGGAAAATAATAGAGTATACTCCATGGTTTTTGGTATGGTGAGAATAAATGGTAGAGTTGTGAGAGTCATTCCATCTCTTGGAGTATATACACCAAAAAGAGATGACCTTGTCATAGGTGTAATTATAAATGTAATGGAAGGTAGTTGGATTGTAGATATAAACTCGCCATATCTGTGTCGTATGCGGGGCGAGGAGGCCACAAAAGATGTAATGAATAAGAATCTAAGTAAATATTATGATGTAGGAGATAGGATAAGTGCAAAGGTTTCTTTTGTAAACGAAGTCAATTCTTGTGAGATAACAGGACCTTGGAAATTGATTGATGGAGTTATAATCAATGTGAATCCCAAGAGGATTCCAAGGGTAGTAGGTAAAAGGAGGTCAATGTTAGAGATACTCAAAAAAAAGACAAATTGCAACATAGTAGTAGGACAAAATGGAAGAATATGGGTAAGGAGTGATAATTTTGATAATGTTAAATTGGCAATTAATGCTATAAAAAGGATAGAAAAGGAGGCACAAAGTAGTGGGTTAACTGATAGAATTGAGAAAATGCTTGAAAATGCAAGGAGGAGTTAAAATGGTAAAACAGGATATGAAGTTGATAGTTGATGGTAAGCGTTTAGATGGTAGAAGATTTGATGAATTAAGAGAGATTAAGATGAGTGTTGGGGTTCTGAATAGAACCAATGGTTCCGCATATGTTGAATGGGGTAAAAATAAGATTCTTGCAGGAGTACATGGACCAAGAGAATTACATCCAAAGTATCTAAGGGACCCTACAAAGGCAGTTCTTACATGTACTTATAATATGGCTCCATTCTCTGTAGATGAAAGAAAAAAACCAGGACCTGATAGGAGGTCTGTTGAGATATCGAAGGTTATATCAGAGGCATTGGGACATGTAGCAGTTTTGGAGAAGTATCCAAATACAGGAATAGATGTCTTTGTTGAGGTTCTTCAGGCTGATGCAGGTACAAGATGTGCAAGTATTGTTGCAGCATCATTAGCTATGGCAAATTCAGGTATGCCTATGAGAGATATGATATCTGCATGTGCAGCTGGGAAGATTGATGGAGAAATTGTATTGGATTTAATGAAGGAGGAAGATAATTTTGGAGAATGTGACTTACCAGTGGCTATATCTCCTAGAAGAAAGGAGATAGTACTACTGCAAATGGACGGAAAACTAACAAGAGAGGAGTTCAAAAAAGCATATAGATTGGCTATTGATGGTGCGATGAGGGTTTACGATATGCAAAAAAAGACCCTTATAGAGAGTATGAAAATTGAGGAATAAAGTAAAATGGATATTGAAACATATTTGAAGAGGGATTATATAACTAACCTTGTAAAGAGTGGTAGAAGGATAGATAATAGGAAATTGGATGAGTTCAGATATATAAAACTTGAGAGGGATTATTGTGATGCAAAGGCTCCTGGTTCTACACTTATAAGATTGGGTAATACAAAGGTATTGGTGGGTATAAGTCTGGATGTGGGTGAACCATACCCGGACAGACCTGATGAAGGAGTAATGACAACAAGTGCAGAGTTGAGACCAGTAGCCTCTCCGATATTTGAGGCTGGACCACCAAGAGAGGATGCCATAGAAATTGCAAGGGTTGTTGACAGAGGTATAAGGGAATCCAAAGCAATAGATTTAGAAAAACTTTTTATAGAGGAGAACAAGGTTTGGATTGTATTTATAGATATACATGTTCTTGATCATGGCGGTAATCTTATCGATGCATCGGGAATAGCAGCCATAACAGCATTACTAAATACCAGAATGCCAAGGTATGAGGACAATACAATAATAAGAGGAGAATGGGGTGGAAAACTTCCTGTATCATGCATTCCCGTGCCTGTAACACAGGCAAAGATATCTGATAAATTGATTGTAGATCCCTGTTTGGATGAAGAATATGCAGCAGACGCCAAGATTACAATAACTACTACAGACACAATAAATGCTATGCAAAAGTCTGGTGATGGAGCATTCAAGAGTGATGAAATAGAGAGGGCGGTAGGTGTTGCATTTGAAAAGGCAAAGGAAATAAGAAATATAATAAAAAAATTGTAGTGTTGTAATTTTTGTATTAATATAAGTATTTAAAGAATAATTAAGAATAAGAATAAAGAATAAAGGGGTGAGAGAATGCCAGTAATAAATGTTAGAATAACAAATATTAACGGAAATAGAAATGAAAAAGCAAAGATAAAAGATAATATAGAAATAAAGTCAAATTTTAGGATAGTATCTACTAAAATGGAGAAGGATAATAGTGGGGAGAATCTTTTAAGGGTAAATTTTTCGTTTGATGTACAATACAATCCAAGTGTGGGTGATATCGAACTAAAGGGCTATCTATTGTACAAATCCCCAGATTTAAACAAGTTAGTAAAGGAAAGCGATGATAAAATCACACTTGAGCCCGATATTATCAAGGAGATTTCTACAGTAATACTAAGAGAATCATTGCTTGAATCCTCTATGATTGCAAGAAAGTTGAGATTACCTGTGCCTATTAGATTACCTGAGATTACTGCAAAGTTTCAGGCTACAGAATTTGCTAAAGCATCCTAACGGTAATAATGAATACTGGATTATGCGATATATGCAAAAAAGTAGCAATTCTTTATACCTGTCCATTATGCGGAAGAAGGGTATGCAGCGAGCATTTTGATATAAGGAGAGGTGTCTGTGTGGAGTGTATCAGAGGTAGATATTTGAAATATTTAGATAGGTAAAAATCAGAGTTGAATTATCTTCCTCTTACCAAGCGCTTCCATATACATTACTTCCTGTCCCTGTGAGAGTTTGTCTTTAAAGTCATCAGGGATTTCCAATTCAAATGTTTCATAGGAACTCATATCCATCATCTGGGCAGTATTGCCTATCACATTCAAAACCTGAGCAGTTTCCTTCTTTATTATCGGTATCTCCACCTTCTGATTTATAGGCCCCATAAGATTTCTCTTCTGATTATCAAAAATTCCTATTGCCTCTATTCTAGCCTTCATTGCTCCATGCTTCCCTGGTTTGGATTTGGTTATCTTTGTTATCCTACACGCCTCCCCATCTATTATCACATACTTACCTTCCTTCAAATCCTTTATCTCTCCAATCTGTTTACTCATTTTAATCAGAATAATAAATAATTATCAATTTATCAATATTTAATAATAATTGGTAATATATAAGTATAGTATGGATATTATTAGATATGTGCAAATTAAATATCAAATATAATGTCCGCATTATTGTTTTTTCTCCAGTTTTCTCATCCTTTTCTCCAGATCTCTAATTCTTGCCTCTATCTCTATTAATCTCTTCTGCTGGTCCCTTACAATCTCTCTAAAACTCTCTTCATCAAGTTTTCTCTTGTGAAATTTAATCTGAGCCAATCTTATCATCTCTTCAATACTTCTTTTTTCATCATTTAACCTTTTCAATTCCAGTTCATAATCTGTTGTTATAGATATTCTGTTTATCCTTTCCTTCCTTATGAATCTATAGATCATCAAGGTTAGAAGAATGAGGAATATGATGATAATTGTAAATCCAAATGTTATGAGAAGTGAGATTTTTGAATCACTTACTTCTTTTTTGCAATCTTGGGGGCAATTATTTGAATTCTCCCCTTTGTCCGATTCACATATCCCATTACCACAAATCCAATTTCTACCATCTGGACATTTCGTTTTTCTGAAATTACATTTTCCCTTACAGCAGACGCCGAATAGATTAAACTCATCTACAAGATATTTGGGTATCTGACATTTATCTCCGTCTTGGATACCAATACATGAAAGTATTTCTATGCTTTTTGATATATCATTTATTCCCATCCTGCTAAGTATGGCATAATGATCCCTGTATTTATATACCTTATCACAATCATCAATACCAAAAAAACATTTTCCATCACAGCATTTGCCTTTCAATTTACTCAATCTATCATTTATTCCTTTATCTCTAATAGAACAATCATCATTTTCACCCTTACCAATACAGAGCAATCTTTTTAGAATATCAATCAATGATTCCCTATTCGATGGTTCATTTTCATCACAATTACTAATGTTTATCCTACAGACTCCACCACAACATATACCATGAATCCTGTTTTTTAGTACCTCAGGAATCCTGCATTCCCCCCCATCATTTATTCCATCGCAGAGGCTTTTTAAAATATTTCTCTCTATGATTTTGTCATAATATCTGTAATCAATACCGGGTGTATCAGCACGTATATTATATACATTAATGAGAAAAACCATTAGGATTCCTATAACAATTGAAGAAATTGATTTTTTCATGTCTCTAAATTATTTATCCTTCAGATATTTAATCTTTATTCTCCTTTTCCATATCATTTATCATGCCACCTGAAATGAATAAATTAATGAAAAAGGGTGCAAAGAAGTTATTCAGCCTTACAAGAACAAAGATTAGATTGGCCAAAGAAAATAATACAATCAATACAAAACCACAGCCGTTACCATTAATAAAACTCCTGGTCAATATTGAAATCAATAATGTAGATAAATGTTATGAATATATGAACAAATTAAAGAACAACACAGATTTTGATAATCCAAAAAGTGTTGCATTTTCAATTCTCCAATTGATGGATATAATAGAGGGGGTGAAATACAAATACGAGCCAATAGAGTTTTCTTCAAACATTGATAATGATAAATTCCGAATCCTGGAGGAAATGGCAAAAAAGAATCATGGGGAGATGGATATACTAATAATGACAAAAGGAGATATTGACATCAATAGAAATAGATTATGCATATATATTGGATTAAATCCCCCCGAAAATGTAATTTTTCTCAGTGCGGTGCCAACATCACTCGCAGTTCTTCTTAATTATATATTCAATTCAGACTATTTCTCAGATAATTTAAAACTAAAAAGAGTCAATTCTATTCTAGGACAAAAAACATTGATTAATAATGCAATTCATCTTTCCTTAGGAATCTTTGGAGCGAAACTCAATGATGAAGGGAATATATTGCCTGTTAATTAGATTAGAAAATAACTGCAAAATTAATGTTGGAAAAATTGGTATTATTGAATTTAAAAGTGGTTTTTATATATATGTGGGTTCTGCGCTCAATTCATTAGATGCAAGACTCAAAAGACATACTAGAAAGGAAAAAAGGATATTCTGGCATATAGATTATCTTTTGAAAAATGCAAAAATAATTGATATAATATATGCAAAAACTACTGAAAGAATTGAATGTAAAATTGCTGAACTTTTATTCAATAACCTAAAACCAATTCCGAATTTTGGGTCAAGTGATTGTAAATGCAAATCACATCTCTTCTATTCCGATGATTTGGAAAAAATAATAAATACTGCAATCAACGCATTTAGAAAACTCAAATTAAGGCAGTATAGATTTCATATTTAAAGTTTTATTATTCATTATTTATTCACAAATGAAACTCAGAGTAGGTATTATAGGTGCTACTGGAATAGTAGGTCAGAGGTTTATTGAATTACTGGAAAATCATCCCTATTTTGAAATCTCTGCATTAATGGCCTCTGAAAGGAGCAGTGGAAAGAAATACAAAGAGGCAGCATCATGGTATTTAAGTAGTAAAATCCCTGATGAAATTGCAGATATGGTGGTTTTACCTGTTGATGTTAGAGAGGCTGAAAGAAACAACGTTGATATAATCTTCTCTGCAATACCTTCATCGGTAGCAAGGGAAATAGAAGGTTCATTTGCAAAGGATTTTCCTGTGTTTTCCAACACATCAACATTTAGAATGGATGATGATGTTCCATTAATAATTCCAGAGATAAATCCAGAACACTTTAAACTTATTGATATTCAAAGAGAGAGGAGAAATTGGAACGGCTTTATCGTTACAAATCCCAACTGTTCTGTGATAGGTCTTGTAATACCCTTAAAGCCGATCTATGATACCATTGGAATCTTATCTGTTAATGTTGCAACAATGCAGGCCCTATCGGGGGCAGGCTATTCTGGAGTACCATCAATGGCTATTTTGGACAATATGATTCCATTTATCAAAGGGGAGGAGAAAAAGGTGGAAAATGAACCATTAAAGATATTAGGTAAATTAAATAATGGAAAAATAGAATATGCAGAGTTTCCAATTTTTGCATCTTGTAATAGAATAATGCTTAGAGATGGTCATACAGAGGTGGTTTTTGTAAAAACTGAAGAGGATTTCAATGAGGGGGAGATAAAAAAAATTCTTTCAGAGTTTAGAGGTGAACCACAAAGAATGAAACTTCCGACAGCTCCTCAAAAACCAATAATAGTATTTGAAGATGAAGACAGACCTCAACCAATATTTGATAGAATGCTTGGAAAAGGTATGACAGTCTCTGTAGGAAGAATAAGAAAAAGGAATGAAAGATTATTAAGATTTACCTGCCTGAGTCATAATACCATCAGGGGTGCAGCGGGTGCGAGCATACTAAATGCAGAACTTGCAGTTAAAAAAGGCTTAATAAATTGAATATAAATTATAAATTAAATAATTAATAATATAATCTCTTTGATATTTCTGTTGCATTCCTTGCGTCATCTGGTAGTTCTATATTCATCGGCTTGTTAAAGTCATGTAGATTCATCGTTATCTCTATAGTAACAGATGTACCCATATTTTCAAGACTCATATTAATGTACGCCTTTCTTACTGTAAAATCCTTTTTTGATATCCACTCCTTCAGTTCTACATTCTTTATTGCCTTTAAGAACTCTTCCTTACCCTCACCCATGCCACTCACATCACCCATACTCTGACCTATCATATCAATTACTCCCTTAGGTGTT
>CAZQER010000038.1:0-11459 GCA_964592095.1 uncultured archaeon
AGGTATGTTAGATTTTTTACGCTAGAAATCCTAAAGGATTTCTACATAGCTATTAAATAATCATATTAAATAAATCCATGTTCCAAGACAAAGGCGAAGGGTTTGGACTTCAAGACATCGCGCACAGAACTATTATAGGAAAATGAGGGGGAGATACAGAAATGTGTTGAAACAACTCTTTGAAGAGATCGCAGACTTTATATTGCCGCTTTTGATTGGAGCAGAAAACCCAAGAGAGGTCAGCAGGTTTTGGTATTAAGCTATTGGGTATGATAGTTAATAGTGATATCTTAGCTAATGACGTTGGATGGAACTCAATTGGAGTTAGAGCACTTGAGATTTAATTTGCACACCCTTATATTTTATATATTTATTGTTCTATCGCAGAACCCTGAAATTGTGGTTATCATATCCTCCTTCAATTCCCCCCTTATGGACATAATAATCCCTGTAATATTCCATGAGCGCATTTTACAGCAGAATGAATGTATGAATCTCTCTATACTTATTGATTTGTTGTATAATAATAAACCAGAAATGGAATCAAAAACAAGAAATTTATTTTTATTGTTGATATTACAAAGAAGTTTTTGAACATTAACACTGATATCAACGAGATTTGTAGGATCCTCTATAAAAATACATCTGTCTGAATCTTCAACATTCAATCCAACAATTTTTGATACTACATCAACAAAGAATAATCTATCAATGCTTATATTACTGCTCTTGAATGTATTCTTCAGCCTCTCATACGACCTGCTAATTGAAATAAACACACCCTTGCCCTTCTTTTCATCACAAAAAAATTAACTATATCCACTACTGCTTTATGGTATTTATCAACATCAACAATAAGTAATACAATCTCTCCATCTGATATATTATCCAACTCAGGAATCATTTTTACACGATTTAAGTAACTAAATTTATTTTATTAATGTATAAATATTTATATGGCTGATATAAAATCTATTGATATGGATGGGGACAACACATATGTAACATTTAAGGTATCGGAGTCTGAGTATCAGATACTAAAACTTTCAAGGAAGGACCTTGTGATACTGCCAACAGATGATAAGATACTGAATGAAAGACTGACAACTGGGAAACTTGGTAATGGAAACAGGATAATGATGCCAAACAAACTTTTGGAGAGACATGAAATAGAGAAGCTGATAAAAAAGGTTCCTGCAAAAATATTCCATGTAAATGACTCAAAATACCTTCTGATAAAACTTGAAGAACATAAAAAGGCTGTTCCAGTTTTTGAGGAGATGAAAAATGAATAGAATAAGGACCGGTATAGCAAAATTGGACAACATACTTAGAGGCGGGTTTCCAGAAAATACTGTTGTATTATTATCTGGAGGCCCAGGTTCTGGAAAAACACTCTTTGGATTGAATTTTCTTATCAATGGGATTGATGATAAAACAAGATGCTGTTATATCTCATTCAATGAATCAAAGGATGAACTGCTTAGGGCATGCAGTGGCATTGAATCGCTAAAATCTGTGAAAAAAATCTTGGATAAAAATTTCGTTGTACTATCATTAAATCTTGGCGAGGAGATAGATGTTAATAAGTTTATTGATATTATCTCATCTTACCCAAAACTTGACAAACTTGTTATGGATAACATAAACAAACTACTAATGTTTTCTGAGGACAGGAAGGACTACAGGATCAGTTTATACAAACTTGTAAAATTCCTCAAGGAGAGGGTGAAATGCACTATATTGATATGTGAAACAAAGAATGATGAAATAGATACAGGAAATGGAGAGGGATTTGAATGTGATGGTATAATAAAACTTCTGTTTTCAGAGTTTGAAGAAAGACCTGTAAGGACACTTGAAATTCACAAGATGAGGTATACATCATTTGCACCCAAGATATCACATGAATTTGTAATAAATGATAAAGAATTGGATATAACAGAAGCAAGGATATTGTAAGAGGGTTTATGGATTGGGATGAGGCTGTCAACCTCTCTTAAGAGAAATATTATAAAAACAGTAGTTGGTGGAGTAACCAATATTTCACAAGGCATTTATAGAAGATATACACTATTTTTTGAGGATATACTTGCACTTTATGTTAAAGAATGTGAAAATGCCGGTTATGATATGTATAATATAGATAAGAAATGGATGAATTTAGTGATGTCAAAACATTTTCGGGGTATTATAACAAAACTGCCAATCGGGATATTTCTTAATGTGTTCATGAAGAATACTTGGATTGGACTTGGTTTAATGGACGATTTTAGATTTACAAAAAAGGACAATATTGTAACAATAGAAACAAAAAATGAGGGTGTTACACGAATCATAGGTAAAAATACCGGGATGATAGGATTTTATGCGGGCATACTCAATGTATTGTTCAATCTGAGGCGCATTCTATTGATATATATCAATCCAAAAAATCATGCAGGTATGTGTATGAACTTGATGGAATCTGTACTGCTATTAAATCAAAGAGTAAAGGGCAGTACAATAAATTAAATTATATAGAGGAGGATATAAGAGGGGTTGACCTCAAAAATGCATTAGAAAAAAATATACTTCACCTATCCAAGGGAAATAAATTATATTTCAGAGGAAAATTTTTATGTCCAATAGAAAATACAATATTCCATCTGATAGGCAATAAAGGAATAATGCTCAACAAAATCTCTGAAATTTCTTATGATTATTTCAGTATACTCATTGATGATGAATCCAACATAGAAAGGAAATTAATACTATTAAAAACACTATTACAGGTCATGGGCTGGGGTGTTGTAAAAATAGTCATAAAGAGTGATACCAAAATATCCGTGGATATAAAAAATCCACCGTATGGGTTGCAATTAGAGAAAGACAAATGGGACTTCCTACTAAGAACTATCCAGGGATTTTTATGGCTCATCAATACCAATTTTAAAATAGAAAAAATAAATGAAGGATACAAAAGGATTACAGTAGATTATATTACAGATGGTTCAGTTTTATAGGTTTTATAATGGTGTGGTTCTCTATATGGTAACTGCATAACCTTGCACCAATAATCAACGCCATCCCCCATAAATTCTCGTCTCGTATAACACCCCCCATTGCATTTATAAACAAATGGGCATTTCATACATCCATCGGGAATTTTAAATTTTTTCGTATACTCCACCAATTTACTCCTGTGTAATAAATTGAAATCAATATCTGATGAAATTATATCAAATATATTATACATGGGCTTTCTTATTGTTGCACAGAAGTATGCATCACCATTGCATGAGATTGTTGTGTATAAACCGGCAGATGCCACACAATATCCACCACTAACATTAAGATTTGTTTTTATGTGCGCATTAAATAGTGGGTCGCCAGACTCTACACTTTTTGCACCAGTCATTTCTGCATATCTACAAAGTCTTTTTAGAGTAGATATGTAGTCAGATGGCATTAATTCTGCATTCTTTATGGAACACCCCTCTGATGGGGTCATATCCCACACCCTGCATCTCTGTATTCCAAGACTTCGAGCAAATCTGAATATGTTAAGTATCTCGTTTTCATTTTCTCTGGTAAGAACGGTTTGACATGCACCAGTCATACCAACATTCTTTGCATTTTTGAGTGCCTTAATTGCCCTTATCCAAGAGCCTTTCATTCCCCTTATATCATCATGCTTTTTTGGATTTAACTATCTATATCGGTCTGAACCTGTGTTAAACCCAATGAATAGAGTTCTCTTGCAAGTTTTTCTGTAAACAGATACCCATTTGTGTTCATATGCACCACCAATCCATAATCACTTGCAAATTTAATCGCATCCCTTAGATATGGATACAATGTAGGCTCACCACCTGAAAATGTTATCTGCCTTACACCAGAATCAGAAAGAAACTCGATCAATTTTTTGACATTCTCAATACTCATATGCGTTGGATTTTTGTTTATCCAAGAATTTGCAAAGCACCACTTACATCTGAAGTTACAGTAATCTGTAACCTCCAAAACAACCCACGATAACCTCTTTCTTCTATCAAAATTCTTGAATTTTTCCTTCGCGTCATTTTCACTCCAATCAAATGTTACCATGCACATTTTTAGACCTCCATTAAAAAAACATTATAAATGTAAAGGCTGAAACGGGTAAACTCAGGAAAGAGATTGAAAGTAGATTGTATGCATTCAGTACATTGTCTTTAATGAGGTAAATCAATATAAATGGAACAAACATAGCAATATATAAAAACTTATTAGATTTTCAATAACAACCAAGATTGAGAAAAGTATAAAAAGGAGATATATAACCCTTTTACCCGCATTATAACCAAGCATAACCGGTATCGTTTTTATATCCGCCAATCTATCACCATCGTAATCCCTCAAGTCAGCCATGATGCTAATTATAAGAATGTAGATTGAGAGTACCAGATACACCTTTATCAAATCTATTGTAGTAATTGAATTAATTGAGTTAGAATTGGCAGTTGCACCAACCAAGAACATAAGAGATATTGAAATCATTGCATATATGTTCTTTATTGATGAAATTCTTTTTATTCTTAATGTTGAATATATAATGCCAAGAGTTACAGAGAGAATGAGAAACAGAAATGAAGTCATTGATAATAAAACTGAAAACAATAATCCAAAAAACAAAAGCGATATCACAATATAAAATCCCTTTCCATTAACGACAAATCTATTCAACACCTTCTTATTAATCATATCCTCCTCTCTATCACTCAGTTGATTTAATGAGTACATAGATGCTGTTGCTGCAAAGGTTGCAAAGATTACCAAAAAAAAGTTTTAGACTTAATGGGTTAAACAAAAGAAAGCCAAAGATTGATATGCTTGTTACATACAAACACACCATGAGCCTTATAAATCCTATAAATTCTTTAAATACAGATGCGTTATTTGATATAATTTCGAACATATAAGTATATTATACTTAATTAAATATAAATTAAATATAATAAATATAAACCAAATGGAATATATTATATACATGTCATACAATAACCACAGATTATAGAAAAGAAAAAGAAATAAAGAAATAAAATCTGAGAAATGGTATTTATCATTAAAATCCGTAATCTTTATATGCCCTGCATAGGGTCACCTTGGTGGAGAAATGAAATTGTTTGATCCGTGATACTTGGGGTTAGTGCAGGGCTACATCTATCAAATCTATCCAAGTTAAACCCTGATCTCCGTTTCCATTATATTCTCAATATTTTCACTTAGAATGACCCTTTTTACAATTCCGTGCCTTTTTGCATGTATCCTCGCCATCTTTGGATTATTCTTGTATTTCTCAGGAATTTCAAGACTATTTATTGTATATTCATACCATATCCTGATTTCATCAAAGTCGCTTAGTTGCTGCCCAAAACATATCTCATTCAAAATAAAACTCTTGTCTTTTAATGGAAATTCAGCATAGCAGAAATTTTCATCTAAAGGTGAACCTGGTTTTGGAATGCTATTTTTTGTCTTCAATTTATATTCAGTTGCAGATATATCAAAAAGAAATATACAGGATGGAAATTCCTCATAGAGTCCAAGGAGTGTTTTGGTGTTATATTTACCAATTATTTTATATATAAATACCATCCTCCTTTTTCTTTCTTTATATGTATTGATTCCAAGCAGAGGTAAGGTATCACCTATATCCTCAAAGGAGATTATATTTCCCCTTACATCTACAACCCCATTGAATGATTTTAATAGAATATATCCAAGTATATTCTCAAATCCATATGACGCATATATCTTTATCGTTTTTTTAGATTTCTTTAAACTGATTTTTGGTCCATTATATTTACCCTTACCATATCTTACAAATCTCTGATGTATGTAGTTTTTATTCTGATTTCCCTCAAAGATATCCTTAAGATAGTTCATGATTAATATAACTAAAAACCCTCTTTTTCAAGAGCCTTTACTATTGTGCTTTTTTTGGCTTTCTTGCTGATTTTCAGGACTACGGGAAGTGGTTCCAAGTGTTTTATATTCACCTTCCCCCTTTTCATTTCTTTGCCATCTACAATTACATTATTATTATCTACCCTTTCCAATACAATGCAGTATTTTCCCGCATCTCTACCCCTTACCTTCCTGCATACTCTCCCAGATTTGATAATCATCACAAACACCCCATGGGCCCGACGGGGTTTGAACCCGCGACCACTCGGTTAAAAGCCGAGTGCTCTACCAGACTGAGCTACGGGCCCATCTATTTTGATTACACATCTAATTAATATGTGGAATAAGATTTTAAGTAGTAAAGATATAAAAATCTATTTCCATCAATGAAGATAAATGCATAAAAGGTAAATAGATACATAATGGAATTGACGGACTTTCTTATACTTGGAATCCTACAGGGAGTAACAGAATGGTTACCAGTTAGCAGTTCTGGACAGAGCATGTTGGCAATGATTGACATATTATCCATAAGACCGGAAATAGCACTAAAACTTGCCATTTATCTCCATATAGGTTCTCTACTCGCAGTAATAGTAAAATTTAGAAAAGATATAATGAAATCGCTTTCAAAATTTAAAGAAGATAAATTATTTTATTTTGTCATATTTTCTACCATATTCACCGGGGTGGTTGGAATTCCCATTTATATGGGCATGAAATCCTTTCTAAAATTGTTTACAAAAAAGGGCGAGATTATAACCATTTTCATAGGTATTTTTTTGATTATTACCGGTCTGGTATTATATATTTCAAAAAGGAGATTTGGAACAAGGAGGATAAAGAATATTAAAATTAAAGATATGGTTATAAGTGGAATTGCACAGGGCTTTACCATAATCCCCGGTATTTCAAGGTCTGGAATTACCGTTTCGGTATTACTCTTACTTGGTTTTGAGCAGGATATAGCATTAAAACTATCATTTCTTATGTCAATTCCTGCCGTTATTGGTGCAGTTTTTATAGAGTCTATTCAGGGAGATATAATCACTTTTGATATTTTTGATATATATGGGATATTTGTTGGAATATTTGTAGCATTTATTACCGGATATATGACCATAGAGGGGTTAATTAAATTTTCCAAAAGGGTCAGATTTGATACATTCTGCATAATTTTTGGTCTCTTGACAATTATATTGACAATTATTTTTATCTTATTATAAAATGGATGAAAGAGATGAAAGATTCGGAAAAGAGAGAAAGGAATTAATTGCTTCACTCATTTCTGGAGGTTATTTAAGGAGTAAGAATGTTATTGATGCAATGCTCTCTGTTCCAAGACACGAATTCCTGCCAGAAAATAGAAGGACATATTCATATAATGATTCACCAGTCTCCATCGGTTTTGGACAGACAATATCAGCCCCACACATGGTTGCTATGATGACAGAATATCTGGATGTAAAACCAGAACATAAGATTTTAGAAATCGGTAGTGGTAGTGGATATCAAGCTGCTATATTAGCAGAATTGGCAAATAGAGGAAAGATTATTACAGTTGAGAGAATTAAAGAACTTGCAGACTTTGCAAGAGAAAATCTAAATAGACTTAAATATAAAAATGTGGAGATTATCCATTGGGAGGGAACACGGGGGTATGAGAAAGAAGCACCTTATGATAGAATCATTGTTACTGCTGCAGCGCCCAAAATTCCAGATACATTAATTGAGCAATTGAAAAATAATGGTAAAATACTCATTCCAGTTGGTGGTAGAATGATGCAAACCCTGCTTCTTGTTGAAAAGAAGAACGGCAAAATAAAGAAAAGGGATATCTGTGGATGTGTATTTGTGCCTCTTATTGGGAAGAATGGTTGGTAATTCAAGTATCATCCCTTAAGACCCTTTTCCCTCTCTTTTGGGGTATGATTTTCATTCTTCCCTTGAATTCCTTCTTCAATTCCTTTCCTTTATAAAGTCTATCCAAAAATACAGCCAATGCAGCAACTTCAGAATGTGGTTGATTTCCTATAGCAACATTATAATCAACTAAATTATATACATCTGGATGAACCTTTTTTCCACCTATAATAATCAATTTGTCTTTTTTTGATGCTCTGAGTTTGTTTTCTATCTCATTTATGTTTATACCATACATTGTAAGGTGAATCTTATCACCATTAAACCCTCTAATGAATTTTTTCCACTCTGATATAAATGTAATCCTAAATGAATTTCCCCATTCCTCAACAACCTTTTGTATGCTGTTTTCAACATGACTGTCCCAGATGTCCATTACAAGTTCATTTGCTCCAAAAGCTCTTGCAACAAGACCCACATGTGTACTTATTCTCTTGTCTCTAGAATATCTGTGACCCAATCTTAAAACCGAAATTTTCATTCTAACTTTCTTTTGATTCCTCTTGCAGCTAATATTCCCGTTGCGGCAGCATTCACAATACCCCTGCTCAATCCTGCTCCATCTCCAGCCACAAACAGATTTTTTATATTTGTCTCCATATTCTCATCCACATTTACCTGAGTAGCATAGAACTTTATTTCAGGTGCGTAAAGTAATGTAGAGTCTGAATAAACACCCGGAATTACTTTATTAAGTTTCTCCAATCCCTCAATCACATCCATCACAATCCTGTGTGGTAAAGCCATAGATATATCCCCCGGTGTAATATCCGTCAATGTTGGCTGAATACGATTTCTTTTGATACGGTTTGCATGAGACCTTCTCCCCCTTCTTAGGTCACCCAATCTTTGAAGGATTGGCTTACCGCCACCAATTGTTGTTGCAAGTTTTGCAATAGATATACCATATTTTATAGTATTCTCCACAGGTTTTGTTAATTCAATCCTCACGAGAAATGCAAAATTTGTATTATCAGAAACTCTCTTTATTAGAGAATGACCATTAACACCGACAATTCCATCATAATTCTCCTTTACAACAAAACCATTATGGTTTGTGCAGAATGTTCTCACAAAATCGTCATATTTATCAGTCATTATATGGAACTTAGGGTCTCTGTTTATCTTAATAATGTCATCCATAATTATGGATGGAATCTCAACCCTAACACCAACATCTATACCAGAAAATTTAGCATTTATTCCATGCTTCTTTATCATAGAGTCAAACCACGATGCCCCATACCTACCAGGTGCAACAAGAACATATTTCGCCAATATTTTTTTACCATTTTTTAATATAATGCCATTACACCTACCATTTTTTATTAACAAATCCTCCACCTTGGTTTCAACCACGAATCTCGCACCACCTTTTATAAGGAAATCCTCAAATTTTGATATTACTCCTGGTGCATTATCTGTTCCTATATGCCTCTGTGGAACCTCAATAAAACTAATTCCGGCTGAGGCAGCCTTCTTCTTCAATTTATGTATCCCCTTCTTGTTAATCCCATAAAGTTTTTTTGATACACCAAACCTTAGGAATATTTTATCTACCTCATTGACAAGAGCAAATGCCTCTTCAGATGTCTTGGTGAACTCTGACAGATTTCCACCTATATCTGGTCTAAGATTTAGAGTACCATCGGAATATGTCCCTGCACCACCAATACCACACATTATATTACATGGAATACATTTTGCACAGATACCTGTTTCCTCCATAGGACATTTTCTTTTTTTGATATCCTTTCCTTCATCAACAATGAGAATATCACCAGAAAATCCATTCTTTATCAACTCGTATGCAGAGAACATACCCGCGGGTCCTGCACCAACAACCACCAAATCATAATTTTTATTCATCACAATATTCATAAGTATTTATAACTTTATATTTTAGGAATTACTATCTTACCATCATCATCTCCAACCTCTTCTGAGGAATTATTTAAATGAAGAAATGCAGTTATTGCCGAGAATATGGCATCTATTTCATCCTTTGTTAGGAATCTCTTTTCTATATCTCCCTTCAAACCAGATAAAATTAAATTCCTTTGCATTATCTTCTCATTTTTGTTATAAAAACCAAGAATCTTTCCAGACGCGGTAGCAAAGACCTCGATCGTATCTATATTTAAATTTCTGAGTTTCTTTGCAATTGAAGTCCCCCTTAATGCCAACATCTCCATTCCTTTAAGTGTTACCGGTAATGCACCATATTTGAACAGGTCAGAATCACACCTCCTGTTGCGACCATTGTATGTCAAAGGTGCATCTATCGCAACCAAATCCGGTTTATTTTTCAACACATTTTCAATAATTTCCTCATCCGAATATAGAATTTTTAGAGTAACTATTTTCTCATTATCTTTTACATCAAGAATGCAAAATCCTGAACCATTTCTCGGATTTCCAGCCAAGTCTATACCAATAAGTTTCATCTCCAGATGTTATATCTGATTTATGTTTTAAATCATGAATTAAATCTATTAATGGAATGGTGATTATTGGCAAGATGATACCAAATTTACTAAATTTCATCATCTTGGCTATGATTATAGGACCCGTCGGTTCCATACCCTATGGACTTGAAATTCTATCTCCTTTAGAAATTTTTATAATTCTACTATTGCTTTACACACTACCGATTCCATTTATCTTTAAGCTATTTGAGTATGGTGGGTATCACAGAAGGATATATCGTATGAGAATATTCAAAAAGGCTTCAGAGATAACAGGAAAAGAGATCGAGGATATGATAAAAAAAGGAGATAGAATAACATCACTATTTGAAAAAAGAATGGGACATCTCGGTTTATATGCAACAATAGTTATATTTACCATAGTGTTTGGTGTCTTCTGGGCGTCTCTGTTTTCCTATCTTCTGATGGTCAAGAGAAGAAGAGCCATATATTCCATGATTATAGGTATCATAATGGGAAATACATTTTGGATAATTGTTATAAGTTATTTTAGAAGTGTAATCAAACCATTAGAAATGATGCTTATAGCTGTATTAATACCCCTATGGATTTATGGAACAAAAAGGGAAATGGATATCTTAAAAAGGGTAGCAAAATGACTACATGAAAAACACCTCCTAATAGTTAGTTATAGCAAAAACTAAAAGGAGGTGTTAATATGAATGTAGGACTGGATGTACATAAAAGGATGAGTCAATATACTATGATTGATGAAGAAGGTAAAGAACTTAGATCTGATAAAATCCCAACAACAAGAGAAGGCTTGAATGAGTTTGCAAGTACCCTGCCCAGGAATGCCAGGGTTGCTATCGAAGCATCAACTCTGGATTATTCGTCTATGAATGCCTGGAGGATTTGGGAGTAGATGTCCATCTAGCACACCCACCCCGGTTAAACCATTCGCCAAGAAGCATGCAAAAACCGATAGGATAGACTCAAGAGTTTTAGCTGAGTTGTTAAGGATGGATCACTTACCAGAATCTTATGTTCCTGAGGGTGAGATAAGAGACCTCAGAATCGAGGTAAGGTACAGAGCATCATTGGTTAGAACGAGAACTCAGGTCAAGAATAAGATACACGCCTCGTTAGCTCAGGAGGGGCTTCAGACCAAATTTA
>CAZQER010000039.1:0-10682 GCA_964592095.1 uncultured archaeon
TTTATCCCGGGGTCAAAGATCTTTGATGATGCCACATCATGGAACGCAATATACCCGTTCCAAGATTGTATTGATGAGTATAGTGCACCAAAACAGATACTAACAGATCAGGGAACTCAGTTTTACACCACGCAAGAGAATGGAAAGACCAAGTTCACAAAGTTTTGTGAGAGGCACGATGTACAACACATTGTAGCAAGCAAGAGAAGGCCAACAACTATTGGTAAAGTGGAAAGGTTTCATGGATCGTATGTGAAAGAATCTTGGAGATATCCAACTCATGAGGCATATATCCATCATTGGAACTATGAAAGACCACATCAAGGAATCGGTTATTTAATACCTTGCGAACTATTATTTTAAGGAAAAACTGCAAGGTATGTTACTGGATAGAACACTAGCAAAAAATCAATAATATTTATTCTATAAATCAGATATATTTTTGCCTCTTGCGAAGGCTGCAATGATAGATGAATTGTAGTGCAAGAAAGAGGCTACACTGCGCTGAGACGGCTCTTGTATGATTTTGAGGGAGTGATGCCCCTCAATCCCTTAGAATGATTACAAGCCAACCACAGCGCAGAACATCTCCATATTAAATATCAAGAATGCCCAAACCATTACCACCAACATTAAGAGAGAGGAACAGATATATTGTGTTAGAATTTATTGGAGATACAAATTTTTCAAAAAAGGATATAACTAAAATATTATGGAACTCAGCATTGCAGTTTCTTGGAGAAATCGGAACAAGTAAACTGAATCTATGGATTACTGACTGGGATGAAAATAAGAACATAGGGATTATTAAGGTGACTCATAAGTCTGTTGATGATATAAAAACCTCAATAGCACTAATCAAAGAGATAAATGGTGTGAGAGTAATACCTCAGGTTATAGGGGTTTCAGGAACATTAAAAAATGCAAGGAGATATCTAAAATGAATTCTATTCATTCTTAAGATTTCAGTTCCTATTGTAGTATTGTATATTGTAAGGTAGGTCGGGGTATAAAGATGGTTGGAAATTTTATATATCTATTAAATCAGGGTATAATCTTTGGTTTGTTGTTGTTTGGTGTTTATGTTATACTGCAAAATATACGCACATTTCTCTTTCCTCAGATGGTTGGAAGAATAGTATCAATTGGTGGTGAAATAAAAGATTGTAAAAATTGTGATAAAATATATAAAAAATCAACAATACCTGTTGGTGTTAAAGTTGATACTGGAAAAATATACAATGCGGAAATAAGCCCCTGTTCGATCTGTATTGATAGGATAAGGGTTGGGGATTATGTAGGTATAACGAAGATTGGTTCAAGAATAATAGCCCAGAGGATTGGTAAAGGTTCATTTATGAAGAGTAAATAATGGAATTATTGGGTCTGTTTGGATTGTTAATATTTTTTGGAGTAATAGTAGCATCACTTAAGGAATGGATACCTCAGGATGTACTGCCAGTTCAATCAGCATTAATACTAACAGCCCTCTTTCTGATTACAATAGCATTCCTTTTTGGCAAATCTGTAACACTTAAAGAGCTTTCATCCACCATTTTCATACATCCAATAACCGCATTACTGGCTGGATTTCTTGTTGCAGGTGCTCTTGAGGCAGCAGGGGCATTTAGAGCGGTAATGGATATACTGAACAAATTAACAAAGACACCTCTGGGATTACCAGGAACGGTGGTTGTGTTGATAAATATGCCAACCATATTTGCAATGCCCTGTGGTAGAATTCTGGCGGCGGCATTGATGCCAGCAGCACTATTGTTTGGATATGAACTTGCAAAAACAAGAAGAGAGCCCCTATTAGTAAGTATTGTGGTATTCGGATTTATAGTAAATGCAGCCGCATCCTGTGGACCATCACCACTGGGAGGGATAGGAACCATTGGTGAGGGTATGGGTGGTTATCCTATAGGTTCATTTGCCAACGCGCAACAGATAGGTATAATTGTAATAACTGCAATTACTATGTTAGTAATAAGTACAATATACAAAATCCTTCCTGGAGATACCATAGTTGATGAAATAATTGGAAAAATTGATAAGAGAAATAGAAATAAAAATGAGAATATCCCTCTCTCAGGTTATTTTTCATTCTTCTTTTTTCTTATAGGTATAGGACTTGTATTTATAACAAAACCACCGATACCAATACAGACAATCCTTATCTTTTTTGTAATAATAATAATGCTAATCAGCAATATATCAATACAGGATTTGATTGGTGGTGTTATTCTGCATCCAATAATGGCTATGATATCTGGATTCATTATAGCAGGTGCGCTCATTGCAATAGGCAGTTTTGATATCCTTATAAAAATCCTAACCATTCTGGCAGAATCAACACCATTGGGATTCATTGGTGTTGCCATAATATTGGCTAATGTTCCATCTATGCTTCCTATGCCCTGTGGTAGAATTCTGGCGGCGGCATTGATGCCTGGAGTGCTATTGTTTGGATTAAAGGTTGGTGAGGTAACTGGTAATACATCAGCAACGGCAATATTATTGACTGGTTTTATACTGAATGCGGCCGCATCCTGTGGACCATCACCACTGGGAGGGATAGGAGGTATAGGTGAAGGCAACTTAGGTACTGCTACAGGTGTAAGTAGAAAACCACAGCAGGTTGGTATAATGATTGGCACGGGGGTTGCAGTATTAATAATAGGATTAATTGGTTTCATATAATAATATGATTTTATAAAAATGGTTGGATTAATTGAAAGATATGTGATATCAATGGGTGTTGGATTGGGTGCGGGAGCAATAATAAATTTTTCCTTGGGATACAAGTTTTATGATAAAGGGGGTCTTCTTGGTGGTTTGATAGTGGGTTTTTTGATAGCAACACTCTAAAATGGATAAAAAAACAATAAAGGAATTATGTCTTATGGTAATTGTTGGGATTATAATAGGAATTATGTTCAATATAGCAATTTCAAGAAATCCTGCAGATATGGGAGGAATATTTGGTGGACTCATTACAGGTATTTTGATGTATATACTTTCATAAAATGGAGCCAAAATATAGGAGATTTAATGTGGCATTGTATGTATTAGCAACCGTGATATTGGCATCAATAGTGATTAATGCATTTATATCTGGACATCCATGGGCATTAACATGTTATCAATGCAAGGCATGCAATCTAAGATGCCCATTGGGTTATGATGTGTCATTATATGTTGAAGCAGCAGCCACAAACAATCCAGACCTTTATATGAGTGCATCAAATTTGCAATTAACACTTGGAGAAGCATATGAAACCGACCCAGATATGATAGTTGAAATAGATGGTAAGAAAATGACAGCAAACGATGCATATAATAGTAATAGATATCTCAGTAATACAATCGTGTATGTAAGGAGGTTGAGAGTTAAGGACGCTGCAAAATTTGACCCATTGGATGGTATCTGTGATGCTATGTGTCCAATAAATCTGCATATCACAAAAATAATAAGGGATCTCAAGGAGGATGGGAAATTTGGAGATGGATAAAAAGAATTTTACATCATTTTTAATTATATTGGTAATAATGATTGCCATAGTTGGAACCAAAACCATCAATCAAGAGGTCAATATTGAAGTACATGGAAAGCCTGTAGTAAGACCCCCGTTCCATGATGATGAGTATAACATTACAATCAATGAAAACGAGATTATAATCAATATATCTCAGAATATTGTAAAGGAATACGAGGGTAGATTTCTCTCTGTTTATGCGTATGATGAATATGGAAATCACATATCTAAACTCAAGAGGATTATTAATGGAAAAATAACTATAAACAAGAATGAAATATCCAATTATAAGGCAATTATCTCAAATGACATTGTTTTATCAATAGAAATGGGTGATAAAAATACATCGTTTTATCAAATATTAAAGGATGCAATGGACAACGGTAGATATTTTGGATTGGAGAGGTGCCTTCTTGGGATGCAATGCATTAAAATATGTCCAGTATCAGCCGTTGAGGTTTTAGTGAGGGATACATCACCAGATGGAAGGGGCAGAATAATACCCTATATAAATAACAAAAAATGCATTCATGGAGGATTATGCACCACAACATGTCCCAACAATCTAATTATTTTAGAAAAAAATGGGTTATAGTAAGATAACAGATATCACCAGGAGGTACAGAAGTGAAACAATGGCAATCATCTTTATATTTATAGCATTGGTTGGACTGGCAGTACTTTTAATCAAAAATGATGCATCAAGATTCAATGCAAATTGTATAAGGTGCTATTTTTGTATCAATAGATGTCCTGTTGGTGCAATATCCTTGGATGAACATGGTTTTCCAAAAATTAATAAAAGTAAGTGTATTGCATGGGTTCCAAACAAAAATAAATTTGAATGGCGAAGATGTGGTTTATGTATAAGAGGTTGTCCCACTAGGGTTATTGATATGCTAAATACAGATTTAGAAGAGAGGAAAAAACATACTACAGAATAAATGGAACAAAATAATAAAATAATAAGGATAAAAAGAACTTCATTAAGAAAGACAAGTCAGGCATTCTTTTTAGTTTTAACATTTATATTAACATACCTTTTTTATAGTAAACCAACGGCTATTTGTTGGTTGGATCCATTATGGCATCTACAAGCATTTTTTGCAGATTTCCCAAATACTGGTCTTAATCTATATATGTCAGAAGGGAGAAATCCTACTGATATAATACACAGAATATCAATCCCTTCGTTTGCTTATTTGGGGATTTTCATACTCATGGCATTTGTTTTTGGAAGATTATTCTGCGGATGGATCTGCCCGTTTGGAACATTATTGGAGTATATAGAGAATATATCCCCTATAAAAGGAAAACTTAAAATGCCATCCGAACTTAATGACCCAGATATCAAATATATAGTCTTAATATCATTCTTGTTTTTGGCATTCATATCATCACAGACGGCGTTCTGTGAATTCTGTCCTGCTGGAACTATATTTAAGGGAGTTACTGGATATGTAATCCCTTTATCCATACCTATTTTTATATGTGTGTTATTTATCGTATTTGCTTATGGTAGAAAGACATGGTGCTCCTATTTATGCCCGCTTGGTGCATTCTTTGGTATCTTCTCCAGATTTCATATTCTCGGAATAAGAACCGAAAAGGATAAATGTGTAAGATGTTTTATGTGTAACACTGTATGCCCAATGGATGTTTTGATTGTTGAGAAATACATAAATAGAGATATGAAGATTAATGATGGTGAATGTATAAAATGCATGAATTGTATTGATGCATGCCCAAGAAATGTACTTAGGTTTCCATAAAAATGTTTGACTATCAGATAATTACATCTGGTGTGGCATCATTACTGATAATCACACCATTAGTAATGCTAATATATATATTATTGAGAAATAAAGGCGAGGCAATACTATGTATGGAGTGCCAACAGTGTAAGGCTGTTTGTCCTGTCCTTAAAAATACAGATGAGTATGTTGGACCAAAAGATATTATGGTTGCATCAAAATCTGGTAGATATTCAATGGCATTAGAGAAGAATATTCAATTATGTGCAACATGTGCGGCTTGTATGGAAAGATGTCCAAGAAAACTTGGGGTTGATGAACTGCTTAGAGAGATATCCAATGACGAAATGAATAGAATATTGAGCAGAAGAACAATAGAATATCTACAAAGAATACCAAATCCAAAAATGCAGAGAACATACGAAGTAATATTAAGAAGATTTGAAGGAAGGAAGATGAACATTCCATGGGACTGGATTACAAAGACACTCCGCCTTCGGAAATCATATAATCCCTTTGACGATAATCCAATAAAACCACAACTTGAAACTCAGATTATAAGTGCTGCTGAAGGTTTGAAAAATATAAGGGATTCAATATTTGAAAAGAATGAAAAATGAGATAGAAATTCCGGAGAGGTTGGTGTTTTTTGAGGGTTGCACAACATCAAGGGCATTACCCGAAACAAGATTAGCCACCTATATCATTTTAGAAAAAGCAGTTAAAAATGGAATTATAAAAGAATATAAAACTATACCAAATGAGAGGTGTTGCGGGTATGCATCAATGGTTAGAGGCGACTTCAAAACCCAAAGAGATAATCTCATATTCAATCTTAATGCAATAAGCAGGATGGGTATACCTGATGTTTTGTTTACATGTGGTGCATGCACTCAATTCCTAGGTAATAGTCCAGAATTTAAGAGAAGGGGTTTCAGGTCTATTAATATTATTGAATTTCTTTATGCACTTTCAAAAACAGGTGATTTGGAGAAACTGATAGATAAAAAACTACCCAATGATAATAAAATTACTGGACATTACTCTTGTCATCTGAGAAGGTTGTGTGGCATAAAGATGGAAGAACTTTACAGAGAGATTGCAGATGCATTGGGGGTTAGATATGTAGAGATGAAAGATGCAACAGAGTGTTGTGGTGCCGGTTCTGAAGGAGAGATAGGTATCAAAATTGCTGAGAGAAAGGTGGATAATGCAGAGAATAGTGGTGCAGATATTGTTCCATTGGCATGCGCAGGGTGTGAGGCTGTTTTGACAGTAGCATCAAAACAACATAATGCAAAAGTGAAATTTATTTCACTCTCATCATTAATTGCTATCTGTTTTGATGATTTAGATATATGGATAGATAAATTAAGTGGAAGAAAATTACAAAAATGAACAGGGAATTGAGTGTAATTATCCCGGTTTATAATGAGGAGGATATAATAAAAGAGAATAGTGAAAAACTTATGGAATTTATGAATAGAACAGGCATAGATTATGAAATTCTGATATGTAGTAATGGTTCAACAGATAGAACAGTAGAGATAGGTAAAAGTATTAAGAGTAACAGGCTTAGGTTTTTCAGTTTAAAGGAAAGGGGTGTGGGTCTTGCATTTAGAAAGATGATTGAGGAAGCATCATCAGAAAAGATAGTCTCGGTTGATATGGACTTATCTATAGAGATGGATTTTATTCCGAGGGCATACAAACTTTTAGATACATACAGTATTGTAATTGGCTCGAAGAAGATGGGTAAACAAAACAGGTCTATACTTAGATTAATTGCAAGCAATATATTCATTCTGTTTGTTAGAATACTTCTCGGTTTGAAATATAGAGATTACTCAATAGCCGCAAAGGGTTACAGGAAGAGGGATATTATAGATTATATATCAAAGATAGATCATGGCTCATCATATGTTATAGAAATAATATTCTTTTTAAAGAGGAGGAATTTAAATATTATAGAGATTCCAGTATTCTGCAATGATACAAGGAAGAGTAAATTTAACATATATAATGAGGCAGTTTATCGCCTAAGAAATCTCATAATCCTATGGTTGCGTGAGAGGGTTACAAGTATTATAAGGAGTGTATAGATTATTGCAAGAATGCTGATAATCTTACCTATTATGTCTATCCATGTATCAGCATAGTAAATCCTTACCCTGTTTGTTTTTGGAAATACGAGCATGAATGAAGGAGAAACTAAGTATATATTATCTGCTCCATTTACCTTCCAGTTGGGATAATAGGAAACCCTTATTAAATGAGGAACACCAACACAAGATGTCCAGAATTCTATCTCATCATCACTAATATTCTCCAATATGGTGCAATTTTTTCTGATCGGTATTGCTGTTAATTCACTGAGATTCTCTGCAACCTGTGTGAAATATTTAATGTCCTCATCTCTAAACTCATCTACAAATACTATCGGAATATCTATCAATTCAGCACTTCTAAACCAATCATAGGATGTCTTTTTCCAATCCTTTGTTTTAAATAGAATTGGTTCATTATCTGGTATTATAACATATCTATCCTCGTTTGTAATTAATCTGTAAATCTGATACTCACCAACGGTCTTCTCTAATCTATATTCGGGATTGTTCACAAGTACATTCTTTACTTCATCGCTTATTGCAATTATCTGTCCAACATTGAACATTTTTAAATGCTCCGTTCCATCATAGATGTCTGTATTAGTGCATGGATATTCCATCCAGAACGGGCATGAATTCTGTTTTGAAATCTCCGATTGTATATAAAAGATAAAGGGGGCGGAGATCGAGGATTGCATATACAACCCCTCAAGTGTTGCTCTGCCTGCAAAAAGAGGTAATGATTCAAATGCCCTTGTGGAACCAAATCTATTGTTAACATCAGCATGTTCATAAACTACCCTTGAATCATTAAAACTACCATTCAGAAAGTCATTAATCTCTTTGAATTCATTCCAACTTACTTTACCCTCAAAGCCCTCATAGTTCCATCTTATCCATGATGGGATAAAACCGTGATACTCATTCTTCAGTATTTCTGGAATTGTATTATTAATAAATTTCTCAACAATCTTCGATATACTACCACCATTTCTGAGAAATTCTTGTGTATCACCTGCAATAAGTCTAACATTATTGACCCAAACAATAACAATAAGCAACACTATAATTGGTATTATCCACCTACCCTTCAATTTGGATGTTATTATATTTAAGCCATATGCTGCGGTAAGAACAAACGATAGTTGTATGAATGGAACCAATCTTATATCCACAACACCAAGATAGGGGGATAAGTAAAACAGAATGGCTGCAATTGGTATGGAAAAATAAAAAAAACCTATATTGTTATCGCCCCTATAAGAACAAAAGAAAAATCCAATTGCTGACAATATTATGAATGGTAATAGAATAGGTGGTGTAATCTTCCAGAAACTATCTATCACCCACCTTAATGGATATGGTGTTGTGTATTCTAACTTGTATATCATTGGAAGTATCCAAAAACTTACAATCAAAAATGATAGTATATATACCTTAGAGAGGTAATAAAACCTATCCATAAACTCCCTTTCATCATTAACTACAACTACAAGCAGAAAGATTGATGAACATACAGCAAACATTATTGTATATACATGAGTAAATGCAACAAGAGCCAACAGAATAGAATTCCATATCCAGAACCTCTTTGATGTAACTCCCCTGTAAATAGTACCAAAGAATAAAACCATGAGAGACAAACTGAGGCTGTAAGAAAATTCCCCTGCCAGTGTTGATGGTATATTACCCCCCCACATAGAATTTGCCTCCATAAAGAGGAATGGTAATGTAAATATAGCAGCAAATGATGGTATAGGAAATTTTAACCTCATTATCCTCATAGACAGGTATGAACATATTGGAAGTAAGAATGTACCTAAAACGGTAACAAGTTTAAATGAAACTGTCAGCGGGAAAAAATAATTTAAAATGACCATAAGATAGAAGCAAAAGAAGAAATAGAACTGTAACATAGGGAAACCAGCATAATTCCCTGGACACCAACCAAACAATCTATCATTTGGTAGTAAACTGTCTCTGAGATACTTTGCAGTATAGTAATGAGACGCTGTATCACCACCAGTTGTTATTGTATCCAATAATAACAGGGATGGTTTGAAGAAGCTCAATATGTATAAAATAATAGAAAACAATACACAGAAATCAACGATGGTCTCTATCTTTATTATCTTTATCCCCTTCAGATTATCAAATATCATTTTTTTTCAATTACCTTTCCTGCTCGCAGTGAATTGATATATCACAAATAAAATAATAACAACTGCAAGTAATGCAACATAAACATAACCCGGAATATTAACTCCCTCCTCCTTTTCCACCATTCTCACTATACCAACCGCAACCGATGTATAATGAATATCATCTTCTTCATATTCCATAATAGCATAGACAGCATAATTACTTCCCATTAGTGCACCCATTGATGATATATCAAAATCGATCTCCTTTTCCATTCTTGGTTGTAACAAAACACTTATATTTTTTGGATATACCTCCAACTCTCTGGGTGAAAGTAAAGTGATATCTATTTTATGTTTTCTATCCTCCAAATTCCTTACCTTGAGTACAAGTCTTTTACTGCCACTTACGGGTAGATTTGTATTTTCTATTTTTCCAGAGACCAATGAATTACAGTATTTCTCAATTATCAATCTCTCTGGTGGAACAAATACTGATGAAAATGGATAACCATTAGCATCTTTGTAATCTGTAATGATACCAAATACATACTCTCCAAGAGTAATGTTTCTGTTTTTCCCTCTATTAACAACAAATTTACCTACAAAGGTTGTATTGAAATCAAGTTTACCTACAAAAATTGTATTCGCATTTAGACCATCGGGCAATATTGGTGAAATACTTACATCATAGGCCGCTTCATCTCCAAGATTTGTTATTTTCACACCTATCGTAAAATTATAATTATTAACCCTAAGTATTCTTGGTACTGTGAATTCAGAACTAATCGCGATGTGTCCCGCATAGACCATATTTATCATAATCAACATAAAAATTCCAATAATTGAAATGTTTTTATTATACATCATTGTATTAAATTCATTACTATGTAACTATAAAAATATAAAATCAAACAATTCCTCACTAAGGTATTGGGTATGTAACTTCCAAAGATGCCGTTTGTAATTAATAACTAATATTGAACCTATTTGGACTCAATAACACTCTTAACCTTAATAAAATCCAATCCCATACCAGATGACTTCTTTCTACGATATAGATAAAGGGCAACGAAAAGCAGAAGGAGGAATAGCATTATGAGATATGGTGTAATGCTAACCCTTTTCTGTTTTACCTGA
>CAZQER010000040.1:0-10619 GCA_964592095.1 uncultured archaeon
CTGCCCGTTGATTTCTTTACAGGTGTGCCTATTGTGTATATAATAAAAAATCCCAGGGTCAATAAAACAATAACCCCGTAGAGGTGTTTCCTTTCTATGTTTATCTCTATCTTCATTTTTTAATTTATTTATTGGATTTATGATTTATATTTTAAATTACTTTAAGAGGTATTTCCATAAAGGAATAAACTTAATATTTTTACCTTTAAATTCTTACAGAGTTTCAAGAGAGCAAATTTATTCTAAAACAGATATAATTAATTAATCAAATGATATAATTTCAATTGATACAAAATGATGAGCAAAATTTTAACAATGAATGATTATAATTTCAATGGTAAAAATACATTATTGAGAATTGATATCAATACGCCCATAGATCCAAAAACAGGGGAATTGATGGACGATAGAAGGTTTAAATCACATAGAGAGACCATTACTGAACTTGTAGAAAAAAATGCGAAAATTGTAATCCTTGCACATCAGGGAAGACCTGGAGACCCTGATTTTACAACATTTGAGAAACATGCAAAGAAATTGTCAGAAATAATAGATTATGATGTAAGATATATAGACTCAATATTCAGTTCTTATGTCTTGAAAGAGATAAAAAATATGGATAATGGTGATATAATACTATTGGAAAACTGTAGATTTTACTCTGAAGAGGTAATAAATAGACCAGCAGATGTTCAGGCAAAGACCTTTATTGTCCAAAAGTTGAAAGATGCATTTGATGTTTATGTGAATGATGCATTTGGAACGGCACATAGAAGTCAGCCATCTGTGGTTGGATTTCCAATGGTAATGAAGGCTGTTGCGGGGAGATTGATGCAAAAGGAGATTGAGACAATAGAAGGTATTCTTAAGAATCCAAAAAAGCCAATTACATTTGTCTTGGGGGGAACAAAGGTTGATGATTCATTAAAGATTGCAAAAAAGGCGTTAAGAAATGGTACAGAGTATATTCTAACTGGTGGTGTTGTTGCGAATGTGTTTCTTGTAGCTAAGGGGTACAGGATAGGGGAGCCGAGTATAGAATTTATTAGAGGAAAGAAGATGATTGACCAAATAGATGTTGCAAAGGATCTCTTGGAGGAATATGAGGATAAGATAATTCTTCCCGTGGATGTAGCATTGGATCATTATGGAGATAGAACGGAAACACCAATTAGCGATTTACCAAAAAATTTCAAGATAAGTGATATAGGGCATAAAACCGTTGAAAAATATGAGGATATACTTATGAATTCTGGCACAATATTTGCTAATGGCGCATTGGGCATATTTGAGAATAGCAACTTTTCCTATGGAACAGAGGAAATTATCAAGGTCATTGCAAAATCCAATGCATTTTCAGTAATAGGTGGTGGTCATACGGTAGCGGCAGCAAGAAAGTTAAATCTTCATAAAAGTATAACCCATGTCAGTTCGGGTGGAAGTGCATGTGTAAATCTCCTAGCCGGTTATAAACTCCCTGCGGTTGAGGCATTGAAAGAAAGTAAGATAAGGTATGGTTCAATTTAGAACATTTAAATAAAAATAAAATAATGATTAAAGATGTTTAAGATTGGAGAGGCACTTGTTGGGAAGGATAATGAAGTTGCTCATATTGATTTGATTATTGGTGATAAAAATAGTTATGTAGGGCAGGCATTTGCCAATGGTTTAACAAAATTGTCTGCAGGACACACACCCCTTCTCTCTGTAATAAGACCAAACCTACCAGCAAAACCCTACACACTGGTAATACCGAAGGTTACCATTGAGGATATGGAGGATGCGGCAAAGATATTTGGTCCTGCACAGGCAGCAGTAGCAAAGGCAGTTGCAGATGCGGTGGAGGAGGGGATAATCCCAAAAGAGAAGATAGAAGAGTGGGTGATAATTGCATCTGTATTTGTACATCCAGATGCAAAGGATTATAGGAAGATTTACCAATATAATTATGGAGCAACAAAATTGGCACTAAAAAGGGCATTAAATGATTATCCATCCTTAGATAAGATCATGTTTGATAAGGATAGAGCAATACATCCTATAATGGGCTTCAGGGTTCCAAGATTACCGAAGTGGAATATACCGTATTTGCAGATTGCACTTGATATACCAGATATAGATAGAATAAAGAGGGTGATATCTGAACTTCCAAGGAGTGATAAGATTATACTTGAGGCAGGAACCCCGCTTATAAAGAGATATGGAACTCAGGTTATTAGAGAACTGAGAGAGGTAGCAATTAGTGATTTCATAATTGCGGATTTAAAAACATTGGATGTGGGGCAGGTGGAGGTGGATTTAGCATTTGATGAAGGTGCAGATGGTGTAGTTGCCTCAGGACTGGCTGCAGTGGAGGTACTGGATAAATTTATTTATGAGGCAAAGCGTTTGAGTATTTATGCAATACTTGATACGATGAATGTAGATGATCCTGTAAAAAAATTAAAGGCATTAAAGGAATTGCCAGATATTGTTATTGTTCATAGAGCCATAGATGTTGAGAAGAAAGAAAATGTAAGATTAGATTTAATAAAGAAATTGAAGAATGAATTTCCTAAGATGATGGTTGCGGTGGCTGGTGGGATAACACCAGAAACTGGTCCATTAGCATTGAAAGAGGGTGCAGATATCCTAATTGTTGGTAGATATATCACACAATCAAAGGATGTTGAAAGGTCTACAAGAGAATTTATAAGATTTATGGGTGGTGATATAGATCTAACAAGAGTGCATGTTGAGTAAAGTTCAAATATAGGTGGGTTATAATTATAATCACCTATAATTTAATGATGTAAAATGAAAATGAAAACAACGATAAGTTTAATAAAGGCGGATATAGGTAGTTTGGGGGGTCATGTGAGAACTCCAGAGAAACTTTTGGATATTGCAAGAGAGAGATTGAATGAGAAGGAGGGTGACCTTATAATAGATTCCTATGTCACAAGATGTGGTGATGATTTAGAACTTTTAATGACTCATACTGCAGGTGTTGATTCAAGTGATATACATAAACTGGCATGGGATATATTCAAGGAAGCATCTGAAATGGCAAAAAATGACGGTTTGTATGCTGCAGGACAGGATTTATTATCGGATGCGTTTTCGGGTAATGTTAGAGGAATGGGTCCAGGAATTTGTGAAATGGAAATAGAAGAAAGACCTGCTGAGGTTGTTATAGCATTTATGGCAGATAAGACAGAGGCATCGGCATTCAATCTTCCTGTGTATGAGATGTTCGCCAATCCATTTAATACTGCTGGCTTGGTTATTGACCCAAAACTACATGAGGGATTCAGATTTGAGGTTCATGATGTAAAGGGAGATAGAAAGATAATATTTAACACACCTGAAGAATCCTACGATCTATTATCACTTATAGGTCTCAGTGATATATATTCAATAAAGAGGGTTTTCAGGAAATCGGGTGAGATCGCAGCAGTTATAAGTACTGAGAAGGTTAATCTAATAGCAGGAAGATATGTCGGTAAGGATGACCCGGCAATGTTAGTAAGGGCTCAATCAGGATATCCAGCAACTGGTGAAATAGTAAATCCATTTGCAAGACCATTCTTTATAGCAGGATGGATGAGAGGAAGTCATAGAGGTCCTTTAATGCCAGTGGGTGAGAAGGATGCAAATCCAACAAGATTTGATGGACCTCCAAGGATAATAGGTTTATCATTTTCTATGAAGAATGGTAAATTGAATGAGCCAGTTGATCTGTTTTCTGATATTTCATTTGACAATGCAAGAAAGATGGCTAATGATATGGCAGATATAATGAGAAGACACGGACCATTTCAGCCACATTTACTGCCACCGGGTGAGATGGAGTATACAACACTACCAGATGTTCTCAAGAAACTTGAGGATAGATTTGAAAAGATATGACTTTCATTTTCTTTCCCTCTTTTTAAATATAAAATGCAAATTTCAGGTATAGAGAGTTATGTACTTCTTTTGGATATAGGATATGTAATCCTATCAGCAACGGTATTTGCTATTATAGCAAGATTTTTAAGACAACCGCTTATTGTAGCATATGTATTTGCGGGGATTATAATAGGTCCCTATGGTATGAAGTTGATTATAGAGAGAGAGGTTATTGATGTCTTGGCAGAATTTGGAATAGCGCTGCTTCTTTTTATGGTTGGTTTGGAACTTGATTTTAGAAGATTGAGAGATGTAGGAAAGGTATCCCTTAAATGTGGTGTTGGTCAGATATTTATCACATTTATAGTTGGATATTTCCTCTCAATATATCTCCTGAAAAACATACCAAACTATAATGACCTGTGGGCGTTTTATGTTGCATTTGCCATTACCATCAGCAGTACGATGATAGTGGTAAAACTATTATCTGATATGAATGAACTTGATACGCTGCATGGGAAGATAGTTCTTGGTACTTTGCTGGTGCAGGATATAATTTCAATAATTGTTTTGGCATCTCTTTCATCCATATCGTCTATGAATGGTTTTTCAATTAATGCTATTGTTGACCCCATGTTGCAGGGTGTTGCTCTTGTAAGTATTGCTATTGTATCTGCAAAATATATCATACCGCCAACATTGGGATATATGGCAAAATCAACTGAACTTTTATTTCTATTTGCTCTTTCATGGTGTCTTATATTCTCATTCCTTTCATTACATATGGGATTCCAGACTGTTACTATAGGTGCATTTCTTGGAGGTGTTTCATTGGCAATATTCCCATACAATCTGGAGATTATAGGCAGGATAAGGTCGCTAAGAGATTTTTTTGCAACAATATTCTTTGTCTCTCTTGGAATGCAGATCGCATTTGATTTTGCATTGTTGCCCATTGGTTTAATTCTTTCTGCATTTGTGTTGTTTGGAAATGTGATAATAGTAATGTTAATAAATGTATTCTCTGGGTTTAGGAAAAGAACATCATTCCTAACTGCATTGTCATTAGCACAGATTAGTGAATTTTCTCTAATAATAGTAAAGCAGGGTACACTGCTTGGTCATATTCCGGAAAGTATTTTGTCATTGATCACAATAATAGCTGTTATTACCATTACCACAAGTTCTTATTTCATTATACATGGCAGAGAACTCTATAGAATGATACTTCCATTTCTTGGTCTTTTTGAGAATATTTTCAATGTAAATGTAAAAGAATTGGAAAAACTTCCAAGAAGGTCTAAAAATCATATCATACTTTGTGGTTGTCATAGAATGGGAATGGTTATTTTAGAAACCATAAGTAATTTGGGAAGAGATTATTTGGTGGTTGATATAAATCCAGAGGTAATCAAAAGGTTAATAGATGATAATATACCATGTATCTATGGGGATATAGGTGACAGGGAGATATTGGAGAGGATTGATTTGAAGGATGCAGATGTAATCATATCAACAATACCAGACCATAAAGACAATCTTTTACTAATAAAAGAGGCAAAGAATGCAAATCCGAATGCATTTATCTTTATCTCTGAAAGAAACATAGACAATGCACTTGAGCTTTATAATGAGGGTGCAGATTATGTTATTATTCCAGAGATACTTGGTGGAGAGAAGATTTCCGAATATCTTACATATTACATGTCAGATACAAAAAGAATATCTGAAGATAAGATGATGCGTATCAGGGAATTGAAAAGGATAAAAAGGGAGGAGATATTGGGCAGGTATGAATCAGAGATACTAAAAAACCTTGAGAGAAAATACAAATAAAAATTTATTTCTTTATCAATAATTAATTATTTATTATTTCCTAATAGTATTCCAAAATGTTATACATAGATAGAGATAAATGTATTTATTGTGGGGGTTGTGTTGGCATATGCCCAAAAAATGCACTTGAACTTAGAGAGACGGTGCTTTTTATTTATGAGGATTTATGCATCAACTGTAATTCGTGTATTAAATTCTGTCCAGCGGGTGCATTATATAATAGAGAATGATGGATAAAACGGATTATGATGTGATTATTGTTGGTGCAGGACCAGCAGGAAATATTGCTGCAAGGACAATTGCTGAAAATAATTTTAATGTTTTGGTTATAGAGAAAAAACAGGAGATGGGGACACCAAAGAGGTGTGCAGAGGGTATAAATATAGAAGGCTTAAAGAATGTTGGGCTAAAACCAAATCCTCTATGGGCAATAAATAAGATTAATGGTGCTGTTTTGTATTCACCTTCGGGAAAAAGTATCAGGGCGGTTTTTGAGGATATGAGTGGTTTTGTGCTTGAGAGAAAGATATTTGAAAAACATCTTGCTGCTGATGCAATCAGAAAAGGGGCTAAATATATGGTAAAAACAAGGGCAATAGAGGTTATTAAGGATAATGGATTTGTAAATGGAATAAAAGTGGAATATATGGGTGAAGTATTTGATATAAATGCAAGGATTGTTATTGCTGCTGATGGTGTAGATTCAAGAATAGCAAGGTCTGCCGGTATAAATACAATAAATGCTCTCAAAGATTATCATTCTGGTTTTCAATATGAGATGGCGGGTATTGATAATATAGATGGTAATTTGCTACATCTATACTTTGGAGAGAAAATAGCTCCAAAGGGATATGTATGGATATTCCCAAAGGGTAAGGATGTTGCTAATGTAGGGATTGGAATTTTGAGTGCATTATCTGATGAGGGAAGTAGAGCAAAGGATTATCTTGACAGATTTATAGAATCACATCCCGAGATATTTAAAAATGCATCTCCAATTGAAATAAATGCAGGTGGTATACCGGTTGGTGGATTTTTGGATACATTGGTTGATAACGGATTTATGGTTGTGGGAGATGCTGCGCATCAGGTTAATCCAATTCATGGTGGTGGAATTGCACTTGCTATGGATGCTGGAAAAATTGCTGGGAATGTAGCATCAGATGCCCTTAGTAAGGGAAATGTTTCCAAAGAATCACTATATGAATACCAGAGACTATGGGAGATGAAATTTGGCAATAAATTAAAGAGTCTGTTAAGGTTGAGGTCATTCTTAGAAAGGGTTACAGATGATGAGTTTGAGATATTTGCAGATATACTAAGTGGTGAGGATATAATAAAATTAACAAAGTCAAAATATAGATTTCTAATAAAACTTTTGATGAAAAAAGCCCCTCATATGCTTCCCTTAGCAAAGAGGTTTTTAAGTTAGAATGTTGAACAAGGAAAGAATAAAAAAGGATGGGATAAAACTTATTGAAGAATTCTCAGAAATGCTAAAAGACATTCCAAGAACTGATGAAACCCATTATGTTGTTAATTTAAAAAATATAATTAGAACCGATGAAAAACCAAAAAAAACAAAAAACTTCAGACAGAAGATGAAAAGAATAGCTCCTAAGTGGGATAACAATTATATTGTTGCTGAGAGGGGCGTTAGGTGAAAAGATGGATGCGGTGATTCTTGCAGCTGGTGAGGGAACAAGAATGAGACCCCTTACATCAACAAGACCAAAACCTATGTTACCTGTGGCTGGGAAACCAATTCTTGAATGGGACCTTGAGGCATTATACGGGAATGGATTTGAGAGAGTATTTATTGTTGTTGGTTACAAAAAGGATAGTATAATCAGATATTTTGGCAATAGATTTAATGATATGGAAATAGAATATATCATACAGAAGGAGCAATTAGGAACAGCACATGCTGTTTCAATTTCAGAAAAAAAGGTAAAAAATAGATTTTTGGTTATGAATGGTGACCTTCTTGTCTCTGATAAACTGATAAAAAAATTTCTTGAGGATAATAAAAACCATAATGCCAAAAATAGTATTTCACTGGTAAGGGTAAAAAACCCCTCTGAATTTGGGATTGTAAATCTGAAGGGCAACATAATTAATTCAATAATTGAAAAGCCAGAGAGGTCAAATAGTAATCTGGCAAATGCGGGTATATATGTATTTAATGATGAAATATTTGATGCTATAAGGGATGTAGAAAAATCCACCAGGGCAGAATATGAGATCACTGATGCCATAAAAATTTTGATTGATAAAAGTGATGTGTATGGATTCAAGGTAGAAGATAGATGGATTGATATCGGAAGACCATGGGATTTACTTGATGCAAACGAGATAATGCTAAAGGATATGAAGATGAGGATAGATGATGGTGCCAAAATAGAAGAGAATGCGGTAATAAAGGGAAATGTTTATATAGGTAAAGAATCTGTTGTTAGATCGGGGGCATATATAGAGGGTCCTGTATATATAGGAAAAAATTGCATTATAGGTCCAAATTGTTATATAAGAAAATACTCTATGATAATGGATAATTCACATATTGGAAATGCTGTAGAGATAAAAAATTCAATAATTATGCAAAAAACAAATATCTGTCATCTTTCATATGTGGGTGATTCTATTATAGGAGAGAGATGTAATTTGGGTGCAGGAACAAATATAGCAAATCTGAGGGTTGATAATGAGGAGGTGAGGATAGAAATCAAAAACAAACTGACAAAATCTGGAAGGAGAAAGTTTGGATGTCTCATGGGGGATGCTGTAAAAACAGGAATAAATGTATCCATAATGCCTGGAAGGTCTATATATCCCGGAGCATATGTAGAGGCAGGGAGTGTTGTCAGAAATACCATATATAAAGAGGGAGATTGATATGGATAAAAATAATTATCATTCAATACTTATAATATCAACACTATTGATCTTGACTATATTAACTTTAACTATAACAACCGTTTCTGCGGAGGATAAACTCAAACCAATTCTTGAAAAAGCATATAATTCAATCAAGAAATTTATTGATAGGATAGCTGATATAATATTTGATATATTTCCTGGGTTGAGAGATTCACTATATGGATTGTTTTTCTGGGAACCTAAGGAGGAATATCTATCGTGGGTTCGTTCTCTGAGGAGTTTTTTCTGGTTATTCTATATTGCTGCATTTATTGTAACAATAGCGTTTCTTCTGCAATTATGGAGCACTTCCAAGAGATATCTCTACAATACCATAACGGGATTACTAATTTTATTGATATGTATCCATATGCTCGGAGTGGGATTAAAATTTACTATATTTAACCTGATACTTGTTGTTTTGCTTGGAATTCCGGGAGCAATAATGGTTCTTATATTTTATTATCTTGGATTGCCAATATGATATCAATAGATAACTACATAAGAAAATCGCTCAGTGAACTCTGACCATAACCCCAGTATCTGTCACTCTCTGACCTCAATGTTGGTCTTCCATAAAGACCGCCGCCGCCAGAGATGTAATTTATTTTATCCATTCTGAATTTTTCAATTATCATACCTATCTTGTAATCCTCTTCTTTTATTTTATCAATCTTTGTATCAACCAAGATGTTTATTTCCGTTCCAAATTTATCTATCAATAAATTCCATTTATCCTTAATTCTCTTGCTTGTTATGGTGCTAATTCCAGTTGCTAATGATATTACCTCTGCCAAGGGGATTATGTGGATATATTTTGGTCTATGCCACGGATTTTTTGGTTCCTTCCATTTTGATAATTCATTTACCCTGTCCATTACGCCTTTTTTTATTATTCCATTACATTCAGGGCATCTGAAATTAAGTCTTATAGCATCATTTATTTTAAATTTTAAGTAACACTTACTACATGCAGTAATATGGTATTTTCCTTCTTTTGGGTTTAATCCAACATTTAATGTAAATCCCCTGTTATTTTTGTGCTCTATAGCCTTTTCAATCTCCAAAAATGTTAGTTCTTTAACCTTGATTCTGTTAAACTCCCTTCCCAATCTATGAGGCCATGGTGAATGTGTGTCAGAGTTTGACATAAATGTAATATCCTGCAGTTCAGGAATTCTGTCTGCCATATATGTATCAGCAGAAAGGCCCAATTCTAAAAATTTGATATTCTTTGTGTTATCACCATAACATTCACTCAGTGAATTGTATTCCTTGTAAAGTGATGTCCATGGTGTAAATGCGTGTGCAGGCCCTACAAGTGCGTTAACATCCATTGCATAATCAACAATTTCATCACCATTAATTCTTAAATGAGCCCTTCCATCCCTATCTATATCATGTGAAAATCTTTTGAACACCTCATATAGTGATTCCGCCGATGAAATAGAAGGAAATAGAATCACATGATGAACTCTTTTGGAATCCTCCACCTCGGTCTGGATAATAAATTTCGTTTTTGAGTTGTTCTTCATTCCATAAATGCCATCTGATTCCTCAAATAGATTTCTATTTACATGGTGGAGCCATTTTGGATGCAAGGAATCTCCAGTTCCAACAAGATGTAAGCCTTTTAATTCAGCCTGTTTTGCAATTAATGGTAATTCCATATTGGAGGATGTTCCGCCAGAATACTTTGAATGTATATGAAAATCAACATCTAATAATGGCATAGATAGATATGGGATTAAGAAAAAATAAACGGGTCAATATTCTAATTTTATATTTTTTCTAATATATTATTATTTTATTTAATCTAAGACTAAAAATATAAAAATATGTTAGTATATATAATCATATTGTAAATATAGTTAATAAATATTCCACATAAAATGATGCCGTTGAAGACATGTGCTATAATTCCGGCGTATAATGAGGAGAGATATATAAGTGAGGTTATAAGAAAGGCAAAGAAATATGTTGATAGCGTA
>CAZQER010000041.1:0-9980 GCA_964592095.1 uncultured archaeon
TATGGATAATTATGATTAATTATGATTGGCATTATAGATTATGGGGCAGGTAATTTGAGAAGTATTATAAATGCATGCATATTTCTTGGTTATAAGACGCAAATTATCACAAAACCAGAGGAATTAGAAGGTGTAGATAAAATAATATTGCCCGGGGTTGGAAATTTTGGTAATGCCATGAAAAAAATAGAGAGATTTCAGAATTCAATAAATAGCAGAATTCAGGATGGGGTTCCATTTCTTGGTATATGTCTTGGGATACAGGTCATGTTTGATGAGAGTGATGAGTCACCAGATATAAGTGGACTGGGTATATTTAAAGGCAAGTGTATCAGATTTCCGGATAATGTTAAAGTGCCTCATATGGGTTGGAATAGCATATATATAAGAAAAAAATCACCCATTATAAAGGGAATTCCAGATAATAGCATGTTCTATTTTGCACACTCCTACTATCCTGTACCAGAAAACGAGGATATCATTATTGCAACTACAGAATATGAATTATCGTTCCCGTCCATTGTTGGATACGGGAATGTATTTGCAACGCAGTTTCATCCCGAGAAGAGTGGTAAAATCGGTTTGAAATTACTGAAAAACTTCTTGGAAATTTGATATATTGCTACATATATTGCTCCATAATTCTTTATAACTCTTAAACACATGTCTAATAAACGAAAACTATTTATAATGAGAGAACAAAGATATTAAAAAAGATTTATTTTTAAAATAAATATTAGAGAGGTGATATGGTAAAATGAGGAAATTGGATAAAAAGGGTCAGGGCGCTATGGAATACCTGATGACATATGGATGGGCAATTATGGTGGTGATGATAGTAGGTGTTGTTTTATGGCAGATGGGAGTATTCAAGCTAGGTCAGGCAGGGAAAGGACAAACCGGATTTGGACAGATGAAGGTTATAGATCATAGCTATGTCTCTGGTGGAAATACCTTTGATGTTGTATTTATGAATGGTGCAGGGGTAACAGTAAATGGGACATGTGTTATAAATAGGGGTGGAGCAAGTTCACAGAGTTTTGGATTTATAGCACCGGGAGATAAGTTTAAAGTAACTCTGACTTCACCTTCAACCGAATGTCCATCAAGTGGCGCATCCTACGACTTTTATATAAATGTTACATGGACAAACAGCGTGACGGGTATAGCACATAAGGAGACTGGAAGAATCTGGGGTACCTGCTAAACTATCTCCTTTTTAATTTTTTCCTTTTTAATTTTTTTATTCTATTCTTTTTATTTCCTTCTTATTAGTTAATTATGCAAACGAAATTACTGCTTATTGTTTGTGATGGTTTGGGTGATAGACCTGTTAATGGGGTAACTCCATTAGAAATTGCTAATAAACCAAATATGGATACAATCGCATCAGAGGGCATCTGTGGGATAATGGATACTGTGAGGGCAGGAATAAGACCCGGGAGTGATACATCCCACCTGTCTCTATTTGGTTACGATCCATTTAAATACTACAAAGGAAGAGGAGCATTTGAGGCTTCTGGTACTGGATTGAAATTACAGAAGGGTGATGTGGCATTTAGATGCAATTTTGCTACAATTAAAAATGGAAGGATTATTGATAGGAGGGCCGGGAGGATTGAAGACGGTCTTGATGAAATAGCCAACGATATTAACACAATAAAACTTAAGAATATAGAAATTATATTTAAAAGGGGTGCAGGACATAGAGGTGTTTTGGTTTTTAGAGGCAAGGGTTTATCACATAATGTATCAGATGTAGACCCCGAAAATGAAAATGTGCCATATAATATATGTAAACCACTGGACAATTCAATAGATGCAAGAAAAACCGCCAAACTTGTAAATGAATTTACAAAGGAGACAATTGATATCCTATCTAAACATCCTGTAAACAGGGAAAGGGAAGGAAAGGGAAAACTTCCTGCAAATATTATATTATGCAGGGGTGCAGGTATAAAGGTGGATATGCCTTCATTTGAGGAAAAATATGGTATGAGTGCCGCGTGTATTTCAGCCACGACTCTTATAAAGGGCGTATGCAGGGATGTAGGTATGGATATAATAGATGTCAAAGGCATCACAGGTCATATAGATTCAAATATTGCTAATAAGGCAGATGCAGCTATAAAGGCTCTTAAAAGATACGATTTTGTTTTTCTTCATATCAAGGGTACCGATGAGGCATCACATGATGGCGATTTTAATTCCAAGAAAAGTATGATAGAAAGGATAGATAAGGAGGTTATTGGAAGGATTTTAAAGCATTTAAAAGATATAAAAGATATTACTATTGTCCTTACTGCAGACCATTCCACACCTTTAAGCATAAAGCAACACTCTGCAGACCCAGTTCCAATAGCCATTCTTGGAGATGTCAGGGCTGATGATGTTAAAAGATTTACAGAAAGGGATTGTGCTAAGGGAGGTTTAAATAGGATATGTGGAATAAATCTGATGGATATAATCATGGATTTATCCAACAGGTCAAAACTCTTTGGTGCTTAATTTCATTAGTGTGGAGTTGTTTGATTTAACTTACAAAAACTGCTCCCTTAGCAGCTGAACTTGTGAGCATTGAATATCTCTTCAATATACCTGTGAGTCTTTTCTTGGGCATTTTCCATTTTCTGAGCCTTTTCTCTATTTCATCTTCACTCAAATCCAAATCAAGTCTTCTTTTAGGGATATCTATCCTTATTATATCACCCTCCTCCACTATTGCAATTGGACCTCCCTCGGCAGCCTCTGGACTCACATGCCCTATACACGGACCTCTTGTTCCCCCGGAGAATCTACCATCTGTGATTAAGGCTACAGAATCGCTAAGATTCATACCTGCAATGGCACTTGTTGGGGCTAACATTTCTCTCATACCCGGACCTCCTTTGGGCCCCTCGTATCTTATAATAATAACATCACCCTCCATGATTTTGTGTTTCACTATTGCATCCATTGCCTCTTCCTCCGAATTGAAAACCCTTGCAGGTCCTTCATGCCTCATCATTTTTTCACTGACTGCTGTTTGTTTTATAACCGAACCATCGGGAGCAAGATTTCCTTTTAATATTGCTATCCCACCCTCTTTATGAAACGGTCTATCAAGTGGTCTCAGAACCTCTTTATTGTAAACCTTGGCATCAGATGCAATCTCTCTTATTGTCCTTCCGCTTACTGTAATGTTGTCATTTAATCTGTCACTCAGGATATGAAAAACTGCTGGAATTCCCCCGGCATATTCGATGTCCTCCATAAAGAAATCGCCACCCGGTCTGATATTTGTTATATGAGGTGTCTTTCTACTTATTTCATCAAATATTTCCAATGGCAATTCAACCTCAGCCTCATGTGCGATGGCAGGTATATGCAAGACGGTATTTGTTGAACCACCCATCGCCATATCAATCATTATTGCATTTTCAAATGCGTTTCTATTCATAATCATTCTCGGAGTTATATTATCCTTTATTAATTGAACAATTCTCTTTCCACTATCAAATGCTATCCTCTTCTTTTTTGCTGTACCATTTAATGCTGTGGCACATCCAACCAAAGACATACCGAGTGCTTCCGTTACACATGCCATTGTGTTTGCGGTATATAATCCCTGACATGAACCGCCACCAGGACATGCTCTTATCTCAAGCTCTCTAACCTCCTCCTCAGATAAAACACCATTGTTGTATTTTGCAACAGCCTCAAATGTATCTCTTACATACGAGAGTCTTCCACCCTTGTAGTTACCAGACATCATTGGACCTGCTGTAACAACGATTGATGGTATATTCAATCTTGCAGCACCCATTAACATACCCGGGGTTATTTTGTCACAGTTTGTTAATAAAACCAAACCATCAAATGCATGAGCCTTCGCCATAATTTCAATTATATCTGCAATAAGTTCTCTGGATGGTAGTGAGTATCTCATTCCTTCATGACCCATTGCAATCCCATCACAGATTCCTGGGACCCCAAAGATGAACGGCCATCCTCCCCCGGCATGAACTCCCTTTTCAATAAATCTTTCCAGAATTCTCATATCAACATGCCCCGGAATAATGTCATTATAACTTGATGCTACTCCTATGAAGGGTTTATCCATCTCCTCTTTTGTTATGCCTGTTGCATAAAACATTGCCCTATGAGGTGCATTCTCAACACCTTTTTTAATTTTATCAGACCTCATTTTTTTTATCAGACCTCATTTACATCCTCAATATTCTATTGATACCATTTATAAATGCTATGACAGATGCCATTACAATATCTTCATGGACACCTCTTGCCATTACTGTTCTTTTTCCATCACTTACTCCAATAGTAACATCTGCCAATGCATCAGAGCCTCCAGTTATTGCATCAAGATGATATTCCTCAAGTGTAATATTTTTTTCTCCTAATGCACTCTTTATAGCATTTAATGTAGCATCAACAGGGCCTACTCCCTCCTCTGTTGATTTCTTCTCATCTCCTTTAACCTTCAATATTACTGATGCTATGGGCTTTTTTCCTAATCTGGAGTTAAGGGTTAAATCTACAAGTTCTACTATCCTTTCTTCCTTTGGAATCTTTCCAATAATATCCTCTGAAATAGCAATTAAATCCTCCTCCATCACTCTCTTTCCCATTCCACCCAGATCCTTTACCTTCTTTGTTATTTCTTTCAATTGCTCTTCATTTACCTTAATATCCAATTCCTCCAACTTTGCCTTAATTCCATGTATACCTATATGTTTACCCAAAACAAGCCTTCTTCTAGCACCTACCATCTCTGGTTTTATAGGCTCGAATGTTATTGGTTTCTTCAGAACAGCATGCACATGAATTCCAGATTCATGAGCAAATGCATTATCACCTACAATGGGAAAATTTGGCATCAATCTAATTCCAGTAAATCTCTCAACCATTTTACTAACGGGATATATCCTCTTCGTCTTAATGTTAGTTTTTATTCCATACAGTATCTCCAATGCCATAACCACCTGTTCTAAATCTGCATTCCCTGCCCTCTCACCTAGGCCATTTACTGCCACCTGCACCTCATCACAACCGGCCTCTACTGCTGCCAATGTATTTGCAACAGCCATTCCAAAGTCATTATGACAATGAACATCCAGATCAATACCGATTTCCTTTCTGATTTTCTCTATGAGTGATTTCATCCGTGAGGGATACATAATACCAACAGTATCTGGTATATTAATAATCTCTGCTCCCGATTTTTCAACACCCTTGCAGACCTTTATTAGATAGTTCAATTCGCTCCTAGTAGCATCCATTGGAGAAAACATACATGCAATTCCATGACTTGCTACATATTCTACCGCATTTATTGCCATTTCGTATACCTCATCCTCACTCTTATTCATCTGATATCTTAAATGTTGAGGTGATGTTGAGATAAAGGTATGCACTAAATCAACATCTGCATCTATGCATTTGTCTATATCCTGCTTCAATGCTCTTGCAAGACCGCATATTGTGGTATCCACCTCCTTGGAGATTCTCCTAACTGCATCAAATTCACTCTCTGAATTTATGGGAAATCCTGCTTCAATAATATCAACACCCAAATCTGCTAAGGCATGCGCCAATTCAACCTTCTTTTCTATGGTCAGGGCAACCCCTGGTGTTTGTTCACCATCCCTTAATGTAGTGTCAAAAATTTTTATCTTACGCTTGACCATTTTATAAATTATAAAGAAATCGCATTTACAACACCGTCCTGTCCTGGTCTTGAAGTAACCTTTGCTTTTATCTCCTTTTTATTTGGTGTTTTGACCTTTATTATAGCACCCCTTGTTATAATTCCCCTTCTTGAATAATCCTGATTTACGGGATTCTCCACAAAACCGATGATTTTGCATTTCTGCGCCTTCTTATTAATAACAACATTTGCATATTCGGTAGAAATTAATTTTAGTTTTGACCCGCCACCCTTTGTCCTTACATTCTTTTTCTTCTCCTTACCTATTTTTGTCTCTACAGGTATACCACCCCTATGGAATTTTCTCTTCTTTCTGTGTTTTGTAATTCTACCATGATACATAACCTAATATATGTATTCTATTTATAAAAATATCTATAAATCATCTTTATTTGATTTTTATCTTGATAATTCCTGCACGTATGTCAGTATCATTGATCCTTATTGCAACAGGTAATATCGTTACCTTTGACTCATTGAGATTATCAATATTAGAGTTACACGAACGGAGTGTTTTTTTCATTATATAACTCCTTTATCATGTAGATACGGAGTATCCTTTTTTAGTATACATTCATTACACAACTTATTTATATCAAGCAATCTTGGATAATAAATATTAGATGAATCATTGTATGAATACCTTAATGCAATTACATCTGCCAGTAACCATGCCGTTTCATAGGCATTAATTCTGTCGTAATCTAAAAATTCATTTGTAAAAAAATTATTTAGTGAAATTAGAATCACGGATATAGAAAGAACAGTGACTATTATGGAAACCATGTCCTCTCCCAGCGGACCTGCCTGACCCCTGTTCCCAAGATGATTCATGTTATTACCTCAATTAGATAACTCCTTTCATTGTCAAATGCTATCCCTTTAACCCAATGGGTTATTGTGAGATTTATTCTTGCAGGCTCCTTCAGTTCGTAATCGCCATGATATTCTAACTCCACATAATCAATAGCATATTTGTATCCAAACAATAGAGAAGATCCCCAAGTAGATTCAGATGGCGATGGCAACGCAGACAAGACGATCACCCCTTCAAACCCAAGACCGCCGGCTCCATCAGTAAACGAATTTCCAGCAGAGTCTATTGGAATATTGATTTTATTGATAACATCAATATTTGCGTATTTGCTTGTAAGAGAGAGGTAGTGGCTGTAGAATACTTGAAGTGTATACAATATATTATGACAACCCCTCGCACTCTCCACTTGCTTTTGCTCGCTTCGCACTAAGACAAAAGCAGGTATCTTTATTCCAATCAAAAATTGAGAGAGTTTAGTACTCCTCACATTTAATCTGAAAGTAGTTTCTTGGATGCAAACATGATGGACATTCATCTGGCGGTTCCTCTCCATAATGAACATAGCCACATTTTCTACAGACCAAGTAAGCCTCCCTTTCTCTCCTAAATACGGTCTTTCCTTACCCTCCGCCAACAATTTTTATACCTTTCTTCATGATGTCTCTCTGCAACACCTATGACTCTTAACCTTTTGGCAATCGCTGCCTTTAAGTTTTCTATTGTATCGCAAGGGTAGTTGGCACAATAAATTCCACCTTTATATCATCAAAAGATTCGTTACTTCTCTTTTTCAATTTCTTGTTTGACTTTCTCCAATAATGCCCTTGTTAAATTTTCAATTGTTTCTTTCATTTTTCAATTATCGTTTCGTCTATCCTTTTTCCAAAGTGTCTTCCACCCTTAGATATATAAACCAAAACTCTGTCCCCAATTTTGAGTTGTGCTACAGATATTGGCTCACCATTCTCTTTTACGAGCCTTATTGTCTCCGCATTCTGAAGTAATGTATTTAATCTTTTTCCATCACATTTTGCCTCTACCAATAAAAGAGGTCTCTCCTCCACCTTTAACCTCCCTACAATAGCAGTTCTTGTTTCACCATCCTTACTAACAACAAGAATCTCATCACCTGCCTTTAATTCAGATAAATATTTCGTTCTTCCATTCGGTAAGAGGATATATGCATGAACTGCACCGGCATTAATTCTGAATGGTCTTGTCTCAACATAAGGGTTTTCAACACTCTCACTGTGCACCAAAAACAGTGCATTTGATTGTGAACCTATTAACGCACCTTCGCCAACATTCATAAGAGAGCATGTATCGACACATACCCTTGTTCCAATTCCCGTTGGTTTTATATTTGTAATACTCGCTGTTTTTAACTCAATCCTCTCCTGTTCCAGTTCTTTCATTAGAGCGATAATCTTTTTTACATCCTTATTATCCTTGGGTTTGAATAGAACACCATCCGCACCGACCTCTAATGCATTTAATACTGTTTTTACATCTTTCAAATTAGTAATTTTTACAATTATCTTGCTCATACCTTGTGCTTCTGAGATTATATTCTCTAACGGTATTATATCTCCATTAGTTGATATCACCAAATACTCAAGATTTTTAAGCATGTTAATTGCCTTTCTCTCATCCCTCCTCTCTTTTATATCTATCTCAAAACCCCTCTTCGATTTTTTGAGTTTTGGTAATTCATTATCAGAGATTAGGATATCTGCTTTTCCATCAAAATCTAAAATATTATCCTTAACTCTGATCGCAGTTCTCACGGCAGCAAGTTCCTTTATTTTATCTAAAATCTTCAAATTCTCCACAAAAAATGTTACAAATCCCGACTCTATTCCGGTTATTACCTTTTTTTTTTCTTTACTCCAGTCAGCATCAATATGAATCCATAGTTCTTTCATTTTTTATTTTATTTAGATTCAAGTTCCTTTAACGCTTCATCAACACTATAATTTTCATGAACTATCTTCGATATTGCCTTTACCATCTTTGTAGGATTTTTATGTTGAAATATGTTCCTCCCAATAGCAACTCCAGAACCACCAGCGGTTATTGAGTCCCTTACCATTCTAAGTAAATCTCTATCATTTTCTATTTTTGGCCCTCCTGCAATTACTACGGGAACGGGACATCCTTTGACTACCTCTCTGAACTCATCAATGCTTCCAGGATAGTTTGTCTTTATGATATCTGCACCAAGTTCAGCCCCCGCCCTTGCTGCTATCTTTATGACATCAACATCATGCTCTGATTTTATTTTTTCACCTCTTGGATACATCATAGCCAACAGAGGCATTCCCCAATCCCTACATTTCTTTGCTGTTTCTCCTAATTCCTTTATCATCTTGTATTCCCCCTGAGAGCCAATATTTACATGAATGCTTACTGCATCAGCACCCAGTTTTATTGCCTCCTCCACATCTGTGACAATAGCCTTCTTTAATGGATCAGGACTTAGGGATGTTGAGGCTGATAAATGAATTATCAAACCTATATCCCTGCCATGACTCCTATGACCTGCCTTAATCAAACCCTTGTGCATTATTACAGCGTTTGCTCCACCAGATGCAATCTTACTTACTGTTTCCCTCATATCAATCAAACCCTTGATTGGACCCATACCCACTCCATGATCAAGTGGTACAATCACTGTCTTTTTTGTTTCTCTATCAACAATCCTCTCCATTCTGATTTGCTTTCCAACCTCACTCATTCTGACACCCTCTTTATAATTTATTTTACAATTTGATATTTTATAAAGATGGATTTAATATTTAAATATATTGACAATAATTTTTATAATATAAATTGAAAATTATTAAAAAAATTATGAAATCAAATATCAAAATGGGTAAAATGGCTGAAATGCTGGATAATATTGACAGGGAAATAATAAATGAACTTCAGAAAAATCCTTATATAGATATGGAAGATTTGAGAGATATTGTAAATAATAATCTAAACAGGAAACTCTCTATATCAACCATATATCACAGAAAAGGTAAACTTATTGAAGGTGGAATACTGAAGGAAGCATTTATCCCAGATTATAACAAGATAGGGAAAACCACCCTCTGTTTCATAGCCATAAAATTTGATGGACACGATGAGAGAATTCTGGAGGAATTTACAAAAATACCGAATGTTATGGAGGCGCATGCAATTGGGGGTCAATATGATGTCTTCTTGAAGGTTAGAGGTAGGGATATTAGAGAGATTGCCAATTTGGTATTTAGAATAAGGAGTGATTACAGTATAGTAAAGACAACAGAAATATTTGTTGTTCTCAAGACTGAAAAGGAAACACAAAGTATAGAAATATGAGATATAATAATACAAAGAGTTAATACAAAGGGGTGATTGAAATTTAGACACCCCAATATATGTGCACTAAAAATCTATTCAGAAATGGTAATTGCACCTGCTGGACAT
>CAZQER010000042.1:0-9373 GCA_964592095.1 uncultured archaeon
ATGCGGGTGCAATCTCAATTTCAAAGAAGTATATGCTTTATAATACGACAAGAAAAGAATTAAACAAACTCTATGGAATCTGTAGGGCAGACATCAGCACATACTCTGCATGTTTTCTCCCCCTCAATCCTCCTGCATCTTTCAAGATTTATAATCTTTACCTTTCCATTAATTACCCTAAGAACTACATCATTCGTAGTTGGACCCTTACCACTTTCAGCACCCGTATCACTCATCGGTGCTACAGGACATGCAATAACACAATTTCCACAGCCGTTGCATGTATTTTCATTAATCAATAAACCCGTCTTTTCAGCCCCATCTATCATAGAAATAATGGTTTCCAATTTACCTCTATTTTCTCTGTATTTTTCATTTTCATAAAGAGGAGAACATTTTTTTATATTTTCTTCCCCTTTTAGAAGTTTCATTGCAAAAACCATACAATTCTCATAATCACATTTCCCGCAGTTTTCTTTCGGTAATAATTCATATATCTCCATCAGACTAACAGCCATTTTTCCACCGTTCTTTTAAAAAACCTCCAATCTGTGAAGAATCTGTTGGCCCTATCACAACATCCCATTTAGTCTTTTCCTCTATAACCACCTTTAATCTTGCTGCAAGTCCTGGAATTATGAGTTTTCTATGTTTGACCCTTTTATCAACATCGTTTTCCTCTAATGCCCTTTTAATACCCGTTGGTGTCAATTTTCCTGCAGCAAGAGATACAGCGACCGCTAGTCCTTCTGTATCTATAACCAATAGATATGCAGGAATCTTCGCATTCTCTAAATCACTTGATACATTAAAGTATGTCAATGCAAAGTTTGTTGTCAGAAGGACCGGTGAGTTTTCATCAGGATTGTTGATTTCATATAATTTTGGTTCAGCAGATGGTTCTATTCTGGGGTCAGCATATATATTCTGCCTCAAAACAAGTAAAGGAATTATGCTCCATGGATTCATTGTATGAACAACAAGTAGACTTATAAATCTATGTAGCAGTATGCATGCTATATTTGATTCATAAAATTCCAAGGTAATATCCTTCCCACAATCACCATAGATTGGAACTGTAGATACCATCAGGGGATATCCCAACTCCTTTGTACCATTAATTGCAGACATTCTAACCATTGCAAATCTATTTAATGATTTACCAAGATTTCCTCTTCTTGGGTCAAATCCCATGTCCATGACTATCTGATTAAAGTTCATTGAGTTTAATTTCCTCGTCATGGTTCCAATAGTACTTAAATCTTCTTCATATATCACAAGTGGGACATCATATTTAATAGCAATTTTCATCATATCATCTATGTTATCTTTTGTTGCAGCGTATAGAAGTGGTTTTCTATCACTAATACAATCAATAGCATCTCCTAAGATATCTGGTTTAAACGAACACAGCATTATAGGACCATCATAGATATCGGATATATATCTGACTATACTCTTATATCTTTCTGTATCATCTGATGCACATCTAATTGCTATTCCATCCATCTTCAATTTTTCCCCTATCCTCTCAAACTCAAATTCTTTAACAAAATCTATTCTTTTCTTTATCTCTTTATCATTCATTAAATCGCTTATATCAAGCATAATCTTTGTTTGATTAAAAAATTTCAATTCATGTCTGTACATCACCTCCTCGCCACCAATTACAATTTCTCTTTCTTTTTTATGAAATCTAACATCCCTGACTGGGGGTGTAAGAATATCAACCAATTTTTTTAATCCATCCTCTGTGAGTTCAGGACAATCAGATGCCTGCTTCTCTCTCTCAATGAGTTTCATAGCAAATGCCATGCATGTATCTTCCCCACATTTACCACAGTTCTTTTTGGGCAGATATGAATATAATTGTAGAGCAGTTAGTCTAACCATTCTATATTTTAATCCATGATCTATATTCAAATTCATCAGAAGGTTTCTCTTTTCCAAATATATATTCTGATGCAATCCTAACCATTTTTATTGCTGATGGGTCAAGCATCATAAACAAATCAGCACCAGAGAGCATTGCAATTAATGCAGTTATTGATTCCCAGAGAGGACCTCTCAGTTCTCTTGGACCCCATTCATCATTTTTCATCCATGCCTCTCTTGCACTCCACGCATTTGATGTTGCAGATGCAATGGGCATTGAAAGGCTTTTATCTCCCTTCAAGCCAGCAAGCCTGCATCTCTCCATTGCAGAGATTGAATACTCAATACCGTAACCAACACCACCAGTAAACAGATCCATCACGATATGATCCTCTTTAACACCAATATTCATCAGATTTCTATTCAATCTTCTCATCTCATCCGGATTCATTGATATTAGAGATAGAATTGAATGGTCATATTTAATAGCAGCATTTGCAACCCTTTTGTAGTCCATATCCAAATCTACTGAAGATAAAAGGACTTTTTCACCATGACATATCTCTGCCGCCTTCTCTAACAATTCTGGGTCCTTCTCTGGATTTCCAGAACCTCCGATGATAATGGGAACCTTCACTGCCTGAAGGACATCCTCTATTGTTTTACATGCCTCTTTAATGGGTGTATCATTTACCAACGGGTCGGTACTTACCATATGCAATGTTATCATCTCTGCATTGAATTTTTTAACCCTTAATTTAGCCCACTCAGATGGGTCTGATATAGAATCCTTGAAATGTTCCCTTACAAAACTTGGAAGGGGAATTGGTATATCAAAAACATCTTGAGAAATAACAATATAGTTTGGAAACTCTCCATTGAAGAAGTATGCTGGCATGGATGTTTCACCACCAATCTTCAATTCTCTATCCCTTGTTCCTCCATTATCACTTGTTGCACCAAGGGTAACCTCACTGATTCTATATTTGAATTTTTCTGTTAAAGATTTAAATTTAAAGGGTTTAATTCCTTTCCTCAATTCTATCACCCTTTTGATTATCATCTGAGGTAGAAGTTCTATATCAAATTCATCTACATCCATATCAAGATTCTCTATTTCTATTTCATCCATTTCCTCAAGCATCTCTCTGAGAAGCCTCATTTCCTTAATCATCTTAATATTCATTTCTTAATCAAATAATCTCTTGAATATATTATTGGATTCTTTATAGGCGATTGAACTCTCTGGAAGTCTAATTAAAGGAATACCCTCCGAATCAAATCTCTCAACCTCTTCATCCAACGGTATCCTCCCTAACACCTCAATTCCTATTTCTTTTATTGATTTATTTATTGTGTTTTTAAGATTATCACTATATTTATTTATTATCAAATAGAGCCTCTCAACATCTATTTCAAACCCCTTAATCATCTTTTTTATTGTATTTGCTGTATGAAAGCCCTTCTTTGACTGGTCTGTTACTATCAACATTATGTTTGCATTCTGTGTTGTCCTTCTTGAAAGATGTTCTAAACCCGCCTCAGCATCTATTACAGTAAATTCATACGCGTTTGTTGTTAAATCAATAATCTCCCTTAACATATGGTTTATTGCACAATAACATCCGGGTCCTTCTGGTCTGCCCATAACTATCAAATCAAAACCCTCTGTTTCTACGGTTGCCTCAAAAATCTTTGATTCAAGATATTTTTTCTTTTCAATTCCTATCGGTGGAGGATTAACACTTAATTCCTCTCTTATATCACCAACCGTTTTGTTATATTCAACACCAAGCGATTCTGCAAGATTTGCATCTGGATCAGCATCTATGGCCAAAACAAATTTCTTTTTATTCTCCACGAGATACCTTATAAGCAATGTTGAGATTAATGTCTTTCCAGAACCTCCCTTTCCAGTAACCGCAATAACTAAACCCATTTCATATTTTTTGTATTATGCTATTTCTCAACCTTTCTGATTATTACCTTCTCTGCATGTATCTTTGCATTCTGAAATATTATTTTTATTCCACCCCCCCCATACAATGACATCTCTGGAGATGTTAGTATTGCCTCAGATTTCTCTTCCGATATTTTCTTATCATCTACCTTTAACGGTTTCTTTATTTTTAATTTTAACGGTTTCTTTACCTTTTCCATTTTTATTCAAGTATTCCCTCCTCCTGTAATTTCTCTATTATCTTCATCAATTGTTCTTCTGTAATACTCAAATCCTTAGCTGCTTCGTCTGGATATATCTCACCATCCCGTTCAATTATATAATTCATAACCTTCTCTTTCATATCATCAGTTATCCTGCGTTTCATAACTGGATGTCCCTTTTCACTGAGATAAGTCTCAAGTTCATTTAGATTTTTAACCTCCTTTTCAGTTGGGATTTTACCATACAATTCCTTCGGAATTGCATTTTTTGCCCTCTCTTTCAGATGTGATGGTAACCAAACTATCCTGTTCCATCCACCATCTGCATAAAAAAACTTACCAGAATTCATCCATTCTAAACCAAAACCAAGAAACCCCTCCTTTTGCTCTCCACCACCGGTCTGTGTTGCCATTGTTGAAAATGTAAGACCGTTCACGGCATTCTCTGTAAAGTGTCTATCTACAATACCTATACCATCAACCTCAGGTATATAAAATGCAATGGCTTCAAAACATCCGCAGGATGTATGGGGGTGCCCAAACATACTATACATATAAAATCTATCATTAGCCATATTTGTGTATTGTTTAACTGCCTCATTTACTCCTGAATACTCCCCAACTCTTTCATTTAAAACCTCACCCTTAGGAACTGAAAAGTTTGGTCCATCTGGATTAACTCTTGCTGCTGCTCTTGCATCAATCCATGTTATAGCACCACAGAGAGATATCCTCTGTGGTGATATTATACAGACATGATTCGGAGCAAATGATTGACACAATGTGCATCCATAAAACTCATCAACATCTTCATCCCTCATACCTCTCACTCTCGAATCCCTCTCCTCATATATCCTTATTGCTTTGTCATACAACTCCTTAACACTCTTTTCATCTGTAATAAATGTTACCTGTATCTTCTCTATAAAATTAAATTCTGCCTTCATCAAACCCATAAGAGCCTTTCCCAGATGCTCAAATCTCAACCCCACATTCTTTGCATCTTTACTCACTCTGCACCATATATCATATCTCTGATTTAAATGCATGAAGCCCTGAACATAATTTAGAAAGTCGTGAATTCTCCTCTCAATAACTCCCTCCAAGTCCTTTTCTATCTTTTTTCCATACACCTCAACAAGAATGCCAAATGGTGCTGTTGAACCCTCATCAAAATCTGGAATATCCTTTCCAATCAATATAACATTTCCATCCTTTATTTCATTCTCCTTTCTAACTTGCACCAATTCAGCCTTATATTTTACCTTTGACCCACCTAACTCTAAAAATGTTTCAGGTCTTCTTATCCTCTCTCCCTCATAAACAATCCCTACTTTGACAGGTATATCATCCATCTTATCCAATCCCCCTTTCTCCAGATAGTCGTTTAAGTAGTGTTGGGTCTGGAATCTTTTCCACTGGCTCCCATCCCTTCTCCTTTAAAATCTCCATTAATCTATCCTTTTCCGTTAACGGAATATCAGCCTCTGTTCTTACAAATTTGTGAATATCATCTGGCAATTTGTTATATGTTTTTTCATATATATCAATGTAATGTGCAAGTTTTATCTGTCTACCCTTTATCCCATCGCTTGCCCTCATGCATAATTTTGGTATCAGAGTCATAACCTCCTCCTTTGTTTCGGCAACATAACTGAGATGCTCCGGAACCGGTCCTACATCATATCTTCCTTTACCTCTTGTATCAAATACACTCCAGTCAGTATTTTCATCACTAAGCAACTCCTTTCTGTATTTCTTCCCACTCGGACCCCATATAACAGGTATACCGAGTCTCATTACTCCCGCACCTATTGAAACTGCCTTCTGAGACATGGTTCCCCATACAAGTCCAACTGCACCAACCCTATTTAATATATAGTCAGCAATCTCTTCAAAATTTGCTCTCAATGGTCTCCTTGCAAATATATGAGCGACCTTCATTGCTGCCCCCGTAATATGTGCATTTGCAACACAGGATCCTACATTTATCAGATTCCCGCCATTAAATTCCCCACCATATTTCTCATATAGATTATGTGTTCCAGAGTAATCTGTTGCAAGTGCCATAGCCGAGCAACCAGATGTTACTACAATATAATTCCTTTTAAGGAATTCTTCAATAATCTCTCCCAATTCCTTACCACCATTTGGCCAGAGTGAACAACCAACCGGTGCGATAATTCCTGGAATTTCACCAAATACTATGGGTGCTCCAACCTCTCTTATTTCAACATCCTGAATTGCCCCTCTCCCCGGGTTTATTCTTGCCTTATCATTCTCAAATCTTTCCTTATAAATCTTTGAGAATATAGATACCAATGGGATTCCCTGTGGACACCATGACTCACACCTCCCACAGAACAGGCATTCACCTAATGCATCAACAACTTCATCCTTATTTAATGGTTCTATTATTTCATCCTTCCTATCCTCACCCTTTAATTCCGAAAATATCTCCGGTATATTGATGTCCTTTGGACAGTTCTGATAACACAATCCACAACTAATGCAACTGGCAATTAATTTTTTATCTATGTCCTTTCCTTCCTTTAAATCTTTTATTATTGAGCACACATCAATATCATTTGGACAATTTTTGGAGCAGAGGCTACACTGGATACATTCTGCAATCTCTTTTGATATATCTATTGACTCTTTCTTTTTTATTGGTTTGTATTTTAATTCAACCTTATTGTAGTGATAGTTTATGCTTGAAACAATCCTTTTTACATCATTACCCACAGGACATGCCTGAGTACAGAGACCGCAAGAAACACACCCTTTTGCATCCTCAATTGAGATATCGAGTTTCTTCTTGCCCCTCTTATGAATCTCAATTGCTGTTTTTACAGCAACCTCTCCAGCCTTTTCCAAATCTGTTATGTAAACCCCCTTAATCTCACCAGAAATAAGCATTTGAACAATCTTATCAGCATCCTCCTCAGACATGTTTGGAAATCCCCCAACATTTTTATCTGATGTTGCAATTACAGGAATTCCCAACCTTTCTGCGTTCTCTGCAGTATCAACCCTTATACATTGTTCATCCAGTACTATGACATCTGCTATACCGGAGCGTACAAAAGGTAGTTGATATGATAACTGACCAATTATCTTTGTTCTTTTATTATATCTCCCCAAATCGAAAGCAGTACAACAGATTCCTGCAATTTCAACATCCTTGTTATTCTCTGCTGCATAATCAATAATCTCAGTTCCGGTTGAGACATTATGCCCGATACATAGAACCACCGGCTTCTCTTTATCTACTGTGCCGAAACCTATATCAACAAATTCTGGTTTGGGTTCTCCCTTTGGAAAATTTAATGCAGCAATCTGAGATATATCTGCAATTTCCATTCCGAGATGATCCATCATTCCTGCATGCAATGCCTTTGAGTTAAAGTCAAAATCTGAGGATTCCTGACCCATATGCAATGAGGACAGTAAGTGGGTTAGTTGCTCCTCTACATAATCCAATGCCTTCTCCAAATCTCCAAGTGTTTTTGGTTTCATCCCCATTACTAAATGAACCCATGGAGCCTGAACCTCACTATTCATAACAACATCTAACGGTGTATTTCTACCAAATTTTTTAATTAGTGTATGCAAACCATGCCTTGCATGTGCTGTATGTGCTGCAGCACCTGTGATTGTTAAAAATAGGTTCTCTCTTGCCATTTGTTTATCTAGCGTTATCCCACATGCCCCCCTCCTACCCATTGATAGGTCACACGGCCCAAAGGCACAGAATTGACACTGCTTTATATATGAATTATACTTTGCTTTATATCTATTCAAGAGTTTTCTGTCCCATCCCCTTAGGTCAGTAACTCCAGGTTTTGGATTCGGTCCTATCTTTTCATCCCATTCGTCCTCCTCAATTATTTCACCTATGTATATCTTTACATTCCCCCCCTCAATTTTCATCTTTATTTAATCGTTTATATTAATTCATCATTATTAATCATTATAAAATGATATATTAATATATTAATAAATATCAAAACATTAAATACCAAAACCATCCCAATCAATTTTTATCTCTCCCTCCTACCAGCAATGAATTCTTCAACCATCTCTCTTGCGACAGAATCTGGATATTGAATTGGTGGTGATTTCATGAAATACGAAGATATACTTAATAAAGTACCTCCTATACTCCTATCAAGAGCTATCTTTGCACATCTTATTGCATCCACCATAACACCCGCTGAGTTTGGAGAATCCTCAACATCCAATCTTATTTCAATATTTATTGGAACATCACCAAATTTTCTCCCCTCCATTCTTATAAATGCAATCTTTTTATCTTTTAACCACGGAATATAGTCTGATGGACCTATATGTATATCATCTACAGGTAGATGTATTGGAAGTTGTGATTGCACAGATTGAGTTTTACTTATCTTTTTTGATTTAAGTCTTTTTCTCTCCAACATATTCAAGAAATCTGTATTACCTCCAACATTCAATTGATATGTATTGTCCAATTTTATTCCTCTATCAACAAATAATCTGGTAAGTATTCTGTGGAGTATTGTTGCTCCAAGTTGTGATTTTATATCATCTCCAATCAGGGGCAGGTTATTTTTCTCAAATCTTTTTACCCATTTTTCATTAGACGCAATAAAAACCGGTATTGCATTTATAAATGCAACCCCAGCCTTAAGACATTCATCTGCATAGTATCTCGTAGCTTCCTCTGAGCCTACTGGGAGATAATTTATAAGTATATCTGTCTTTGTTTCCTTTAGGTGTTTATATATATCAACTGGCTTTTCTTTGTGATTGATAGTAAACTTATCTTTTGTAGTTTCAGCAACACCATCAAGAACAGGACCCTTTTTTACTTCAACATCCAACCGAGGTACATCAGAAAATTTTATAGTACAGTTTGGTTCTGAGAATATTGCCTCTGACAAATCTCTACCAACCTTTTTTGAGTCAATATCGAAGGCAGCAACAAATCTTATATCAGATATTCTGTAACCGGAAATAACATTATGCATTAGTCCAGGAACTAAAGGAGAATTTTCATCAATATCTTTATAATACTCAATACCCTGGACAAGTGATGATGCACAGTTTCCAACACCAACTATTGCAACACGAATCTCTTTTGCCATTTATATAGTTAAATTTATTATTTTTTATTGAATAAATATTTTATAATTATAAAATTTATATTAAAATGTTTAATGAAGGAAAAGAAAAACCACCAATGGAACACAGGGATAATCTTAGAAATAGAATATTGTCATTCATTTATTTCTGTATTTTTGCTTTCGTGACAGTAGGCGGAATGGTATTAATTGTATTTCTTTCCAAA